>JAKDMQ010000047.1 GCA_030452265.1 Nitrococcus sp.
ATAAAGATAAATTTATTGTCCATTTGCCAATGAAGCTGCCCCTCGCCGTCAAAACCCTCTCTGGCTGGGACCGTCGCGGTCGTCACGTATACACCCAAAGCGACCTCGCGCACCTGTTCCCCGCGGACAGCCCGAAAACGCTCCAGGTATCCATCGACCGGTTGATCCAGCGGGGGCTTCTTTCGCGGGCCGCGCGCGGCATCTATGTCTATGAGATCGGCCAAGGCGCAGGCCCCGACACCATCGAGTACATCGCCCGTGCCATGCGCCGTGGTGACTATAATTATGTCAGCCTCGAATCCGCGCTCTCGGCCTATGGCGTCATCTCGCAGATTCCGCTCGACCGACTGACGGTGATGACCACCGGGCGCAAAGGCGCCTATTGCACCCCGTGGGGGGTCATCGAGCTCACGCACACCGCCCGGCGCGTGCGCGAAATCCTTCCTCGCATGCGCAACGTGCACCGCCCGCTGCCACTTGCGACACCCGAGGCGGCCTGGTCGGATCTCAAACGCGTTGGTCGCAACACGCACCTGGTCGACGCGGAGGCGCTAGCCGATGTCGCCGCGCGCTGATTTCGACGATCTGGTGGCGTTGGCCATGGCGCGCGCGGACCACGCGCACATGCGTCCAGCCATCGAGAAGGAGCTGCTCCACTACGACATCCTCTATGCGCTCGACCGCGAGCGCCTGTTGGCCGGGCTTACCTTCCAGGGCGGAACGGCCCTGCGTCTTTGCTATGGCGCCTCCCGGCTGAGCGAGGATCTCGATTTCGTCGGAGGGCGGGGGTTCGACCGCTTCCGGCTGCGCGAGCTCGCCGAGTGTCTTCGGCACTACATCGGCGAGCGCTACGGGTTGCCGGTGGAGGTGCGGGAGCCACTCGGACATGCGCTCCGCGGCGACGACGAAGCCCCCGGGGAGACGGTGCGGGTGCTCAAATGGCGCGTTTCGGTGGTCACAGCCCCGATGCGTCCGGACTTGCCAAAGCAGCGCGTCAACGTCGAGGTGGCGAATTTGCCCGCGTACACCCGAGAGCCCATGGCGTTGCGGGTGAACTACGACTTCCTGCCCGGCGGTTACATGGACCTGCTCGTACCCACCGAGCGCCTCGAAGAGGTCGTCGCCGACAAGCTGGTCTCGCTGGTGAACAGCACGCGCTACCTGCGCCACCGCGACATCTGGGACCTGCGCTGGCTCGGCCAGCGAAACGTGGCTGTGGGTGGCGAATTGATTCGGCGCAAGGTGGACGACTACGGCGTGGGCGGCTATCCCCGGCGCGCCCGTGCGATGGCCGAACGACTGCCCGAGATCGTTGCTGGCTCCGAGTTCTCCGCTGAGATGCGCCGGTTCACGCCGAGCGACATCCAGCGGCGCACGCTGGACCGAGACGGCTTTCTCGGGGTGCTTGTCCGAGAGGTAGGCGGAATGCTTGAGAAAGCCGCAAGCTGCCTGGAAGCGTGACCAGACACGAACGCGGATCCCGGGTTCACGATCTGAGCGGCGTGAAGCGGCGGTTACGGGCCAAGCGCGTGCCGCAGCCGCCGGGGGCTGGCAGCAACTGAGTGTCCGAATCAGACACCCACCCAAAGGCGCGAGGGACGCCACCCAATCGCTCGAGTGACTTGGCTGGAGGGGGAGAGCGCCAACGCCAGAGGCACCGCCCTTTGTGGATAGGGAATAGAGGGCGACAATCCGCCTGGCTGCCCCGATCCTCACAAGTATCTGTTGCTCCATGCCTGAAAGATGTCAACGATAATGGTCTGCGTGCGATGCTGCGGTATAGATAGAGCATCCCTGCTCACTCCTGTTAATGCTAAGCGGGACGCTACGCGGGCAGGCCCGATTTGATTGCGATGCGTGTTGCAGTCGAGGCAACAACTGGTACTGGGTACATATGCAGTCGAGCACTCCATATGGTTACCCAGTAACACCTTGGGTGGTAACCGCCCGCCCCCGCCTGCCGGCAGGCAGGGACAGGCCTACCGGGGTCGTAGCACGATAGGGCTCATTCGGCCTGCCACACCTGGCAGTATCAAGGGCTTCCTTTCTTATCCCCCGCTCTACGCCGCTTTCGGGCCACCCGCTCTTGATTTTCTTTGGCTAGCTTTTCACCATATTTTCGTAGCGCGTTCGCGGACTCATCGGTGAAAACCCCCGGTGCCTTGTCGGATTGTTTTTTGCGCGGCATGCCAACCTCCTTCGCAAATGAAATGCCTCGCGGCTCCTGAATCAGCAGTGGTCCTAATAAAGTGGCCCTCGCCCTTTGATCAACTCAGCAGCAAAAAACGTAAGGTGTAATCGGGTTCGAGTGGGGTGCTGCCGTTGAGTTGGAATCCGTGCGGTGTATCCGTACAGGCCCCCCGAACCCTCATGATCAACTTTCGCCCAGAGCGAGCGCGCGGTCAAGGAGGAGTCCGCAAGCGAAGCGCCGCGCCGAAGTCTAACGGCCGGTGCCGGCGGCCGTGATCGATGTCTTGGACATCGCTCAGATTTTTTGAGCCCACTCACTCGCGCTCCAGGGCGCGCACGTCACCACTGTCGCCCTGGAGCCGGGTGATGGCCTGGCGAGTGTGCTCAGACACCACCGCCAGGCAATGCTCTCGATCGGTGGTACTGGCACACCGACCATTGTGTTCTCCGGGCCTTCCGGCAACTGGCACTCAACCGTAGGTGTGCCGTCAGCGCAATGGCTGAACGCGTACGCGCGCTAGAGATGGCTTGGAGACGGCCGATCCGAGCTCGGCACTGCACCTCTCGCTCGTCGGCGGCCGCAAATCGATGGGCTTTTATGCCGGCTATGGGCTGTCGCTGCTCGGGCGCGAGCAGGACGAGCTCTCGCATGTACTGGTCAGCCCGCCGTTCGAGTCAAACCGCGAGTTTTTCTATCCCGCGCGTGATAGCCGCATCATCTTCACCGACGATGCCGATCGGCGGCCGCTCGATGCCAGCGAGGCGGAAATCATATTGGTGCGCATTCCATTCGTCCGCTTGCGGCATGGTTTACCGGAACCGCTTTTTTGGGGACGGATGAGCTTTAGCGAAGCGGTCGCCGCGGTGCAGGCGAGTCTGGATCCCGCCGTGCTCGATATCGACCTGGTAACAAAACAAGTTACCGCGGCTGGGCGCAAGGTGCATTTGCCCCGGTCGAACGCGCGTACCTGGCATGGATGGCGCTGCGTCGCGTCGAGGATCGCGGACCGGTTTGCGCGCCGCTGCTGGACAACGAATATCGGGACGATTACGCGCAGGAATATCTTGCGCTCTATCGCCAGTGCATCACTGATGCGTTCGGCGGACAACGCACCGAGCAAGAGGCGTTGAAGCAAGGCATGGACAAGAGTTTTCTCGAACAGAAGAAATCACGGGTCAATGCTCGGCTTAGAGACGAGCTCGGTGGCGCGGCCGGGCCTTATCTCGTCGGGACGCGTGGGCGCAAACCGGCCAAATACGGCTTGTTCGACCTGGAGCCATCGCAAATTTGCTTGCGTGGGACCGGCAGACGCGCCAAGGTTGCGGGAAACTATTTGTAGTTATGTTTGCGCGAGCCCCAAGCCTTTGCATTTCCCTACGAGAAGCGTTCGCCTCGAGCGTGGCGCTCCATGGCGAGTAGACAATGGTAGATGAAACTGTTCACTGGCGTTGCGATGCCGGCTTGCGCGGCGAGCCGCACGACCGCGCCAGTCTGTGCCTCGAGCTCAGAGGCGCGCCCTTCCATGATGTCCCGCTGCATCGATGCCGTCGCATCCGCTGGGAGATCGTCGATTGAGCCCATGCTGGTCGTGACGATATCGCTCGGCAAGGTCACGTGCCGCGCCCGCGCTAGCATATGGATCTCCTCCATGGCGCGCTCCAGCAGGCGACGGGTGCCCGGTTGGCTGCGCAGAACGCCCATTGGCACGCGCGCGACCGCGCCCATGCCGCTGATTGCGGTGATGAAAAGGAATTTTTTCCACATGGCGGCTTCGATATCGAGCGGCACGGTGGCGGTCGTGCCCTGACAGGGCTCGAAGGCTTGACGCAGCCGCTCAACGCGCTCGCTCGGATGATTGTCGAGCTCGGAAAAGCTGACGAACGGATCGACGCCGACGTGCCGAATGTGACCGGGGTCGGCGCGATAGGCAATAATCCCGCAAAGTCCGCCCAGCACCCGCTCGCGGCCGAGCCCGGCGGCGAGTTGATCGGGCGCCTCGACTCCATTTTGCAGGGGCACGACAAAGGTCGCCGGTCCCAGGATTGGCTGCAGTGCGCGGGCGGCATCCGCTACCTGCCAGGCCTTGACGCAGAGCAGAATGGCGTCAACCGCGCCGGCTTCGCCTGGATCATCGGTTACCTGAGGGCGCTCGACGCAGAAGCTGCCTTTGCTACTCTCCACGCGTAGCCCGCTCTGCCGCATCGCGTGCAGGTGCTCGCCGCGGGCGATGAATATGACGTCTTCACCTGCTTGAGCAAGACGGCCGCCGAAATACCCGCCGACGCCGCCGGTGCCGAAAATCGCAATGCGCATGGTTGCCTCCCGAGTCCCATAATCGCTGACATACGGGGGATTATGCTATAGGAACTTGCTTCCGCCGAAGGCGTGCGTCGTGGTGCAGAAAACTAGCGAGCCGAGGTACGATTGGGTGGGAGCGGCGCCATCGCCTCGTTACGTTGCGCGCCAATTTAATGGTTGGCGCAGAGATCCCGTAATAAAACCTGCAATTGGGTTTCCTCGTGGACAGCCAGGCCTTTGGCGCGCATTTTCGGCGCCAGATTAGTGTCCCACACGGCGTCGACCGGTTCCCCACGCAGATCGATGCCGTGTGTGGGGGCATAGTCGGCTGCTGAAAAGCGCCACGGTCGGGCGGCGTAGCGTTTGACAATGCCGTTGCCGATCGCCAGGCCCGGCCAGTCGAAATCGCCGTGGTAATACAACGCGCAGCCGGCGGCGTAAAGTTGGTCGAGCAGGGCTCGCGGGGCGGCTGACAGCTGCCCGTCGATGCTTACCATTGGCGGGCATGCCGTGCTCAGCTTATCGGCTGCGGCGGCGAGGATGTCCGGGTTTTCGCAGATGTAGATTGGTTGTTCGCGTTGCCATTGCGGTGGAATGCGTAACAGCTGACGTAATGACAGGTGCAGCGGCTCCCCGGCTTGGCGTGCCGTTTCAAGCAAGCGGTCAACCGGATCGGCTCCTTCGGTACGCAAATTGAGAACCGCAACCGGTTTGGCCAGCTCGCTGACCATGACGCCCTGTCCGGCCCAGACCTCGCGCCAGCGGGTTTGCTGCCGATTGGGGTCAAGCGCCCGCCGCAGCAATGTCGCGACCCGGCGGCCGGGGTCCAGGCCGTGGGCGTCGCCAAGCACGTCGGCAGCTAAGTGGCTGCGGGTGATGCCAGTTGCCGGAAGTTGCGCGAGCACGCGTTGTGCCTGCACTAGTATAACCTTGGCGGTTTGCACATCGTTTTCGGCAAGGCGTTTGACCAGGCCTTGCTCGACGGGCCGAGTCAATGCGTCAGCCAGCGGACCGCCAGGCAGCCGCGCAAATACCTCGGCCCATACTCGGTGTTGGTGTTCGCGTTGCGCCGCGGTATCGGTTATTGCGCCGTCGAGACATTCCAGCGCCGTGCGCAAATCAGGCGCCAGTCCCGCCTGGCCCAGGGCGGCGTCGATGGCCAGGTGTGAAAGGCGCATCGAGGTCGCTGTACTGCGGCGCCGGCCTAGCAGCCCGGCAAGCGCGTCACGCTCGGTCGGCGTCAGCCGGGTCAACGTGAAGCTGTCCTCCGGTGACGTGCAGCGTTGGTAGCGTTTACGCAGGCGCTGGCGCAGGTCGGCCAGTGCCTCACCACCGAGCAACCGGCTAAGACGCTCATGATCAAGCGGTTCCGGATGTGGCATCGGCCTGTGCTATGTGCTGTTGCGCAGCGTGTTGTTGCACTTGTTCCAGCGCATGACGCGGTTCGGGCGCGGCTTCGCGCACCTTGCCATTCCAGCGCCAGCGCGACACGAAAACGGCATCGACGCCTTCGCGCCGGATCAGGTGGCAGATGGATACACCCGGCAGTTCCGCGTAACAGCCCCACTCGCGCTCGCTGGTCATGACGAAGTCGAGGTCGAACTCGCGGATCAGGTCCATGCAGTGTGCGCGGGCGGCATCGTCGACACCGGCAAACGCTTCGTCCAGCAGCACCAGGCGCGGCGCCACCGCCGCGGCGCTTTCGTAGTGGCTGGCGGCGGCGGCGAAAAGCGGCACGGTCAGCCCGAGCGCGCGCTCGCCACTGGAGGCGGGGCCGGACAACGGCCGCCATTGGCCATCCTGCCAGCGGCGCACGCGGAATCGGTGCCAAGCGCGATAGTCCAGCGCGGTGGCGAGCTGGTCGATGCGGGCCGCGCCGTCGCCGCGCGCCCGTTCGGCCTGTATCCGTTGCTGCAGAAAGGCGCCCACCGCGGCGCGATCCTCGGGCGACCAGGCATCGCTGACCGTGTTCAGCAGGCGCTTGCGCACATCGGTAAGATTCGTCAGCTGCTCGTTGTCGGCATCGTCGCGCGGCTGCCAGACGAGCTTGAATTTGACTCCGGTCGAAGTCGGGCGCTGATCGAGCTCTTCGTTGATGCGGCGCACGCGCTCGTCGGCCTCGCGCATGAGCTGCTGCAGCTGCGCGGCAACCTCGGCCTGCAGGTGGTTTTCGATGATCTCGCGTTCCTTGGCCGTGAGCAGGTTGCGGCGTTCGGTGATTTCGGATTCCAGCAGCGTTTGCAGCCGATCCGGCGCCTCCTGACGCTGATTGAATACGACCCGCACGACAAAGCCGTGATCGCCGGGTTCGCCAGAACTGCCATAGCCGCGCGTTGACATGGCCCGCTGCAACTCGGTGAATTCGCTGCCCAGCCGATCCTGTGCCCGCTTCCAGTCCTCGTCCGCGGCGGACACATCCGCGAGCGCCTGCTCCGTATTCCGTGCCGAGGTTAGGGCCGGGTCGACGGCCCAGGCTTTGTCGCCTTCTGGTGGCGATATATCCGGCACGGCGGCGCGCAGCAGGCCGGTTTCGGCGAACGCCTGAAAATGCGTGACGGCCTCCAGCCGTGCCTGCTCCTGCTCCTGGCGGCGTGTTTCGCTATCCTGGGCGTGTTGCCGTGCGCCGCCGAGCTTTTCGCGGGCATCGACGAACTGTTTTCTGGTTTCGACTTGCGTCGTTTTGAGCTCGGTCTGTCGCTCCTTCAGCGTCGCCAGCCGAGCGAGCACCTCCTCGGCGCTTGCGCCCACAAGGCTCCGCAGCTCTTCATAATGCGCTCGCGTTGCAGTTGCCTGCTGTTGTTGCTGCCGTGCGCGTTCGGCGGCCGTTTCGAGATCGGCTCTGGCGGATTGCGCGCGCGTGACTTGATCGGCTTGCTCGGCGAGCGCCTGGGCGTGCTCTCGCACGGCGGCGGCGGTGGTGACGATTGCTTGGCGGTAGTCAGCCAGATGGCCGGCGATCGTTTCTAGCGCTGCACGCTCGGCGGGCAAGCGGGTGTCCTGGGCATCGAGCTCCAGTTCCTGGCGTGCGCGTTCCCAGGCCGTGCGCGCGCGTTCGAGATTGGCTTCCGCTTCGCCTAGCCGTTGCCGTGCCCCGCCGGCGTTGCGCTCGGCGGCGCTCTGATCGGCGTGAGCCTGGCGCAGCGCGTCGGCGCCCGGGCGCTCCCGCATGAGCTCATCCAATTCCTGGTGCCGGCGCGCCAGCTCGCGCCGTTGTTTGGCCAATTCCGCCAGTTGTGCTGTCAGCGCCTCGATTTCGGCGGCCAGCGCTTGCAGCCGACGGCGGCGGGCGGCCTCTCGGGTAGCAAAGCCGATGTATTCGGCCTCGGACTTGCTCCAGGCGCCCTGGCTGGGGCCGATACGATAGCGGCCGTCATCTGCGAGCCAGAACTCGGCCGCGGCATCGTCACCCAGCGCGATTCCGGCCAACACGCCGGCCACGCGCTCGGTGTCGATCGCGCGGGCGCGGGGGTTGTTGCTATCGATTTCGATGCGCAGCAATTCACCAAGATTGTGTTTTTGGCGCGGCCGCTCGACCAGCCAGACGTCTTGCGTGTCGGGATCCAGCACACTCCCGGCCGGTGTCACCCAGGCGTCGAGCACGCCGCTGGCCTGCAGCGCGGCTTCAATACCCGCGCGTTGTGTCGCGTCGGTTTGGGCCTGGAAATCCAGCAGTTGCCAGAGCGGTGCGCCGGGTCGGCTACCCCGTTCGGCGGTACGTGTGAGTGGCGCCGGCGGTTCAAGCTGGCGACCCTCGGCCAGCCCTGCCTGCTCGGCGCGCAACGCTTCCAGTTCCTGTTGCAGCGTGGTTTCCTGCTGGCGCAGGTCGCTGTCGCGGTTCGTGAGCTTGGCACGCTGTTCGCGCTCGGCCTCGGCCAGCATTTGATCCAGCTTTGATGCGCCGTCCAGGCTGATAACCCAGTCGGCCAGGGTCTCCTCGACGTCCGGCCAGCCGGCAGCCAGCCGATCCGCCGTGTCGTCGATGAATTCGCGCCAGGCCTCGATGTGTGCCTTGGCTTCGGCCTGTTGCGCCTGCCGGGCTTCGCGCACCGAGGCTTCCGCGGCTTCGCTGTCGGCAAAACGGGCGTCGCGTTGGCTGGCGGCTTGCGCGTGTTGCTGCCGCGCTGCGTCGGTAGCGTCGAGGTGTTTGCGAATCTGCTCAATCTGGGCTTTACGTTGTGCCGCCAGCTTGTCCTGATTCTGCTTGCAGGCACCGCGCGCGTCCGCCGGTTTTTGCGCAATGGCATCCGGCGTTATGTCCTCACCCCAAGTCTGGTTGTGGGCAGCCGCCACACCGGCGGCCTGTGCGGTCTCGCGCTGCGTGTCGATCGCCGATGCCAGCGCTTCGCGTGAAGCGGCACAGGCTTGTTGCCGGCGCTCGACGGCTTCCGCTTCCTGCGCATGGCGCTTGTGCGCGCGTTCGCAGGTATCCGTCGCGGCTTCCGCGTCGCCGCGGGCGCGCTCCGCATCGCTTTGGGCGCGATGCAGCTCGCGTGCGCCACGCATTTCCGGGCTGTCCTTGATGGCTTCGATCTGCCCGCCGGCTTCCGATAACCGTGCGCTGATGTCGTCGAACTCGGCTTGGCGTGCATCGACAGCCTGCATTGCCTCGGCGTACGCGTCACTGGCCGCTCTGGCCTCGGTTCGCGCGCTGTCGAACGCGGTCTGGGCCTGGCGCAGCAGGCGTGCGCGCCGACGCGCCAATATCCGCGCGTACTGGCCATAGCTGTGGTTGAACCGTGCCACCGACTTCTGCATCGATTCGTAATCATCGAGCTCGTCGCGGTACTCGTCGAGCTGGGTCATGGCCTCGGCAACGTCTTCCAGCACCACGCGATCCAGCGGCGGGAAGGCCTGCGACAGGGCGTCGGACAGATTCTGCTCGTTGGGCTGCTTGGACAACTGCGGCTGGCGCAGCTGGATGAGCGTGTCGATCAGCGCGCGGTAGCGTTCGACACCAAGGCCAAACAGGCGCTCGTCGACCGCGCGCCGGTAGTCGCGCGCGGCGGTAAACACGGCGTGGCTGCCCACAGCCTCGGTCAGCCGTTCGCGGGTCAGTGCGGTCTGTTGCTCGCTGATCAGAAATAATTGGACACCGACACGCTGCTCGGTGACGAAAAACCAGGAATCGACGCTGCGCCGGCCGGCGGTGGCACGCAGGCCGCAACCCAGCGTGAGATACATCGGGTCGCCAGTGTCATCGACGCGCCCGAGCTCGATCCAGGTGTAGCCGGTACGGCGGTCGTAGCGATTGCCCATGAGCAAATTCCAGTCCATGCGCTTACCGCGATCGGCGTCGGGCTCCAGACGCGCCGGCGACAGGTCGGCGTCCAGCAAAAACGGCAGCGTTAGCGACAGCACCTTGGATTTGCCGGTACCATTGTTGCCGCGCAGCATCAGGTGACCGTCCTCGAACCAGAACTCCTCGCTGTCGTAGTGGTAAAGCTCGACCAGACCGAGGCGCAGCGGTTGCCAACGCGACATGTGTGGTTGCGGCAGAACCGCGTCCGGCGCGGCGGTGTCGTTCATAGGTCGTCCAGTAAATCCTGTTGCTGCACGCGGGATTCGCCCAAACGGAAGCGACATACGGCGGGTAACGGGCGCACCGTCTCACCGTGGCGGCTGACCAAGTTCAGTGCCTCGAGGTGGTTCAGCGCGGCACTCGCCAATTCGCGTTCGGCGCCGGCTTCCTGCGCTGCCTTGCGCCAGTATTTGCGGTGATCGCGTGCGGCAGCGCGCATGAAGGCGGTAATTTCGGCGTGCGGCACCGGAGTGTCATCGCCGGCGCGCATGCGGGCAGCTAGAAATTCGGCCAACAGCAGCGTGGCGTGGGCATCCGTGCCCTGCTGCGGCAAGGGCGCATCGGTAAGATCCCCGGTCTCGTCGACCAATGCCGAGCCTTCGGCGCGGTGTTCGGCCGTCAGGCCCGTGGCCGTGGCCAGGCGATGGCACATGGCACCGCGCTGGTGGCTGAAATACTCACGTTCCTCGGCATCGAGCTCGTCCAGGTACACCACCGGATCATCGAGCAGACGCCGCGCGAGCCGATGGCGTATGGCGCTACGCTGGGCTCCCTCGCTTTCGGGGACATTTTCGGCCACGAGTGCTCGCAGGCGCGCCTCGCAATCGCCGTCGTCCGCGTCGGTCAGGGCCGAGGGGCCGCGGTCACCGGCCAGCAGCGCGGACAGCATCGGCCGGTGAATATCGTACAGCGCATCACCTGACTGATTGATATAGGCCTGTTCGTCGCCGGCCACGCGGCTGATAATGCCGAGATCCAGCAACAACCGACACACCTGCACCAGATCGCGCCGTTCGGTCTGCTTGTCGAGGCTAAACACATAGCCGGTCGCGGCCAGCTCGGGCGCGGCCGCCTCGGCGATCAGGCGCTCGCCGAGGCGTTGCAGGGTGGTCTGGACTTCTTCGCGCTCGATCACGGCCAGCGCCAGACACAGCAGAACGTATCGATTACGATTGAAGCCCGCCGTGCCGCGCCGGCTGTCCATGACGTCCGCCGGGCGCTTGAGCAGGCGCGCGTACTCGCGTTCCACACGCAGCACCCAGCCGCATTCACGCGCGAGCCAGTCGCGTAGATGATCGGCATGAGCGCGCACCAGACCGAAGACGCGATGGTCGGCGGTCATCAGCGGCCGGGACAACAATGCTCTCAGGGCACGCTCGCGCTGCTCCTCAATCTCGCGGCTGCGGGCGTCGATTATGGCGGCCATCAGGCGACCTCTACTGCAGATGGCACGCCGACTTCCCGAACCCGGATCCAGTGATCGCGGCCGGCGAATACGCCGAGCTCGGTTTTCAGCTCGATTACCGGTGCGTCGGCAATCGGCTCCAGCAGCAGCGACAGGCTGCCGTCGGTGGTCAGGCGCTCGATGCGCTCCCTCGGATCGGTCGCCGCGGCCAGTGCTTCGCCCAGCAGTTCCAAAAACAGCGCGAAGGCGTGGCGGTCGAGCCTGCCCAGTTCCGACAAGCGAACGATCCCCTCAGTCGCCAGGCGTTTGCGCGCGGCGCGTGTCTGGGCTGCTTCTTCGGCCATTTGCCGGCCCAGCCAGGCGCGCTCGCTGGCACGATCCCGGATGCGCGGCGGCCCACCCGCGGTGGGCAAGCGGCCGCGCTCGCGCAGGGTCGGATGAATGGCAATCGCTGGCGCAACGGTCCAGGACGTGGCGGCCGCCACGTCGGCCTCAGTGGTCAGCGCCAGATGACGCGCGGGCGCTAGTGCGAACGCGGCACGCCAGAGACGGTGACTGTCGGCCTCGCTCGGTGCCTGGGCGAACCAGCGCGCGAGCACACGGTAATCGGCGGTGCGGTCGCTGCGCCCGGTGCGCCGTTCGTTGACCCGCGCAATGGCTGACAGCAGGCGCGGGATGGCCGAGCGCGCGCGGGCGCGCAGACGCTGCGCTTGTGATGGGCCCGAGTCGCTGCGCAGAAACCAGCCGCGCAGACCCGCCCAGCGCTCGCGCCAGGCCGCCAGTGCCCGCTCGGCCACCTGCTCGGTGGCGTCATCCTCGCCCGGCGCAGTGTCGCGGGCTTCGCGACAGGCCGCCAATTCCAGCAACTCGTCCGCCGGCTCCAGGGTTAGAATGGTTTCGGCAATGCGGCCGGATGCTGCCACCAGCTCACCGATGAAGCGCTCCAGATAATCGATCAGGCGGTCCTTGTAAGCGACCACCGCCACGGCCTCGGCGCCTTGGAGCTCGACCGTGCGTCCCAGCCCGGCCATAAAATCCTCGGCGTTGCCGGCCAAGCCCTCGAAAACATGCACCAGCTCGCGCAATGTCTGATGAATTGCGGTCGGATCGCGTGGCTCCTGGCTCGCCAACCGCTGTAGTGCCGCAAGCTGCGTCTGGATATCCTCCAGCGCCACAGTCTGCAGCTCGGCACGCCGCGCCAGTGCCTGCGCGTACGCGGCCAGCCCGGTTTCCACCGCCTCACCCTCGCGGCTGAGTTGGTAGAGAAATCGAGCCCGGTAGAAGTCCTCGATCGTGGCCACGCGGGCCGTATCCGCCTGCTTCTGGAGATTGCCCCATTCGGCCAGTTGCCCGAGAATTTGTTGCAGCTCTTCCATTTCGGGCGCGTTACCGGGCCAAGCGGTCTCCGAGCGCACTTCATCGGGTCGAAGATGCAACCGGAATTGGCGTTTGGCTGCAGCAAAGGTTGTCAGCACGGCACGGTATAGCGGCGCCTTCTCGGCGCTGACATGGCGAAACAGTTCGGCTGTGAGATCCCGTGTGATCATATGCCTGCTTAGGAGTTATCCTCTGGTTCAACAGCTTGTATTGAAACGGTCTGCCGGCTGTAGTCACCCCTTTTTAGCTCGCGTGAGTGTAGAAACACCATAATTGAAGGCCACAGCGCGATGAACAAGGCCATGGATAAGATCGAAGCATATCTTCGCCGTTGTCGCGAACTCAACGCGTTCTGCCGCGAAAACGGCTGGATCGACAACGACACCCTGCGCTGGGAGGTGATCGAGCGCAGCGGTGAATGCCTGGAGATAAGCGTCACTTTCGATGAGGTTACCACCCAAGGCGGCGGCTGTGTGGCAAGGCACATCGAGCGTTTCGGCCGCATGCGCCTGCGCCTTGACAGCGCTGGGGAAGTGATCGCCGGGCAATCCCGTTAGCAGCGGCACATCGACGGGAAATCACAGTTTGTTTGAGAGGACGGCTGCGCGTGTGCGGTGATCCCGCGCGTGCTACCGCTGCGAGCGCGCCCCCCGTTTGGGGGCGGCAACTCGCCAGGCCCGATGCGGTGGTGCTCAGGCTGAACCTGGCCTAACAGGCAGGCGCAACACATGGCCCGCGCTCGAGCCCGCTAATTTCGAGCTCCGAAGCGCGGGCGCAGATCGACGGCTGGCTGATCAGTGCTCGCCGCTCGTGTTCGCGCGCCGAGCGGTGAGCGCTCGCAATCGCCTTCCGGCTCTACCTGATACGCGTCTGAGATAGAGCTGTTGCATTCGATCGTGCGACGCATCTCCTACGCCGTCTGTCCCGGAGCCGATCGCCTCGGCGGCCATCCGTGCCACATTGGTAGTCTTCTGCGCGTTTCCTTTTCGGGTAGCCATGCACAACCCCTGTAGAGATGAAAATGTATACGGTAGACTGCGACGGATCCTGCAGGCCCGGAAGCACTGGCGCGGTCGATGCTCGACTGGCAAGCGCAAATGCTTGGGGCCGCAAAGTTCGTCATGGCCGCCGACATGCGGTCACGGCGCGCCGTTCTCAAGCACCGTTCGTCGGAAATTCGGCATCAGGTTTGCGAGCTGTCTTGCGCAACAGTTTGCGACCTTTGGGAGTTGAACCGAGCTATGCCCAGAAACCAACCGCTCACGGAACAGCGCCCCGGCAGCAGCAACCTGCGGGTTCTCACGCAACTGCTCGCCTTTCTGCGCCCCTACCGCGGCGCTCTGTCTTGCGCACTGCTCGCGCTGCTGATTGCCGCCGGCGCGGTGCTCGGTTTCGGTGTGGTCCTGCGACATGTGGTGGATTACGGCTTGAGCAACGGTTCGGCTACCGCGCTTAATCAGGCCTTGCTGCTTTTTCTGGTCGTTGTCGTGGTGATGGCTGTCTCGGTTGCGGCCCGTGTCTACCTGGTTACCTGGATCGGCGAGCGCCTGGTGGCCGACATCCGCCGGGCCGTTTTCGCCCAGGTGCTGAAGCTTGAGCCTGCTTTCTTTGAGGTGACTCGAACGGGCGAGGTCATCTCGCGCCTGACCACGGACACCACGCTACTACAGGTAGTAGTCGGCTCGACGCTCGCGGTTGCCGTGCGCAACACGCTTCTCATCACCGGCGGCTTGGTGATGCTTGCCATCACCAGCACCAAGCTCGCGCTGCTGGTGCTGCTCGGGGTACCCCTAGTCATCGCGCCAGTTTGGCTGCTTGGCCACCGGGTGCGGGGGCTCTCACGCAAAAGCCAGGACCGGATCGCCGATGTCGGTGCCTACGTGGGTGAGGTTTTATACGGTATCCGCACCGTTCAGGCCTTCTGTCATGAGCGCATCGACGAGGAGCGCTATGGCAATCAGGTAGAAGCGGCTTTCGATACCGCTATCCAGCGTACCAGAGTGAGTGCGCTGCTCACAGGCGTGGTCATGTTGTTTACCTTCACGGCCATCAGCATCGTTTTGTGGGTGGGCGGCCATGACGTCCTGGCCGGACGGCTGACCGGTGGGCAGCTCTCGGCTTTCGTCTTCTACGCGGTGCTCGTCGCCGGCTCGATCGGTGCGTTGAGCGAGGTTGCCGGCAATTTGCTGCGCGCCGCGGGTGCCACCGAGCGCATGCTGGAGCTGCTCAACACCGAGCCGAAGATCGCTCTACCCGCCCGCCCAGTCGCATTGCCTGAGCCGGCGCGCGGTGAGGTAGAGCTGCGCAATGTAACCTTCTGCTATCCCTCGCGGCCCGCGACCGCCGCGCTGCGCAAGCTCTCGTTTACTTTAGCGCCGGGTAGGAAAGTTGCGCTGGTGGGTCCTTCCGGCGCGGGGAAAACGACCGTGTTGCAGCTATTGCTGCGCTTCTATGACCCACAAGAAGGCGCGATCCGCTTCGATGGCATCGACGTTCGCAGCGTCGACCCGAAAGAGCTGCGCCAGCGCGTGGCCTTGGTTCCACAGGATCCGGTCATATTCGGCGCGGATGCTTGGGAGAACATTCGCTATGGGCACCCGAGCGTGTCCGATGCGCAAGTGCGCCAAGCTGCCGAGGCGGCCCATGCGGCTGAATTCCTCGATCAGCTTCCGCAAGGTTTTGACACTTTCCTTGGTGAGCGCGGGATACGTCTCTCGGGCGGTCAGCGCCAACGCATTGCCATTGCCCGCGCCATCCTGCGCGATCCGGCATTACTGCTGCTCGATGAGGCGACGAGCTCTTTGGATGCCGAGAGCGAGCGCTTGGTTCAAGATGGGCTGGAGCAGCTTATGCGTGGACGCTCTACGCTCATCATCGCACATCGCCTTGCCACCGTGCGCAAAGTCGATGAAATCCTAGTCCTGGACCAGGGACATATCGCCGCCCGCGGCCGCCATGACAAGCTCATTAACGAGCACGGGCTCTATGCGCGGCTCGCGGCACTGCAGTTTCGCGATGCGCCCGAGCCACTGCAGGCGGCGAATGAGTAGATCCCAAGGCGCTGCACGCCGCATCGAGCTGAGCACGCGCGATGGCCGCGTGCGACTTCCCGCGAATACCGGATCCCTCCCTTCATGAGGAGGCGGGAGACTTTTCACGTGGCTGGTATGTGGTGGATTGAGACTTATCCCGCGACTCGGCGTAGCTACCGCGGCGGTCGCTCGCCAACGACCAGAGCGTAATGGCTATCACTCCAGCAAGACTGAGCTCCAACCCGATGAAGGTTGCGATCTTGAGGTAGGAGAACAGGGGGGATACAAAACGCACGAGCCACCCGGCCCCCTCGTCTCCGACCGCGAACACAAACGGAGCCCACATCCAGAACTGCTTGGCGCGCAGAGAGAGCGGGGCGAAGAACATCAGGTGGACCAGGGTCAGCACCAAGACTCCCATCGCGAATAGATGAAAGTGCGCGACCTCGAGCATTCCGACATAACTGCGAGGCTGTTGGAAGGTTGCCGGATCTCCCAGGTAGTAGGTTTTGACCGACTCGTAGGTGAGGCTCATCTTGTCGAAGTAAAGCAGGCCATTGCTGAGCCAAAGCAAGGCGACATACGAGAGAAACAGCAAAATCGCTGTCTTGAGCAGTGGATTGCGGCGTTGCTCGCCGGTGATGTTGAAGCGCATGGTCGGTCAATCCTCCAGTTGGCTGATGAAAAACTCCCCCCTTTGGCGTGATCGTGGCCCACATCCACCGCCCAAGCTCTTGGCGGCCACCTGATATGGGGGCGGTGTATTCCGCAGCCGACCACCCCTTGGGTCGTACACCCCGCCCTGGGCTCGGAGGATGTTCCGTTCCATTACGGCCCTCGAGAAACCTTCAGTGGATCTTTTTTTTGATTATTGCGACGAACCTCCTGCGCTCACTCATGGATTTCAGCAACTTGCTGCTTGACCTTCGTCCGTATGTTCTAAACAGAACTGATAAACCGCCAACGCGCGACGCACCCCTTCGGTAAGGGTGCGTGAGGTAAACGTCGCGCCGCTGATCCCCTGAATATCCTGATCGAGCTGCAGCCCCCGCGTCTCTTCGTGGCCTTCGAACTGCGCTAGCCAACGCCTCATGGGTTGGTACTCCGGCGGTTCGCCCCAGGCGAGAACCCGGACCATACGGACGCGACCCTTGGGCGCGAGAACTACCATGAATGTCGCGGGGTGGGTCCGTACGATCCGGGTATCGATGAAGGTGTAGCCTTGAATCTCGCCCGCTCGGTAGCCGATATAGACGGTAAAAAGGCCACTCTCAAAGGGCGCTTGGGCGAGGCGGCTAACCTCGGCCCTGGCTGCCGAGTCGAAGAACAGGGTCTCGCGCTCAATCCGGTCAGCCTGCGGGAAAGCACGCTGAAGGGCAGTCTGCTTATCCATCAGGACGACCGCTCTGGCCATCCCCAGCGAGGGGATGAGCAGAAGGATCAGGGCCTTGAGTAGCCAATTGCGCGTCTCCCTATACATCCAAATAATCGCTAGAGCTAGAAGTAGTACCCGAGACCGAAGATGATTTGGTTCTCGTCGTCTGATGACCCCTTAAAGTCGAAGTTGCGGTAGTCGAGTTTGATCGCCACTTGAGAGATAGGCTTGTAGTCGATGCCGGTCGCGATGACTCGACGGTCAAATGTCGGGCTGGTGACAAAGTCGTCCGTATTGCTGCGAATGCTATTCGGTACGTTCTGTTGGGTATCCAGTTGGCTGTAACGGAACCAAGGGGATAGCGACTGCGACGGGCGGTTAACAATCCAGGGCAAGATATTGTAGGCCGCCTCCACATACCAGCCGGTCATCTTGCTGCCAATGGCGTTTAGCGGTTCATCTTCCTGCAGCGCATGGTTCACTACCTGGGCGTTGTTGATATGGGCCTGGGCAAAAAGGGCGCGCACGCGAAGCCCCCTGAATTTGTACTGGGCGCGTAGGTCATAGAGCGTCATGAAGACGTTTCTTCCATTGAAATCACCGTTTTGAGCGGTATCGCCGGCAAAGAAATCGCCGCCCAGGGTCAATCCCAATGTGGGCTGCCAGCTCAATGACCCCGTCACAGCTAAGTCCTCCGCGATGGCCGCGCCGTTTTGCCGGACGTGACTCAGCCCGTCGGCCTCGAGGCCCGAAGCGTCGTAGCTGTTTATGCCGTAGAGGGCATACGTCATGCTGGCCGGGGTTCCGGAGAAAAGGTCACCGTAGAATCCGACCCCGTTCTCGCGCGTAGTCGTGGGGATTATCGCGGTCTCCACCACGGGGCGCAGGTTACCGTAGAAGGTCGGCGGCTCGTGAACCTGGTTGATAAAGCCGAGCGGTAGCAGGAGCATGCCAGCCCGGACATTGAACCGCCGGTCGAACAGGAAGTCGAGGTAGGCGAACTCCGCGGCCGCTTCGAACTCCCGTTCGATCTCTCCCTCCTCCCCCTCTTCGTCTGGAGTCGGTATTGGGTCCACGCTTTGGCCGCTCGTCTCTCCTTCAACCTCCGCCTTGGTCTCGAACTCGATCTCGCTGTTGAAGACAATCCAGTCATTGAAGCGGTAGCCGAAGTAGAAGGTCTGGCGCAGGAGATTGGCCTTGTTGGTCTGCGCATCCGACCATTGATAAAAGCCCTGCCCGTACCCGGCGATCGAGACTCCTGGCTTCGTTGTGGAATAGACCCTAGACGCTCCTGGGCCAAGTTGGTGGCTAATCTTGTATTCAGGCTCCGACATTATGGCCTCACGGCGCATGGTCTCGAGATCTTCAGCGATGATCTCGAGCTTTCTCTCGAGCTGCTCGACACGCTCCTCATTCTTCTCATGCTCTCGCGGTTCTTCTCGCGCCGCGGTTGGTCGGGCCGTGGCTGGATTTTGGGATACGTCTTGGGCGTAGACCGGGATCACCAGGCTCACCGCACGGGCCCCCACAGCCAAGGTGGATACTT
>JAKDMQ010000247.1 GCA_030452265.1 Nitrococcus sp.
TGCCCCCACCCCAGGGTCTCCTTCTTGGCGATTATTCTTTCAATACATATCGGCACCGAATCGCCTGACATGATCCGGCCTGTTTGCAATCGATCTGGAAGGTCTTAAAAAGTATCTTTCCAGGCCCGCACGGCGGCGAATGTCTCAACTTCCGAAGTTAGCTTGTGGCCCGCGTGGCGTTCTGCCAACCGCTTCACAGTCGCGATATCCGTGCGTAGGAAGGGATTGGTTTGGACTTCGATGCCGATAGTGGATGGCAGGGTGATCAGGTCACTGGCCCGCATGGTTCGGACTTCGGTATAGCGGTCACGGACCGCCGTATTGTCGGGCTCGACGGCGACGGCAAAGCGCAGATTGTTCTCCGTGTATTCGTGGGCACAGTAGACCCGCGTTGTATTATCGAGCTCGGTCAGTCGGCACAGTGAGGCGTGCATCTGCGCCGGCGTGCCTTCGAAGAGCCGGCCGCATCCCGCGGAGAATAGCGTATCGCCGCAGAACAGCATTTGCTGTCCGATATAGGCGATGTGCCCAGCGGTGTGGCCCGGTATTTCCCAGACCTCGAATTCGAGGCCGAGGGCTTCCAAGTGCACCGTATCGCCTTCACCCAGAGGATGAGTGAGCTCCGGGATAGATTCCTTGGCAGGGCCGTATACCGGCACTGGCCGTTCTTTGACAAGGCGTGCTATACCGCCCACATGATCCGCGTGGTGATGCGTTGCCAGTATGCCGGTAAGCTCGAGCCGCTCCTCTTCCAGGAAGCGCAGGACAGGATCGGCATCGCCCGGATCGACCACACAGGCGCGGCGCTTCTGCACATCGTGTAACAGCCAGATGTAGTTGTCCCTGAAGGCTCTGAGAGGAAATGCTGGATCTACTATCATACTGACTGATGGTAGCCGCTTTGCGCGCTGGAATAAAGGTGATCCCAACTACCCAACTGCCGCGATGCGGGAAGCCGTCTGTGCCAGGGCAGCGGGTGCATCGGCTGACGGCGATCGCGTGGCGCGGTATGCTAAATGGTCCAGGCTACAGTAACTCAATAGAGTATTTACGCGCTATGAAGGCCATACAGAACTGGTTTTGCACTCCCCTGGGATGCTCCCTGGTGGAGGCCGAATGCCGATTGCTCAGTCAGAGGATGGCTTGTCTTTACGCCCGCCATGTGCTGCAGGTGGGCGCCTTCGCTCGTGGACAACGCCCGGCGCTGTTTCGCGGGGCACGCCAGTGGGTATTGGATGACTGGCCGGAAGCGCCGGTCGATGTCGCCGCATCGCCGGTCGAGCTGCCATTACACAACGAGACGATGGATATAGTGATACTTATCCACCAGCTGGAATTCAGCGATTACCCGCATCAGATCCTGCGCGAGGCCGAAAGGGTACTGAGTCCGGAAGGTCATATGCTCGTCCTTGGGTTCAATCCGGTTAGCGTATGGGGGCTGCGTTATCTGTTCGCTAGCCGCCGCCGTGGTGGGCCGCCGTCGAATGGGCGCTACCGCTCGCAGGCACGCATCGAGGATTGGATGAGGCTGCTGGGGCTCGAGATCGAGCGCAAGGATCGTTTGCATTTTAGCCCGCCGCTCAACAATAGGGGCCTGTTTGGGCGCTTGCGCCGGCGCGAGGAGGTCGCGCCAAGCTTTCTGCGTTGGGTCGGCGGAGTCCACCTCACCATCGGGCAGAAGCGTGTGGGCGGAAGGATTCCGGCTCAGCCGGTGCGTCGCCCACGTTTGGCGGTGATACCGGGTGCGCTGGGGCAACCAAGCTCCAGGAGCCGGGTGAATGGTACCTGTTGAAATCTATACCGACGGAGCCTGCCGGGGCAATCCGGGGCCGGGCGGCTGGGGTTCCGTGCTGCGCTATGCTGGGCGCGAGAAGAGCCTGTATGGCGGCGAGGCGCAAACCACCAACAATCGCATGGAGCTGACCGCGGCGATTCAAGCCCTGGAAAGCCTGAAACGGCCGTGCCGCGTGGTGCTGACCACCGATTCGCAATACCTGCGCCGCGGCATCACCGAGTGGCTGGCGAGCTGGAAATGCCGAGGCTGGCGTACCGCGGAGCGTAAGCCCGTAAAGAATATCGATCTATGGCAGCGTCTCGATGCCGTGGCCGCGTGTCATGAGATCGAATGGCATTGGGTTCGGGGGCATAACGGCCACCCAGGGAACGAACACGCTGATCGCTTGGCCAATCAAGGCATCGACGAAATGTTGGCGAAATTCCTAGCGCGCGGGGAGTGAACCGATCGATGCGCCAGATCGTGCTGGATACGGAGACCACGGGGCTAGAGGCGGCGGATGGCCATCGCATTATCGAAATCGCCTGCTACGAGCTCTGCTACCGCCGGGCGACCGGGCGTACCTTTCATCATTATCTCAATCCGGACCGTGAAGTGGAGCGGGGTGCGATCGAAGTCCACGGGATCACCAACGAGTCTCTAGGCGACAAGCCGCGTTTTTGCGAGATCGCCGCGGAGCTTGTCGCATTCATCCGCGATGCCGAGCTCATCATCCACAACGCCCCATTCGACGTGGGCTTTCTCGACCATGAGCTCAGCCGTCTGGAAGGCCATTGGGAGCGGGTGGCCAATTACTGTCGGGTCACGGACACGTTGACGCTCGCGCGCGAACTGCATCCGGGCCAACGTAACAGCCTGGATGCGCTATGCACCCGGTATACCATCGATAACTCGCAACGGACTCTGCACGGAGCGCTGCTCGACGCTCAACTGTTGGCCGAGGTCTATCTGGCAATGACCGGAGGGCAGACTGCGCTGGCGTTGGAGAGCGCGGACGAGCACAGCACCGGCGCAGCGCTCGTCAATGGTGTTCGCCGACTCGATGCGGCTCGAGCGCGGTTACTTGTCACCCGGGCCAGCCCGGCAGAGCAGGCTGAGCATCGGGAATGGCTGGACAAGCTCGATCAAGCAGTGGGTGGTCTTTGCCAGTGGCGGCGGCTCGAGCGGGGTGCGGGTGAGTAGGCGTGACCGAGTGCATGCGCTTTGGCTTGATCGTAATCGGCGACGAACTGCTCTGCGGCAAGCGCCAGGACAAGCACTTGCCCAAGGTGATCGAGCTGCTGGCACTGCGGGGTCTCGAGCTTGCCTGGTGCCGAATCATAGGCGATGACGCCACGCTCGTTACCCGCACGTTGCTTGAAACCTTCGCCTGCGGGGACATCGTCTTTAGCTGTGGCGGCATCGGCGCCACCCCCGATGACCGCACGCGCATGAGCGCGGCGGCCGCGCTCGGGGTCGATCTCAGGCCCCACCCGGAGGGCGTGCGGGCGCTGGAAGCGCGCTTCGGGCGGCTGATCAAGCCGAGCCAGCGCCTGAGGCTCGTCGAGTTCCCTGAGGGTTCCCAGATCATTCCCAACCCGGTGAATCGGATCCCCGGCTTTTCTATACGGGAGCACTACTTCGTGCCTGGGTTCCCGAACATGGCTTGGCCGATGATCGAATGGGTATTGGACAGTGTCTACGCACCTCTGCATGCCCCCGGCATGCGCACCGAGCAGGCGATCACCGTGCTCAACGCGCGCGAGAGCGACGTGATCCCGCTTCTGGAGACATTCGTGCAGCGCCACCCTGCTCTGCGCCTTTCGTGCCTGCCGAGCACGCAGCCCGGGCGCTACGAGCTCGAGCTCGGCCTGCGCGGCCCTACGGCTGCCGTTACCGCGGCCATGCAGGAGCTTAAGGCCGGCGTCGAGGCGCTTGGCTTCGTTTGGGAACCGGTGATCGCGCGGCGGCAATGAAGAGAGAGCTACGCCAGCGCCAGCATCCGGCGGTTTGAAGCGAAGATCGAGCAGGACATCGATCTGGAGCAAAGAGTTAAATTGCTAATACTAGATTCGACCCCGTAGTGACGTGGTCCCGAGCCCCCGCTTCGAACGCTTCATACGTCGATGAGATGCCCACGATGCTCATCCGCTGCCCGACTCCACGCCAGAAGTAGTAGTAACCGAGCTTTTCGTTGCGGCAGGTGGGTCGCCAGCCGTAGCGATCGATTCAGCGAATGGGCTCGTACACAAATGTGGCGAGGACGTAGAGAAAGTCATCAGTCGAGATCTTGAAATCGGATGCAGGCGATACACCGCGGCCGATTCAGCCTTTGACCGGCTCGATCACGGCATCCAGATTAAGCTGATCGCAGAAATCCATGAACTCCTCGCGCAGGCGGGCAATATGGACCGCCGCCGGGACGTCCACGGTGATCTGCACGGAGAACATCGGCGTGCCGGTGTGCGCGGCCGCATAGCTGGTGGTCGCCATGTCACGAATACTGATCTCACGCGATGAGAAGAAGCTCGCGAGCTGATGGACGATGCCGGGATGATCGATGGCGACCACCTCAACGGAGTAGGGCAACAGATTGCCCTCACGCCGTGCCGGTATGGTGCGCTTGCAGTTGACGACCAACCCGAGCTTGCGACCCAGACCGGGTAGCGCCGCCTCGAGCTTGGCCAGCTTGTTCCATCGGCCCTCTGCCAGGAGGATGATCGCGAACTCACCGCCGAGGACAGTCATGCGGCTGTCTTCGATGTTGCAGCCGTTCTCGGCAATGATCCGGGAGAGCTCGTTGACGATGCCCGGGCGATCTTCGCCAACGGCTGAGATCACCAGAAGATTGTTATGCATGTATGAAAGTTATTATGCATGTCCCATCCGAGTGAATAGCTGCTATAGCTACCCAAATGCCGAACGTGGATGAGTGTAGCATGATCGCGCGCCGTGTCGGCGGCGTAAGCCGCGGGGGCGCGGTAGGGTCGGGCTCGGCGCGCACCGCACAGTTGTCAGCTCTCAGGCGGGCAAGTACTATGCGGCTATCATTTGGCGGCTCGCAGGGGGGTCGATGTTCCGCGGCAGCATGGTAGCGCTCATCACGCCGATGCATGATGACGGGT
>JAKDMQ010000248.1 GCA_030452265.1 Nitrococcus sp.
GCGGCTCTCGTGCTGGCGATTGCGCTGGCACTTTGGCAGCGCCAAAGCCTCGATCCCCCGATTTTCCGGTCATTGCGGCGAAAGTACGCAATACTGATGTAGTTCAATTGTTCGACCGCCTACCTCAGGGCATGCGGGTGTTAATCCAGGCGTGAAGTAGAATCTCGGGGCACACACCATCTTGCCGTGCGCTCTCCCACTTTGGATGCCTTTGAGCGCGACGCCGCGGAGCTCTCGAAGGATGCACCACGCAGGATGGTTCGCCATCGGGGCGTTGATGTTGTTGGTCGCTTGCGCCAGCACCAGTCCGGCTCCGGTGCGTATCCCGGAAAGCGCGAAGCCGCATGTTGCACAATGCGCGCGGCTTTTCGAGAAAGTCGAACGGATGGTGGCCGCCCACGACGTGCGGGACAACCAGGCCGAGCTCATCGAAGGCTTCCCCTATCTGCGGGTCAATCGTTTTCTGGCGAGCTTTGCTGACGAGGTTCAGGGTGAGGCGCTCAATCAATGGTTGCAGCGCCTCGCACGCCTCGACACCCGAGCGAGGTCTCATGAGTTGGCGAACCTGCCAACCGCGGCGGGCACAGCGCCGCGAGCGGACATCCAAGAGCGATTGGCTCGCTGTCGGCAAGCTCTGCAGCATTGGGATCTATCCCACCCCGCCCGCATTGGCCTGATTCGCAAGCGCGCCCAATTCCCTGACGGCTATCTCACCTGGCGCCGACTCGCCGGCCTTTACCCCGTATCCGCCTGGTTCATTCTGCTCGGCGTGGAGGACTGGCAGCAGGACGTTAAGGCCAAGTATGCGGGTCCGCCGCCTGTATACGAGCAAGCCGTGGTATACGCGCCGCCCTGGAATACAGAGCTGAAAGCACGGCAGGTCGCCGCGATTCTTCGGGATTCGGCGCAGAACCTGCTGGAGATTCCGCTGCCGGACCAAAGCCAGCGGCGGGTGCTGGCGCGCGCTTTTGCGCCGGTGATTACGTTGCCGGTAACCGGTCCGTTTGATCGGATTGGAAGACCTGTCTGGACTAAGAAGGGCTTGCCGACGGTGAAGCCCGAACCCGTCGTTTACATCTTGTTCAGCCACACGCGCCTGGGGAAGGCCAGCCTGCTGCAGATCAACTACCTGGTGTGGTTCGCCGCCCGTCCCAATCGCGGAACGTTCGATTTGCTGTCCGGGCGGCTCGATGGTTTGCTCTGGCGCGTAACCCTAGGCCGTGACGGCAAGCCTCTATTGTACGATTCGATGCACCCTTGCGGTTGTTATCACATGGCATTCCCTGGGCCCCGGCTCGAGCCCAAACCACCCCCTACAGGTTTGCAGGAGCCTTTGCTGGTGCCACGGCCGGCACCGGCCGGGAGCCATCGCATGAGCCTTTATCTGGAGCCACGCACCCACTATCTAGTGGGTTTATCGCGGGTTATGCCTGACGGCCGGCACGTGACGTATCGCTTCCAACCGTATGATACGCTGCGCAGCATGCCGAGGCCTGCTGGAGGGCACCGCAGCCTGTTCGGTGCCTTCGGAATCGTGCGAGGCAGCGAACGACCAGAGCGTTTCTTCCTCTGGCCCACCGGAGTGCGCTCGCCTGGGGCGATGCGCCAATGGGGCCGGCACGTGACGGCCTTCGTGGGAATGCGCCACTTCGATGATCCTTATCTGATCGAGCGCTATTTCGACATACAGAGTAACCCCCGGCTTTGACACTTCGGTGGACCCTGCAGTCGTGCCGCCAGCCGCTATTTCGATTACGACAAATCAAGCGGGGCGCAGGCGCCTCCCATTGACTGCTATCGACCCGTTGCTGACGGTCCGGGCCGCGGGACCGATAGGTAACATCTGCCCCGTGAGGGCGGAACTGCGGACATTAGCCACCACAGGGGCTCTCCTCGGTGGGCGCCCCACTCTATACCGGCAAGCCCTCCTTCTGAGCGACAGTAGCGTCGGCGAGAGCTCGTACGCTATTGAGAAACTATTTCGCGAAGGCAGCGGCAAATTGCAAAGCGAAGCCGAGCACGACCAAACCGATGCCGCGCAGGATGCGGTGGTTGTCGGGGGGATTGATTGTGGCGCCCGAGGCGGCGGCGCGTCCGCGCCCTGGCCACCAGGCTTCGCACAGGATCCGCAGAGAGCGCCACCAGAAGAGCCCTGGCTTGTCGATCGACAGATACCCCGAGGCCATCATCATCCCGCCGATAAAGTTGAGCACGGTACCGGCTTGGCCCAGATACCAGGCAAGAGTCCAGTCGGCTTGGACGGGGTCGGTCGTGGCTTACTCAGGGAGGTCGGGCAGATACCGAACCTGGGTAACCGTCGCCACCCCCCCCAGTCCCGTGGCGGTGAACCAGATGGTGAAGCCACAGGCCTCGAAGTAGTAACCACCGCCCGGTAGGTTCGGATCTTCGTTGTAGTCCCACCGTCCCTCGCGAAGGAGCTTCAGAGCCTCTTCGAGGCACCTCCATTCCTGGGGCAGCAGGCCGTCAAGGTAGCGGCGGGTCCGGGCGCCTGGGATGTGTATGTCTTTGAAGCGGTGCCGGGACATCCCCGCTCAGCCTTGATGACCGACCGGATCGTGCCGCTCCGCACGCTGTGCCGCGTACTCCTCTAGCGAAGGGCCTTCGGCGCTGCCCTGCATGGCCTCGCGATGAACCTGCAGCATTTCCGCGAGACCCCCGGGGTCACGCATCAGCTCGCGCAGTTGGGCGAGCGCACGGTAGTGTTCCACCGAAAGCATGACAGCGGCCGGGCGGTTGTCGCGCATGACCATCACGTGGTCGGCCTCGTGGTTGGCGATCTGGCGTAGGGCCTCGGTGGCGGCACTGATCGATGCGTAACGCATGGAATGCTCCTCGTCGGCGCGGCGATGTTGTGGCTGTACCTCTAGTGTAGTCAATATTGACCAATATTTCATATAAAATTTAGGCCGGTGCATCCGCGACAACCGCTCTAATCTGCGCAGAGCCATTGGAACAGAAACATTGACTGTGTGCTCCGGCGATGCGCACAATGATGTGCAAAGTTGGCATCGGCTGATTTTTAGTATCGTGAGAGCGGCGAGCGCAAAGCAGCGAACGAATCTATCCCTCGACGCGGATCTGGTGGCAGCCGCCCGTGCCAGGGGGATCAATCTGTCTAGGGCATGCGAGCGCGGCCTGCGAGCTGAGATCGCCTGCGTCGATGGCGCGCAGTGGAAGGCAGAGAACGCCGGAGCCATTGCATCCTCAAACGCCTACGTGGTGCGTCACGGCCTGCCGCTCGAGAAGTTCCGCCGTTTCTAATGCCGCAGTACGATATCTATCGTGGGGACGAGCACCCCTTGCTCGACATGCAAGTCGATCTCCTGGATGGCCTCAATACGCGAATCGTCGCTCCTCTGATTTCTAATGAGTCCGCGCCAGCCGCAGCCAGTCGGCTGAATCCGGTGTTCGTGCTGGAAGGGCATCGCCGCAACATGGTGACGCAGTACATGGCGAGCGTTCCGGTGGCCGCGCTTGGGATGCGCATCGCCACCCTCGAATCCGACGCTGACCGGCGAGCCGCGAAAGCAGCCGTCGATTTTTTGTTCGACGGCTTTTAGATGCCCGGCTGGGTTCTTCATGAACCTCAGTAATGATAACGGCATTGCACGATAAATAGGGCGCGATCCGTGGTCTTGTAGACAAGCCGGTGCTCGCGGTCCACGCGGCGCGACCAATAGCCCGTCCAATGATGCTTCAGCGCTTCCGGGTCTCCGATGCCGGTACACGGATGGCGCTGGATGTCCTTAATCAGGGTGTTGATGCGTTTCAATCGCTTCGTGTCGGTAGCCTGCCAGTACCAATAGTCCTCCCAGGCTGTTTCAGCCCACGACAAGATCACGGATCTGCCGAATCGGTGGGGAGCTCGAGCAACTCGTGCTGTGTCGTGTGGCCGGCTTCCACCTCTGCAATGGCCTGGCTCAGCCGTGCGGCATTCTTCGGGCTGGCCATGAGGTAGGCGGTCTCCTCGTAGGCCTTGAAGTCCTCCAGCGACACCAGTACCGCTGGCTTGCCGTTCTGGCGCGTGATCAGCACCGGCACATGGTCTTCATTCACCTTATCCAGTGTCTTGGCCAGGCTCTTGCGGAAAGCGGAATAACTGAGACTGTCCATGCTGACTCCTATTTGAACGTACCCATTTCTGTACAAGTACAGATATTCGTACGCAAACGAGGAGTATACGCTCGATGGCCGTTGCGGCTGCTTGCGAGGCTCAGGGTCGGCTGATTGGAACCCTGGTAGTCGCGGGACGAAGCCGCGTGGGATCAACCCCTCGCCGCCTCGGCCATTTCATAGCCAGACCATGAGACCCAGCTCGAAGGGGTGAGTAAGCAGCTCGTGGTAGGGATACAAGCGGACTTGATAGCTGAGCCGCCCGCACCACTCGGGCTCGTACTCTAATATATAGTGGGTTCCACCGCCGTCGAGCTTTTCGAGCACGGTGAACTGCGCCCGCGCGTCGTACGGCCTGCGCCTGTCCGAGCCCCCTTCGGGAAGCCGCCCCCGGCCATCGATCACACCAGTGATAGCCTCGTTGGCCCCGTGACGGCGTGACACCAGCGCCTCCACCACCACGTCTTCCGGCTCGAGCCCGTTGAGCTCCGCCACCACCTCGAAAGACAGTCGCTCACCGTAACGGATCTGGTGGGCTGGATCGCCTAGCCGCCGCAGGCTCACCCGCGGCCAAGCCCTCCGAATGCGCGTCTTCCAGCGCGCGAGTGCACGTGCTCCAGCGTAGTGGTCGGCGCTAAGCCGCTGCCCCTGCCGCGCGGCGGGCACGTAGAAGTCATGAATATATTCGCT
>JAKDMQ010000249.1 GCA_030452265.1 Nitrococcus sp.
GGAAGCCGGAAGCGTATGTTTTGGAGAGATTCGTGACGGAAATGACCGGCCGTCGGCGTGGCCGCTCCAACGCGGACGCACCCGGGGCCTGGGCCGAGCCCATAGCGGGGCGTCGCGGCGCAGTATCAATTTTGCGGTTCACCGGCTTCCTGCTCCGTAAGGGTTGTGCGTATGCGAGTGCCAGCCTTTAACCTTAAGCAACCGCTAGGTCAATAGCGATCGATTGTCGGCAAGCGCGATTCGAGTCGCATCGATAAAGAGCTCACCGTGGGCGTGCTCGCACGCCGCGGTGGTATAGGCAAATTCGCCATACATCATTACCGGCGCAGGCGTTAGCGGCTCGCACCTAGGCGAAAAGTAGAGTAGATAGCCCTGGATGTGGGATAGCGGTGTTGGCGGGGCATGGCGTGCCCTCAATCGGAGTAGGTGTCAGGGTATGGCATAACGAGGTGTGTGTGATTAGAATAGCACCTACTAAATCTTTAATTTGCTGATTAGAAAAATGTAATTCCGAAAGCGCGCAGGGTGGATAGGCGCAGCGCATCCACCGCCTTCTGATTCGGAGGCTAGTCGCCGGATGCGCTGCACTTATCTACGAAAATCCAGTTTTATGTCTAGTATTCAATGAGTTGAAACTTATCTCAGCGCCATTCACGTCTGACTGCATCTTATGCGTTTGCCACTGCCCGTCGCGGAGCTTACACTCCTAACGGCTTGGCGCAGGTCAGAAAATCCATAAATGGATGCATGCAACTGGTGCGATTAGCGTGGTTCAGGACACAGCAGGCGAGAGCGCGCGCCTGTTCTGCATAGTCACGGAGTGAAACAAGGTTCGATATGCAAGCCAGCGACCAGCATCATTCGCGGGGTGAGATTGCCGTGGTTTCCCAGCAGCAGCTCCTGCCGGGTGTCTCGCGCACATTTGCCCTTACGATTCCGCAACTTCCAGAACCGCTTCGAACGTCTGTCACGAATGCTTATCTGCTTTGCCGGATCGCGGATACGATCGAGGACGAACCCGCGTTGAGTGCCCGCCACAAGCAGGCTTTTCACGACCGATTCCAAGCTATCGTTGCAGGCGGTGAGGAACCTGCCGGCCGTCTCGCCGCCGATCTCCATCCTCTGCTATCCGAGACGATGTCGAGCGATGAGCGCGAGCTTATCCGGCAGTTGCCCGGGGTCGTTGCGATCACCCACTCGTTGCCCGTCAACGAGAAAGCCGCCCTAGAGCAATGCGTGCGGATCATGTGCGAAGGCATGCCTTGGTTTCAGCGTAATCGGCGCCGCGGCGGGCTCGATGATATTGCCGAGTTCGAGCGCTACTGCTATTACGTTGCCGGGGTAGTTGGGGAAATGCTAACGGATCTTTTTTGTCTCTATTCGACGGACATTGCCCGTCAGCGAGAGCGGCTGCGCGCGCTTAGCGTCTCCTTTGGCGCGGGCCTGCAGATGACCAACATATTAAAGGATGTTTGGGAGGATAGGCGCCGGGGGGCTTGCTGGCTGCCACGCGATGTATTCCAACAGGTTGGGTTCGACCTCGGGCAATTGAATGAGGCGCATTACGATCCGGCTTTCGGCGCCGGGATTCGCGAGTTGGTGGCACGCGCGCATGGGCACCTTCGCAATGCGCTAGCGTATGTACAGCTTATTCCCGCCAGCGAGGTCGGTATACGGCGGTTCTGCCTCTGGTCGCTGGCGATGGCGGCGCTTACGCTGCAGCGGCTCAACGCCAATCCGGCCTACCGCAGTGGCAATGAGGTGAAGATATCCCGCCGGGCGGTTCGCGCGACCGTGCTGAGCTTCGGCTTGGCGGCCGGACGCGATGCCATGTTGCGCCGCCTTTTCGACTGGGTCGCGCGCGGGTTACCCCTGCGCCGCGTGGATGAGGCCGTGGCGGAGCACCGCCTGGTCGGGCTGTGACCCGTTCTCCCCTGTGATCGCCAACACCGGCCTCATGCGTGCCTACAGCGGGAGGGCTCTATGGGATCGATAGCCCGCGCGCCCGATAGCATCGCCGCGAGGATCGACCGTGCCGCCTATGCGCCGGATTTTGGCACGGATGCGCTCGAGCGGGCGGTTCTTGCCGCGCGCGCGGCCTTGCTCGCGCAGCAACACCCGGACGGTTACTGGTGCTTCGAGCTCGAGGCCGACTGCACCATCCCCGCTGAGTACATCATGATGATGCATTATACCGGGGAGATCGAGGCGGCGCTCGAGCCAAAGCTCGCGCGTTTTATCCGTGAACACCAGCTGGAGGAGGGCGGCTGGCCGCTCTACTACGGTGGTGAGATAGACATCAGTTGCTCAGTAAAGGCGTATTTTGCCCTGAAGCTCGCTGGGGACGACGCCGATGCCGCCCACATGCGCCGTGCGCGCAAGGCCATTGTCGATCGCGGTGGCGCCGTCAACGCCAATGTCTTCACTCACTTCGCCTTGGCGCTCTTTGGGGAGATTCCCTGGCGCGGCGTGCCGTTCATGCCGCCGGAGATCCTGCTCTTGCCCCGCTGGTTTCCATTCCATCTGAGCAAGGTCTCCTACTGGTCGCGCACGGTCATGGTGCCCTTGGTCATCCTGTCGGTGCACAAGCCGCGCGCGCGCAATCCGCGTGATGTTCATATCCAAGAGCTCTTCGTTACGGATCCACGGATCGAGCGTGGCTATTTCAAGGCACGCTCGCGCCTCAACCGGGCGTTTATCAAGCTTGACACGCTTGGGCGGCGTATAGAGCCGTTCGTTCCGCGCTCGATTCGAGCCCGCTCCTTACGCCGGGCGAGTGACTGGTTTACCGCCCGGCTCAATGGCGAGCACGGCCTGGGCGCTATTTTTCCGGCCATGGTCAATGCCTACGCAGCACTCGAGCAACTCGGATATGCCGCGGATCATCCGCATCGGGTGCAGCTTCGCGCGGGGCTGCGCAATCTCGTGGTCGAGCATCCCGAGCGCGCCTACTGCCAGCCCTGCCTGTCGCCGGTGTGGGATACCGCACTTGCATGCCTTGCGCTGCAGGAAGCCGGTTGCGCGCACAGCACCGCGCTGGTACGCCGCGCCTTGGATTGGCTGAAGGCGCGGCAGTTGTTGGACACGCCGGGGGATTGGTCCGAGCAGCACCCGGACCTGCCGGGAGGCGGATGGCCGTTTCAGTTTCGCAACGATCATTATCCGGATCTGGATGACACCGCCGCGGTGGCGTGGGCGATGCAACGCGCCTCGGACCCCGAGCGCTATGGCAAGTCTATCCAGCGGGCAACGGCTTGGCTGCTCGGCATGCAATCGGCCAACGGCGGCTTTGCCGCGTTCGACTCCGACAATACGCGCTATTACCTCAATGAAATCCCCTTCGCCGATCATGGCGCGCTGCTCGACCCGCCCACGAGCGACGTGACGGCCCGGGTAGTGGCATTGCTTGGCAGCTTGAATGAAGAGTTGCACGACCGGGAGCCATTGGAGCGCGCCATCGCGTTTTTGCGCCGCGAGCAGGAACCCGAAGGCCCGTGGTACGGGCGCTGGGGCACCAATTACATCTACGGCACTTGGTCGGTTCTAACCGCGCTCGAACAGGCCGGTTACGATCATAACCTGCGTTGGGTAGATAAGGCCGTGGCTTGGCTCAAAAGCACTCAGCGCGATGACGGCGGTTGGGGCGAGAGTAACGATAGTTATCTGGATGGCGACCCGGCGCATCAAGCTCAGGAGAGCACACCCTTCCAGACGGCCTGGGCCGTGCTTGCGCTGATCGCCGCGGGCGAAGGGCGCTCACCCGAGGTGCGCCGCGCGGTGGAGTATTTGCTGCGCCGGCAGCGCGCCGATGGGCTCTGGCGCTGTCCCTGGTTTACAGCGCCTGGATTTCCGCGGGTCTTTTATCTCAAGTACCACGGTTATGATGCTTATTTCCCGTTAATGGCGCTTGCCCGTTATCGCAACTGCATGCTAGGCGACGAACCGCGAGCCGGCTCAGGGGCGTGAGGGTTCTGCCGCGCTACCGGCGCGATACGCTTCGCTATTGCGCCCTACCCGGGCTCGTTCCTGCTCCCTTGCCAGTGCTCGATGCGGCTTCCTTTGCAGTGCTCGACCCTGCTCCCTTGCCGGCGCTTGATGTCATTCCCTCCGCGGCGTTCGGCGCCGTTGCCTGCGCCGTGCTTGATGCTGTTGCCTTTCCAGTGTTCGAAGCCGGCGCCTTTCCGGCGCTTGACGCGGTTCCTTTTCCAGCGCGCGCCGCGGCACCTTTTCCGGTGCTGGAAGCTGCTGGCTTTCCAGCTTTCGAGGCTACTCGCTTTGCATGGCTCGACGCGGCTCCCTCTGCTGCACTTCCCGCGCGCTCAGTTTCACCAAGTAGCGCCACTTCATCGTCATCCAGGCTGTGACGTGGGTGACTGTCATAGTCCCCCGCGGAATAGATCAGCGTGCCGATCACGAGCGCACTGCCGAGCAGTAAACTTACGAGGAGCACAGGCAATGCCGTGGTACCGATAGGCAGGAGGCTTAACGGAATCGCCATGGCCACGATGATGCAGCACACGATACGGGCATTCTTGCTGCTCAGCACGATGCGGATGAAGCGCTTGCTGGATTCAGGGACGACTAGGTGCGCATTATTTGCGGTCGCCATCGTGTTATCTCCTATAAGTAGCTTTAGTGGTATAGGTTTACCCGAGCCTTGTCGCGCGGCGATGGCGCGTTTCTAGAAGCGAGCCCGCCACCGGGTTTTGGCATGAGATCAGACATGCGTATAATTCGCATTATCAGTATACTATAGTTATAGCGCAGGACGATGTCTAAAGGAAATTGCAATCCTCGAGCG
>JAKDMQ010000250.1 GCA_030452265.1 Nitrococcus sp.
CCAGTGCCCGCAACCAGCTCTGGGGCCAGGTCAGCTCCATCCGTCATGACGCCGTAAACGCGGAGGTGCGCCTGAGCCTAGGTCAAGGCCAGAGCATCGTCGCTATCATCACCGAAGACAGTGTTGCTCGCCTGGACCTGAACGAAGGCGCAAACGCTATTGCCCTTATCAAGGCCTCTTCCGTTGTCATCGCCACCGGCCCCACACCTAATCTCAGTGCGGGCAACCAGCTTTGCGGACACGTCTCTCGGTTGCACCGCGGCGCGGTAAACAGTGACGTCGTGATCGAGCTGAAACAAAGTAAGAGCATCGCCGCGGTGATCACCAACGAGAGCGTCGATCGCCTGGGGCTCAAAGACGGCAGCAAGGCGTGTGCAATCTTTGACGCCTCGAGCGTGATCATCGGTCTGGGCGAATAATTCTGCGCGCTCCCAAAGGCAGCGTATTTGTGTAAGAGATATTTCCACACAAGTCTGTCGTCATTTCGCGACATATATAATGGTCGCGTGCAGGAACTGAAACTATTGCAAGTTTGCGCGGTCTATGCGGTTGAGGTCTATACTGTTAATATTCGCCAACGCAACAGAACGCTAGAATGGGTCAGCAGGAATTGCCAACGAGCAAATCCTGAATACCTGACTCCATCATTAGTGGGTATATGCCTCAAGAAGTTTGGCCGACCATTAGTTGAGTTACAAATCGGGAGGAGATAATCATGAAAATCCGCAACTACCTTTTCTTGCTCATGCTTGCATGCGCCCTGACTTTCGCGCTGAGCGCCTGCGACTCCAAGGGCCCGGCTGAGAAGGCGGGTGAAAACGCTGATCAGGCCACCGAGCAGACTGGCGAGGCGGCAGAAGACACCATGAACCAATCACAGGGGATGGGGGAAAAGCCTAACCAAGCTGCCGAACAGACTGGCGCGGCGGCAACCGATACTATGAACCAGATGGGGGAAAAGGTTAACCAAGCCGTGGAGCAGACTGGCCAAGCGGCGAAAGACGTTATGAACCAAGCGAAGGAGAAGGTGCACGAAATGGGTAATATGGGCGAGCCAGACACGAAGCAATGATGGCCAGTCTTGCCCCTGAGCGTTAGCTAGGCATTGATCTGTTAGTTACGTAGACAGCGCCTGGCCCGGGCCTCAATCTGGGGCCGGCGCCCGGTGCTTCGTCAGCCGGGCCTGTCCGCGCCCCGCCCGCCCGCCGCATCCTCGGCGTGGGCAGGCCGGGCTGACGAGGGATGAAGTAATCAGCGCTTCCCAACGTCGCCAGTCTGAGCGCCTGACAAAAGATCATTTTCCAATTCTAGGACGCGGCTTTACCAGCGAACCGTAGTACAACGAGTATATCTCTTTATCCGCCTATCGCGCAGGGTTGACAGATGCGCTGAAGCTCACGCTTGACCGGCAAGTGCATCAACGGATAACTCATGCCGACGACTGAAAGCGCGCTCCCGAAGGTGTACTCATTCGACGTTTTTGACACCTGCATCACACGGACTTTCGCCTACCCTAAAGATCTTTTCTACGAGTTGGGCCTGCGGCTTGCTCCTAAAGAAATATCGGAGCGCCAACGAGCAGGCTTCGCCAAGCGATTCCAGTCGCAACGGCTTCGCGCGGAAAAGATCGCCCAGCGTCATGTGCACCCGCGTCAAACAGTGACTATTGAGGATGTTTATCAACACTTGCGGTTACCGCATGGCCTGTCCGTAGAGCTACGGGGCGTCATGGAGGCGGAGATCACGCTCGAACGCGAGAGCATCTACCCGATTCCAGCAATGATCTCGCATATCCGGAATCTTCGTAGAGCCGCCCATCGAATCCTCTTCATATCTGACATGTACCTGTCATCCGCGGTTCTACGGCCGATTTTAATGGACTGTGGCGTTATGGAGGAAGGAGATAGATTATACGTCTCCTGCGATATCGGTTTTAGCAAACATCGCGGCCAACTTTTCCATTATGTCCTTCAGGCGGAAAGCTTGGATGCGGCACAGCTCATTCACAGTGGAGACAACCTCCATGCGGACATTCGCATGGCTTCTCATGCTCAGATCATTGCTCGCCACATTAATGTCGGGGTGCTGACCGCGCGCGAATGTCGTATGGCCGATCGAAGCGCGACTGTGGATCCGGAATATTCCTTTCTCGCGGGGCTTGCTAGACGCTTGCGCGTGGCTGATATAAAGGAACCTAATTGCGATAGCGAGGCATGTGAGCACATCCTGTACGGAATCGTCATTCCGTTTCTGCTAGCCTATGTCATATGGGTGCTTGACCATGCGAGACGAAATGGGATCCGTCGCTTATATTTTGTCGCCCGCGACGGCGAAATATTATATCGAATAGCTCGAGCGCTACACGGTGAGAGCGCTAACATTGAGCTGCGCTACTTGTATGGGTCGCGCCAAGCGTGGGTTCCGGCCTCGATCACAGGCGTAAGCAACGAGTCGGACAACACACGTGACCGGCCCGGGCAGTCCAGTGGAGTCATTACTCGCTTCGACCTACTCTCCAGCGCCGGATTGGCTGCTAACGAGTACGAAGCCATCCGCGAACGACTCGGTCTTTCCGATGAGCAATGGCATGCACCGGTCGATCGAGATACGGCCACGAAGTTTCTTGGTGCCGTGTCGGAAGATAACCACGTTCCATTCTATTCCTTCCGCGCGCCTCAAGGCGCGGCAACATTAGCCTATCTTCGCCAAGAGGGGTTATTCGACACCAGGCGCTGGGCACTCGTGGATGTGGGTTGGAAACTCAACTGCCAAGCCGCCATTGCTCGGATATTAGACTTTGCGGGTGACTCCAAGCAAAAGCCTTGCGGCTTTTATATTGCGCTTTGCGGGAATCATATGGATTCACAAATTACAGGTCCGGCCCATGCCTTCGTACAACAGGCAGGTTCTATTTTCTATCACCGCGGGGGCGTAATAGAAAAGCTGTTTACGCCTTCCACCCATGCCACCACACACGGGTATCGGCAGCGTAATAACGTTATCGAACCGGTATTTGGCCCCGATCTGCGCGGCGCCGCGGAGATGGCCTACACGAAACGTTTGCATGCCGCCGCGGTATCGGCCGCGGCAGCGATAGCTCGTGATCCATGTGCCCTGGATTCCATCCGTAGATATTCCCCACAAATCATCTCCAATGCAGTACACTTTCTCCGCTATCCTGATCCAACGGACGTATCCCAGGTTGCTTCTTTCCGTGTGGACATCGATCCACGGCACGAATATCGCTTGGTACGCCGGCTGTGTAAAAAATTGAGCATATCGGATATCTGGAATGTGATAAGGTCTCACCTTCAGCAACGTGCGGTCTCCAAGCAAGATTCTCCAATCTGGATAGAGGGATCCATCGCGCTCTCACCTTGGTACATTAGGTATCCGATGCGGATTCTGCTGCGTATTGTTGAGGCGCTCCCACCGAGTAGAAGACAGTTGCCGTAGGGCGCATTAGGCCGAGTAGGCCGTAATGCGCCGAATGTTCTTACACTTCGTCCTCCGGCATTCTCAGCAACCGCAGCTGATTGGTGGTGCCCTCGACGCCGACAGGGTGGCGTTCCTGTTCGAGGCCTACGCCAAGCTGACCAGCCTGTTGCCGGCGGATAAACCGCGGCCGCGCGGGCGGCATGCGGACAATTGAGCGAACTATCCGTTTGCGCCTTGCGTAGCTGTTCGATCCCGGTGACTCGGTCAGGCAAACCGAAACTACGGCTACGCTTTGTGCTCCACGGCGCCGCCGGATCACGCAGCGCCCAAACACGCTCGAGAAACAGATCATGCGGATGTTGCTGGAGATCGAGGGCACGAAGGGCATCGAGCGCGGAGGCGTCGAGAATGATCACTGCGCGTCGCGTTGCGCTCGAATGACCTCAGCCGGACGCCGGGACAGCTGCCGGTCCGGCTGGGCTTGGAGGCGATCGAGCACCTCTTGGCGCGTGGGTCGGTCCAGGGCCTTGCCGACTTCGCGCAGGATGTATTCTGACATCGACATACCTTCCATCGCGGCACGCACCTTGAGCCGGCGATGGAACTCCGGGGAAACATTCCGAATCTGAACGGTGGTGGACATGCAATAAGCATCCTTTCATGCATTCTTCATGTCAATAAGAGGCAAAACCCCGGTTATGTGCCGGGGCCACGGCGCCGCGCAGACCAGTGCCAGACCGGCGGCGAAGACGCTCAGCAGGCGTGTCAGGTTCCGCAACATGGGCTCGCCTTCCGGCGCTGATTGTTCCAGAAGAGTCCAGTTCAGGGAATTTCATCGTGCCTCGGCTTCATTCCAGGCCGAGCAGCACCCGCGCCGCCAGCATCCGCTCCGGCTCTTGCTGCATTATCAGATCGACCTGGGTGCATTCGCGCTCGCGAACTAGGGTCTCTCTAACTCGCCAAATACACGGTCTCCATGGGCAAGCCATACGCGTCCCGTGGCGGATCGGCGGGTAGAATTCGAACGACTGCCAGACTCGGCGTTCATTGCTACCCACCACCCGCTGACGTGACACGTCAGGACCAGCGGTTCTGCGGCCGCGGCTGTGGCTCGCCGTCGACGACGAAATCCATCTTCTCGCCGAAGAAGCAGACGCGGCCGGCAATGCCGATGACCCCGGGGTTGGGCTGCTCGTAGCACCAGGCCGCATCCTCCACCGTCTCGCCATCGGCCTCCACGCTCCAGTACCGGGACGTCTCGCCCTTGTAGGGGCAGGCGGTGACAGTGTCCGTGGGGCGCAGCAACTCCA
>JAKDMQ010000251.1 GCA_030452265.1 Nitrococcus sp.
CGAGCATTTGTCCAGCGGCTCCTGTCGGCTGGGGGTCAAAATTAGAATTGCTGACTTTTCGCAGGAGCGGTTGCAATGTCTATTAACGTCTTACCGACCATCTTCGTACCCCACGGCGCGGGGCCGTGTTTCTTCATGGACTGGAACCCGCCCGGAACGTGGGAACGGATGGCAATCTGGCTGCGCGGCCTCGCCGCGCAGATCGGTGCCAAACCTAGGGCCGTCGTGGTGGTATCCGCGCACTGGCAGGCGCCGTCGTTCACCGTCAATGCCCAGGCCGTGCCGGGTCTGCTGTATGACTACTCGGGCTTCCCGGCGCACACCTACCAGCTTAGCTGGCCGGCGCCTGGCGCGCCGGCCTTGGCCGGTGAGATCCGGGAATTGCTGGCGGCCGCGGACATCGATTCAGCCGAGGAGCGTGAGCGTGGGTTTGACCATGGCGTTTTCATTCCGCTGAAGCTGGTATTCCCGCGGGCCGATGTGCCGGTGGTGCAGTTATCGCTGCGCGCTGGCCTGGATGCCGCGCAGCACCTCGCGCTGGGGCACGCCCTGGCGCCGCTGCGTGAATGGGGCGTGCTCATCATCGGCAGCGGCATGAGCTTTCATAACATGCAGCGCCTGCGCAGCGGCGGGCCGGGCATCGATCCCGACTCGCAGCGCTTCGACCGCTGGCTCTCCGAAACCGTGGCCCTGCCGCGCTGGCAACGCGAGCAACGCCTGGTCGACTGGGTTAACGCCCCCGGCGCCCGCGCCTCGCATCCGCAAGAGGAACATCTGTTGCCGCTGCATGTCGTTGCCGGCGCCGCCGCTGACGACCCGGGCAGCAAGGTGCTGAATGACCTGGTGCTCGGCAGCGTGCAGTCGGCCTTTATGTTCAGGACAACGTGATCTCAGCCACAAGGACATCAATCATGGTAATGAAGCTCCACACAATTATTTACAGCACCCGGCCGGGTCGCGTTGGCCCTTCGGTGGCGCGCTGGTTTCACGAGTTCGCGCGTGAGCACGGCGCGTTCGAGGCGAACCTCGTCGATCTCGCCGATTTCAATCTGCCGGTCTACGACGAACCGCAGCATCCACGGCTGCAGCAATACGAGAATGAGCACACGAAACGGTGGAGCACAAGCGTGGCTGCCGCCGACGCCTACGTTTTCGTGACCCCGGAATACAATTACGGGCCGCCGCCCTCATTCGTGAACGCGCTCAACTATGTGTACAAGGAATGGAACTACAAGCCCTGCGGTTTCGTGAGCTACGGCGGTGTCTCCGGCGGCCTGCGTGCGGTGCAAATGGAAAAGCTGCTGGTCACCACTCTGAAGATGATGCCGATGATGGAAGGCGTGCAGGTACCCATGGTTGCCAAACTGCTCGATGCGGATGGAAATTTCCAGGCGAACGTGCGCATCGACTCCGCTGCAAAAACCCTGCTCGATGAGCTGCTGCGCTGGGCCGAGGGGCTGAAGGCGATGCGCGAGTCCGATCGATGAGCTTGTGTTGCTTAGAAGCAGGAATGGGATTCGACCATGCAGCACGATGATTATCTTGCCCGTATCGACTATGATCACGCTCGCACGATGTTGCACGGGCGCATTATCAACTTAGGCAACCGCGGCCCGCGTCGCGCCGCATGCTTCTGAACGCATGGGTCGTTTAGCCGCTCGAACCCGCCGTTCAGGAGTAACCACAATTTGGGTATTTGGAGGAATGATCATGCGTTTGATAATCGCATTTTTCACGGCGGCGATTGCACTTCTCTCAGCCGCGGGCTATTCGCAACAGAGCAGGGCCGGAGAATCGGCCAGCGAAAGCGGTTTCTCTCCCTATGTGGATGCGCAAGGCAACATCTCGCGACCGCAGGATTTCCGCACAAATTGGGTTCATTTGGGTAGCTGGTTTGTGAGTGACGACGGGGAGGCCAGTGGTCCCGGCGTGCACGATGTGTATGCTCAGCCCGAGGCGGTCGCCGGATTCAAGAAAAACGGCCAATGGCCCGATGGTGCGGTTCTGGTCAAGGCGATCAGCGCTATCCAAGCGGATAAACTGCCCACCGGCAATGCGCATTGGGCCGGTGATATCGGCGTCTGGTTTGTAATGGTGCGTGATCGCGAAAACCGCTTTCCTGATAACAAGGCGTGGGGCGGTGGCTGGGGTTGGGCCCTGTTCAAGGCCGACGCGCCGTCTAAGAATATGACCACAACCTGGAAGGGGGAGGGCTTGAACAACTGCTATGGTTGTCATGTGCCAGTCCGTGACACCGAATGGGTGTATATCGAGGGCTACCCGACCGTGCGTGAATATGCCAGATATCACGAGTGAAACGGCCTCGATTATCAGTTTGGCCGCAAACTCTGACATTGTCCGATATTGTTGCTGGTTATCGTTGCCGGGGACAGCCCGCGTAGGGCTGCAATTGCGCGGCGTCTTGCGGCGCATCTTTACTTCACATTCGGCGTGTTACGCCAATGCCTGACCTGCTCGCCGCCGCGTTCGAGCTGACCGGCATCGTACGGAGGCTGCTTTGAGGACGCACAAGGCCCGCCATGCCGACGATTCCTCGGCGCTGCGCGAGAGCGAAGAGCGCTTGCGTAGCATCTTCGAGCAGAATCTGGCCGGCATCGCTGAAGCCGACGTCAGCGGTCGCTACCTGAGCGTCAACCAGCGCTACTGCGAGATTGTCGGCAGGTCCGCCAAAGAGCTCTGCGGCGACGGCGCGGGCTGCGGCTTGCGTATGCAGGACATCACGCTTCCCGAGGATCTGACCGTCAACCTGCCGCTGTTCGAAAAGGGTGTCAAGCAAGGTGTGCCCTACCTCTTGGACAAGCGCTACATCCGCCCCGATGGCTCGCATGTCTGGGTGAGCATCAGCAACTCGGCGATCAGAAACGGCGCCGGCGAAGTCGTGAGAATGGCCGCCGTGACTCTGGATATTACCGAGCGCAAGCGAAACGAGGCGCTGATCGAGCAGCAGAACCGTATTTTGGAGCTGATCGCCACCAACGCGCCGTTGGAACGCTGTCTGGATGAGTTGTGCCTAGGCATCGAGCGAATCGACCCGAAGGTGCGGGCCTGCGTGCTGCTGGCCGGCGCCGACCGCTCCCGCTTCACGCGCATCATCGCGCCGCGGTTATCGAAGTTTGCCGCGGCGCTTGTAGAAGTCCCGATCGGCGACGACTGGTCCGGAATCTGCGCCCAGGTCGTCGTCAGCGGAAAGCCGGAGGTCTGCGCCGACGCGGCGAGCGAGCGGCGCTGGCCTGAGAATTGGCGCTCGCTCTGCCTGGCGCACGGCATCCGCGCGGCGTACTCCTCGCCTATCGTCGAGGCCGACGCCTTGCCGCTCGGCAGCGTATTCCTGTGCTTCGACGTCCCCAAGGAGCCGAGCGAATGGGATCGGCGGCTGGCCGCGATGGCCACGGCCACGGCGGGCATCGCGCTGCGCCGCGAGCAGGCGGAACAAGCGCTGCGGGAGCATGCGCAGCGCTTGCGCGAGACCGAGGCCGGCTATCGCGCGATCTTTAACGATACCGTCGAGGGAATCTACCGCTCCACATGGCAGGGGAGCTTCTTACAGCTCAATCCCGCAATGGTGCGCATGCTGGGCTACACCACAGAGCAAGCGGCGCTCGAGGCGATCAAAGATATCGCGACCCAATGCTATGTCAAGCCCGAGCGCCGTGAGGATTTCAAGCGCCTGCTCGACGAGCATGGTTACGTTGAGAGGTTTGTCTCGGAGTGGCATCGGCCAGGCACGGGCGAGCGGCTCTGGATCGAGCAAAACGCCCGACTCGTGCGCAATAGTGCCCGCGAGGTTCTTTATATCCAGGCCACGGTCCAGGACATCACCGAGCAAAAGCGCGACAAGGAGCGCATCCAGTATCTGGCGCGCCACGACGATCTGACCGAGCTGCCCAACCGGCGCGAGTTCAAGGAGCACCTGGGCCAGGCGTTAGCCCGCGCCGGACGCAGGCACAGCCACGTCGCCGTCCTCTTCATCGACCTCGATCGCTTCAAGGACATCAACGACAGCCGTGGCCACGAAGTGGGCGACAAAGTGCTGATCGCGGTCGCCGGGCGTCTCGCCGGCGCTCTGCGCCGCGGGGATTTCCTGGCGCGTCTGTCCGGGGACGAGTTCGGCGTGGTTATCGAGGACGTGACGGACCGGTCCACCGTCATGCCTTTCGTGCACCGGCTTCTGGAGCAGTTCGAACGCCCCCTCGAGATCGATGGGAGATCGCTTGCGGTCACCGCGAGCATCGGCGTGTTCGTTCCGGACGATAACAGCGAGAACGCCGATCAGGTGTTGTCCAAAGCGGACATGGCCATGTACCAAGCCAAGCTCGCCGGCAGGTCAACCTTCCGTTTCTTTGATCCGGCGATGGATGCCGCGGGCCGCCGGCGTGTGAGCACCGAGGCGGAGCTGTGTACCGCGCTGGAAAGGGGCCAGCTCTGGCTCGCCTTGCAGCCACAGGTCGAGCTGGCAAGCGGCCGCGTGATCGCGGCGGAGGCGCTACTGCGCTGGCGGCACCCGGATCTTGGTCTGGTCTCGCCGCTCGAGTTCATCCCCATCGCCGAGCAAACGCGGCTCATCGTGCCAATCGGAGCCTGGGTGATAGAGCGTGTATGCGAGCTACTGGCGCGGCCCGGTCCCTGGCAGTGGCTGACGGTATTCGCCAATCTGTCCGCGGTGCAGTTCATGGAGTCGGATATCGAGGCCACGGTCACGCAGGCGTTGCGGCGCTACG
>JAKDMQ010000048.1 GCA_030452265.1 Nitrococcus sp.
TGATGATCGGCGCCTGCATCGCCGGCTGATCGGCGTATATGAGGCATGGCCTGCAATCGATCGGCAACGCCAGGTCGCGCAGCTCACAGAGGCGCATGAGCCGTCCGAGCACGCCGCAAAAGAGTGGCAGAAGCTATTAGAGGCGCTGGCGTTGGAGCCCGATTGCGAGGACAATCGCCTGCGCCGCGCATTGATCCACCGTCATATCGCCGACCTCATCGAGCCCCCGCCGGCGAATCCGCCGCTTATCCCCAAGGTCATTGAACATCTGGAGCACAGCCTGGAGCTTGACCCCGAAGCTCGGGATAGCAGCCTGCGGCTGATCGACCATTACCTCTATGTACGCAACCTCAAGGCGGCGCGCAAGTGGGTCGACCAGGCATTCAAGCAATACCCCGATGACGCCGAGTATTTGCTCAAGGCCGCGCAGATCGCCGTGGCCGGCGGTGCCTACAAGAAGGCGGCCGGCTTTGCGCACCGCTTATTGGCGATAGACCCCATCAATCCGCGGGTGCGCGGACTGCTCGTGGATGCTTACATTGCCCATGCCGGCAAGCAGGTCAAGGCCGGCAAGGCCGCGGCCGGCCGGCGCGAGTTAGATCAGGCCGAGCAGTGGGCGCGCAGTGCGGTGGATGAAGGCCGGATACAGATTCTGCGTGGGCTCACGGTGCTTGCCGAGGAGGGCCCAGATGCCGCGAGCCAAGTGCTCAAGGCGGGAATTGAGCGCGCCGGCGGTGGCCTGGTAGGTCGCTTTTATCTCTTGCTGGAAGCCGATCGCGCGGGCCACGACCTGCGGGCCGTTACCCGGCTGGCGGCGCTTCCCGCGGCGAGAAAGGTGGGCGAGCGGGAGCACGTGCTGGCGCTAATGCGCGCCGTCGGAGCGTTGCGGGCGGGCCCGCAGCAGACCAAGGCCGTGGAAGCCGCGCTGCGCGCGCTGGCCCCCGCCATTGACCGCGCGGCCGAGTTTAAGCTCACGCACGAGGAAGTCGAGCTCGTCTGCGAGACTTTGCTACGCTACCGCTGCCACGAGTCGCTCAAACGTCATGCCCAGGCGGCGCTGCGGCGCTGGTCGGGCGCGCCGCTGTTCGTTTTCTATAGAGCTCAGGGCCATTGGGCAGGCCGCACACCAAAACCATGGACACGGGATTTCAGGCAACTCGATAGCGCCGTCGAGAGAGCGCGGATGGACGGCGATATGCGCACCGCACAGCGCATCGAGACCTATTTGAGCGCCGCCTTCCCGGCTCTGCCCTGCTTTGGGGGCAACCCATTCCTGGACGACGACGAGCCGGAGGACGACGACCCGTTTGGCCCCGACGAGCCGCTAATGGACCTGGTAGACACAACGATGTGGGCTATGCTCGAGCGCATGCTGGGGCCAACGGACGCACACCGCGTTCAGGATGCCTTCAAGCGCGGCGAGCCGCTGCCGCCTGAAATCCTAGCGAAGCTCGAAGCCTTCTTGGGCGGCGGCCGGGGAGCCCCTAAGAAACGCAAAGGCAAGAAGCGGCGCAACAAGGACGATACCTCTCAGGGCGATCTGTTCGGAGATCCAACATGAGCGATCCTTACCGCATTCTTGGCCTGCGGCGCGAGAGCGTCGATGACGCCGCGGTCCAGGCCGCCTATCTGGAAGGTTTGCGCGCCCACGCACCGGATCGCGACCCGCGGGGATTCCAGCGGCTGCGCATTGCCTATGAGCAGCTTCGCACCCGGCGCCGGCGCCTCGAGCACGATCTATTCCACCATGAGGTGCCGGCGCTCGCCGACCTCGCGGCGCGACTGCTCGCACCCGGCACGCCGCGGCGGCCCAGTCCCGAGCAAATTCGGCGCGCGCTAGGCACTGCTGATCCCGCGGCGCGCTGATCGGCATGAACGAGCAGACCAAGGAGCGGCTGATCGCCGAGCTGCGCGACTACCTGGATACCCTGGCGCCAGCGCCGGGGGCCGAGACAGAAACGGCGCGGGAGGTGGACCTCTACACGCTGTTTAGCGAGCTGGCCGGTCTTAGAAACGAGGTGCGCCTGGAGTCACGCCAGTTCAAAGGGGCCTTGGACGAATTCCGCGGGGTATTTATGACCCTGGAGGCAAGTGGTCAACGCTTGCAGCGCGAGCTCGACGCCCGCCGCGGCGAGCAGGCGGCGGCGAGCGCCACGGCCGAGAGGCCGCTGCTGCTCGAGCTGATCGCGCTGCGCGATCGTCTGGAGCAGGCGCATCGGCTTGCCGCCGAACACCAAAGCAGTGCCCTCGCGCGCCTTGCCGCCAAGCGCGAGCACCTGCTAATCGAGGGCCTGGCCGAGGGACTTGGCATCACGCTGCGGCGCCTGGATCAAACGCTCGCCGCCTATGAGGTGAGCGTGGTGAAAACCATCGGCCGCCCGTTCGACCCCTATGCCATGCGCGTAACCGCGGTGCGTACCGAGCCCGCCCAGCCCGACGGGGTGGTACTGGAGGAAGCCCTTCGTGGCTACCTGCGCGCCGGCGAAGTGCTGCGCCTGGCCGAGGTCATCGCCAACAAGAGAGAGCCTGAGTCATGAGCCACGCCATCATCGGTATTGACCTTGGCACCACCAACTCCGAGGTCGCCGTGGCCCGCGCGGGGCGCGTTGAAGTGCTGGAGATCGAGCCAGGCACCTGCCTGCTCCCCTCGGTGGTCGCACTCGATGACGCCGGCGGCCTGCTGGTCGGCCAGTCCGCCAAGAACCAGCTCGTCCTCCATCCCGAGCGCACGGTTAAATCCATCAAACGACGCATGGGCGATGACGAGCCGGTCGCGCTCGGTGACCAGCGCTATAGCCCCCAAGAAGTCTCGGCGATGATCCTGCGCCGCCTCAAAACGGTGGCCGAGGCGCATCTAGGTGAGGGCGTCAGCGCGGCGGTCATCACCGTGCCGGCTTATTTCTCCGACGCCCAGCGCCAAGCCACCCGCGAGGCGGGCGAGATTGCCGGTCTGGAGGTCGCGCGCATCATCAACGAGCCCACGGCCGCGGCTCTTGCCTACGAGATAGGTCATCCTGGGCGCCGGCGCATCCTAGTCTATGATCTGGGTGGCGGCACCTTCGATGTCTCCGTGGTGGCGATGGAGGCCGACGTGGTGGAGGTGCTGGCAAGCCACGGCAATAATCACCTCGGTGGCGATGATTTCGACCGCAAGATCATCGATCATCTGATCGCGCACCTGCAAGATGAGCACAAAGTGGATGCCACCGCTTCGGCGCAGGCCATGGCCCGTCTCCAGCGCGCCGCCGAGATGGCGAAAATCGTCCTCTCCGATCGCCCCTACGCGCGCATCGAGGAAGAGTATCTGCTCGAAGATGACGCAGGGCGGCCAGTGAATCTCTCCCTCGAGCTCGCGCGCGAGGACTACGAGGCGATGATCGGCGACTATGTGGACGAAACCTTGGATGCGGTGCATACGGCGTTAGATGGCGCTGGCCTCACCGTCTCCGACCTGGATGAAGTCCTGCTGGTGGGCGGTGCTACGCGCACGCCGTTGATCGCGCGGCGCCTTGAGGCCGAGTTGGGACTGCAACCGCGCGGCGAGGTCGACCCGGAGCTCTGCGTCGCCACCGGCGCGGCGAGCCAGGCCGCGGTCATCGCCGGCGCCCCGGTAAAGACGGTGCTGGTGGACATCACCCCGTACACATTCGGCACCAGCGTTGTTGGCGAACTGGATGGCCAGATGAGCTCCTATTGCTTTTTTCCGATCGTTCGCAAAAACACGCCTATCCCGGTCACCAAAAGCGAGGTCTTCTACACGGTTCACGATAACCAGACGATAGTCGATGTGCAGGTCTTCCAGGGTGAGGAGCCCGATGCGCTCAACAACACCCAGATTGGGCGCTTCGCCGTAGAGGGCCTACGCGATGCACCGGCCGGCAATCCGGTGGTCATGACCTTTGCGCTCGATCTCGACGGCATTCTCCACGTCACCGCCCGGGAGAAAGCAACGGACCTGGAAAAAAGCATCCGCATCGACAAGGCCATCACCCGCTTTGAGGCGCAGGCCATGGATAACGCCCGAGAGCGCATCGGACGCTTGTTCGAGGGTGAGGCCACGAGCATCGCTGGGGCCGATCCCAGCACGGTTGCCCGCCGTCAGGTCGTCGAGGGCAAGGCTTTGGTCGAGAAGGCCGAACGACTTATGGAAAGCGCCACGGCCGAGAACCGTGAGGATCTAGTCGACGGAGTCGAGCAGGTCAACGATGCCATCGCCGCCGAGGATAGCCAAGCGCTCGCAAGCGCCGTCGACCAGCTCTCCGACCTCATCTATTATCTCGAAGCCTAAGATGGAGCGCTGCCCACAGTGCCGCGCCCGTTTAGGGCCGGAAGCCCTTTGCCCCCGCTGTGGGGCCGATCTGACTTTGGCGCAGCGCGCCGAGACCGAGTCCGTCCGGCGTCTACACCGCGCCCTTACAGCCTTTGCAGTCGGCGAGCACCAAATGGCTAATGCCCATGCTCAAGCGGCCTTGCGGCTTCACCGCACGCCGTTTACCGCGGTAGCAGCGTGCTGGCTCAAGGATCAAACGCAGGAGCCGCCCCAAAGCAGCCGTTCCCCCAAACATCCCAGGATGGGGCTGTTCCGCCGCATCTTCGGCGCATGCAACAATACCAAAACTGAACACTGACCCGTATGGCACTTACCTAACCTTTAATTTGCTGATTACCAATACGTAACTTCGAAAACGCGTAGGGCCCCCGATCCGTTTCCGGGCAGGCTTCGCTGGGGTCACGGCGTGGAGAGTGTTTTGCGAGGTCTTTGTGAGGCCGGCATCCATGCCGGCCTCTGTCAAAGGTTATCGTTTGTCAGGATGAGCTCTGTGATGAGCTTTATCCGCCCTGGACGTTGGGCTTGAAGTCATAGACCTCGCCCACGTAGCGCGCGTAGAGGACGGGTTTGCCGTTGATGCGGGCACTGCTGCCAAGCGCCCAGATTCGCGTACCTTTGTTGATGCCCAAGTCTTTGAAGGCCTGCTCCGGCATGGCGCCGAGGTCGACGATGACCACCGTATCCTCGTTTGCGCTCAATTTGAGCAGGCGGTGCTTATCACCTGCGGCCCCCTTGATCTGCACACCGCGCACATCGGTCACTTCGCCGATGACCATACGGTGCGCCTGATGCATGGCCTGCTGCTGTTGCATTTTGCTCTGGGAACTACCTTGGGAACCCTCCATTTGCCCGCTGCCCTGAGAAGCTGCTAGGGCGGGCACGGAAAGACCAAGCCCGATTGCCATGGCTAAAATAGGTGTGAGTCGCATCATCATCTGCCTCCTAATTAAAAGCTGTAGCTCCATTCAACGATCCGAAACGATAATCTCGTCAACTCGTCAATCACTCACCAATCGAACCAGCCGGCCTCGCCTGGATCGTCATAACCATACGGCGCCCAATCCTCCCAATAATCACTGGCATCGCCATACCAGCCGTCGTACCAACCTTCATCTTCTACCAAAAAGACGAAATCCGGGTCATAGGCGCCGTAATTATCAGTGGTAAGGTCATTGGCCTCGAATGAGGAGAATTCCGCTTGCGCCTGGGATGAGCCCTGTCCGGCCTGGACGTCGTAAAGCTCACCCACGTAGCGGGCGAAGAGAACGGGCTTGCCATTGATGCGGGCACTGCTGCCAAGCACCCAGATTCGGGTACCTTGGCTGATGTCCAAACCCTTGAAGGTCTCCTGCGTCATAGCGCCGAGATCGACGATGACGGTATTGTCGTTCGCATTGAGTTTCAGCAGGCGGTGCTTGTCACCCGCGGGCCCTTTGATCGTAACATCGCGCGTATCCGTCACCTTGCCGATGACCATACGGTGCGCCTGATGATAGGCCTGGTGCTGTTGCATTTGCTGCTTGGATTGAGCTTGGGAGCCCTGCATTTGCGAGCTGCCTTGCCCACTTTGCGAGGCGCCTTGCTCGCTGCCATGAGAAGCCGCCAGGGTGGGCGCTGAGAGGCCAAGCCCAATCGACAGAGCTAAAATTGTTGCCGGTCGCATCATGATGTGCCTCCTAATTGCACGGCCGTGATTTGGCTATTCAGTGACTCAAAACCGATAATGCCGACAATCACTCACCAGTCGAACCAACCGGCCTCGCCTGCATCGTCATAGCCCCAATATTCGTAGTCTTCCCAATAATCACTGCTATCTCCATACCAATCGCCATACCAATCTTCGTCCGTCTCCCAGATGAAGTCCTCGTCATAGACGCCGTAATCATCCGTCGCGAGGTCATCGGTCTCGAATGCGGCGAATTCCTCTTCCTCCATGTACGCTTGCGAGCCCATGGCCGTGTCGTCATCGGCAAGCACTTGGCCACCGAATCCCAGAGTGAACATCAATACGATTAGCATTGCGAAATATCGCATGGCTTTCCTCCTTAGACATGAAACTGTTGAGTAAAACCAATACACCGGCTACTTCAAAAGCCAAGCGGTCTGTCTCGACGGCATGGCGGCTTATTGGATAACCGATGTCCCGGAAAAAAGCCCTCCGCCACGTGGTCCTTTACCAAGCATTGCGTCTTGCTCGATTGCAGAGACTACAAGCACCACACGTTGGCTACGCGCTTATTACTAAGGCTAGCCAAAGCCGAATACCGCGTAACTAGGGATAAACCCTCAATCGGGCGCAAAAAAACCCGCGGGCCTGCTAGAAATCCCACTCGCCGGGGGATTTTCTGCGCCCCACATGGAGGTAATGCGCCAGGCGGATTGTCGGTCGAGCCACGAACAGCGCGCTGCCGACGACGAAACACCAGACTCCGGCCCAGTACAGTGGATTAAAGAGAAAGCAGACGCTGCCGGCGAGAAAGAGAAACCCGAGCAGAAAGTCGTTCAGGATGCTGAGTGCGTGGTACGGGTGCCAAATCGCGAACCGATAGCGCCCGAGGAACAGTGTCAGGTTGGTGGTGCCGTCTTCTAGCTCTTGCTTGCTTGCCTGGGTCATCGCCGGCTCCCTCACTGGTGTCCATACTTACTATGGATTTGAGGCCGCAAGCAGCAGCGAGTTCAATATTCAGTGTGTGATTGCTATCTCCGGCGGCCGGGCTCCCATCCGCCCAGGGGGTAAGCCGCCAACGGAACCATGGCGGGCGATCGCTTGCCTAAAGGGTGGCGTTCATGCCCCTCACTCATCCGATAGCGAAGGTGTTCTCATGCCCAATGTTCTGTTCTTCGATCTCGACGGCACGCTCTGCGAAACCCAACGCTATGCTGCGGCGCCGCGCTGGTGGTGGGCGACTTCGCGGACCCTGTGCTCTACGACGTGCTGGACCGCCCCGAGCTTCTGAACCGCTGAGTGGCTGGAGAAGATCGCATGGATCCCGTCAATGCAAAAGGTTACACCATCGCCGGCTGGATCGGTGTCGCCCTGATGCTCGGCGCCGTCGTGGCATTGGGAATAATGGGCAAGTGGCTGGGCTTGCTGCTGTCGCTGATATTTCTAGTCGCCTCGGTGGCTTTCATGAGCTTCCGACGTCAGGTCCCATCGCTGTTCGATCTGCTGTTCGTGATAGCGGCGCTCGCCAACGGCGCCGGCTGGATATGGGAGCTGTACACACAGGTCTTTGGCTACGACGAAGTGGTCCATGCCTACACCAGCTTCGCCATAAGTCTATGGCTTGGGTTTCTCGTCTTCTATTCGATGCGCGAGGAGTTCCGCGGCCGCAGCCTGATCTTCGGGCTCGCCATCGCCACCATGGGCCTCGCGGCGGGCGCGGTGTGGGAAATGATCGAATACACGTTCATTCAGCTCAAGGATCCCGTCGAGGATCTGATGGTGGATGGCGTCGGCGCGGTGCTCGCCGGGCTATTCGCGACCTGGGTTCTGAAACGGGAGCTACGCGAGGGCCACAGCGCTTGAAACCAGCGTTGGCGGCAGGAGTCAAGTTACGGGCGAAGCGGATGGCCGAGCTCACGGCCGGCGCCTGGTTACTTCGGTTCTGGCAGGAGCGCATGAAGGAAAAACTGATCTGCCCCGTGCGAGGGCATTTATAACGTTGGCGACCCAGGGGTGTGGATTCCAAGGGCGCGGCTGGCCCCGCTTGCGGCGTTCTTGCCAGTGAACCGCCAGAGGCCGGCGTCCGTTCCGGCCTCTGGCGAAGATTCTCCTTTGTCAGGATGACTGTGGCTGGCTATGCGTGATCAAACTTCACTATATAACGATGTCGCTCTATGCAGCGATCTGAAACGATGATCTCGTCAATCAGAACCAATCGAGCCAGCCGGCCGCGCCTAGCTCGTCAGAGGCCCGAGTTTCGTTGTTGTCCCAAAGAAGCGCCGGCATCGCCATACCAGTCGCCGTACCAGCCTTCACCTGCATTCCAGTTGAAGTCCTCGTCATAGACGCCATAATCATCGGTCGCGAGATCATCAGCCTCGAATGCGGCGAATTCTTCTTGCTCCTGGGACGCTTGGGAGTCCAAGATGCCGTCGTCCTCGGCAAGCGCTTGAGTGCCGAACCCGAGAGTGAACATCAATACGATTAGCGTTGCGAAATATCGCATAGCCTTCCTCCTAGAGATGACGCGATTGAATTACGTCAGGACACCGCCTATCCAAGCCAGGCTGCCAGCCGCTAGGGAGGCGATAGCTGGTGTTCGGGATAGAGCCCTCCGCCAAGTGGTCCATTACTAAGCATTAAGGCTTGCTCGTTCAGACGAGACTAAAGAAACCATACAGTCGCTATGCGGTTTCTACTAAGCGTAGTCAAAACTGAACACCGCGTAACTAGGGGTTAACCCTTAATGCAGCGGCGGAATTTACCTATTAATATACCGTTGCTCTACAGTTCCATATGGATCTGGCTCTTACCCACAAGGCCGCTGGCATCGGTTGCCGTAGCGCGCATTAGGCCGAACAGGCCCTAATGCGCCTCGCTATTGCGCCCTACGCTGGCTGCTAGAGATAGCACGAGAATTCGGTCTACGCGGTTTTCGGAATTACGTATTGGGAATCAGCAAATAAAGATTAAGCAACTGCCGTTCAGTGCTGACCGCTTAAAGTCTGATCGCCTTGAAAATCACCCTCGGTATCAGGCGTATGATGAGCATGATATAGCGCCAATAGAAGGGCGCATAAACGATATCAGAGCTGTTATTCAAAGAGCGATAAATGCGTTTGCTCACACGCTCGGGCGACGCCCACAGAACACCCTTTGTAAACGCCGCGGTCATAGGCGTATCGACGAAACCCGGCTTGATGGTCACCACCCGAACCCCGGCTTTATGGAGTCGCTGACGAAGGCCCTCGAGAAATGCATCGAGCGCGGCTTTCGCCGAGCCATACACATAGTTACTTTCGCGTCCACGGTCACCCGCTACTGAGGAAATCACGGCCAACGTACCGAAACGCTGTTTCTCGAAGCGATTTGCGAGCGGCGTGAGCAAGGCAATCGTGCTGACGGCGTTAGTGTTGAGCTCCTGGACTGCAAGCAGGGGATCCTCCTGGCACGCCTTCTGGTCGGCCAAGGTGCCATGGGCGATCAGTACGGTATCGATTCCGCCCAGTGCTTCATCGGCAGCTGCGAGCGCGGGCTCATGCTGATCCAGATCATTGATGTCCATCGAATGAACGCCGACGCTGTTCGCCCCCCGAACGCCCAGATCAGCCGCGATTGCCTGCAGCCTGTCGGCGCGGCGGCCGATGAGAAAAAGGGCATCACCCGCGGCGGCGAAATGACGCGCCGTTGCCTCGGCGATAGCCGATGTGGCGCCTACGATGAGCACCCTTCTCACGCTAGGCGCTCCGTTACCCGTTGCCAGAACGCCGAGCAAAACACCGGATCACGGTACTTCTCCAAGCGTGGCCAATTTGGAAATCCGCGGTGAAAGGCGGCGCTGCTCATGCGCCCATCCTTGGCTGGATACACCGCCCCGCCGGCTGCGCTCGTTATCTCGTCGAGCTCTTCTAACAACTTCAGCGTCGCCTGCCCGCGATTCGGTAAATCCATGGCCAACGTGACTCCCGGTCGTGGAAACGACAGCCAGCCGGCGGGCGGCTGATCGCCGAACACTTTCAGGACCGAAAGAAATGACGCGGCGCCCGCGCGCGCGATTCGCCGTAGCAGCTCGGCGGTCGCCTCGAACCCTGCATCGAGGGGCAGCACACACTGGTATTGGAAAAATCCGCGCCGGCCGAACAGGCGATTCCATTGCCCGATCCCATCGAGTGGGTAGAAGAAGGGCTCGTAATGCCCCGTGCGCCCGCCCCAGAGCGGTTTATGGTAGTACAGGCTATTGAAGGCCCTTACCAACGGCGGTTGCACCAGCGAGAAGGGCGGAGTGAGCGGGATACCGACCTTGCGCTGGCGCCCGCGCGCAGGGTGCGCTGCTCCGGGCGCATGGTTGCCACGCATGAAAAGACCACGGCCCAACGCCTTACCGCTTGCAAAACCATCGATCCATGCGACCGTGTACTCGTAGCGATCATGTGACTCGCGGCTCAACTCGAAGAATTCTTGCAGGCGGGTGAAACGGATGGTCTGTGCTTCGATGAGCGGTCCTTGAACCGCCTTGAGCGTGATCTCAGCCCACAGGATGAGCCCGGTGAGACCGAGACCACCAATAGTGGCGGCGAACCAATCCGAATTCTCAGCGGGCGAGCAGACAAGACGGCCGCCATCGGAGCGCAGCAGCTCGAAGCGGCGGATATGATGCCCGAAGCTGCCGGAGCGATGGTGATTCTTGCCGTGCACGTCGTTTGCGATCGCCCCACCTACCGTGACGAACTGCGTGCCTGGCGTCACCGGCAAAAACCACCCGTGAGGCACCACGCGCTCGAGTATGTCCGAGAGCAGAACGCCTGCCTCACAGCGCAGCACCCCCTGCACCGTATCGAAGCTGATAAACCGGTTTAGCCCCCGGGTGTCGATCAGCAGGCCGCCGTAGTTCAAACAGCTATCGCCATAGCTGCGGCCATTGCCGAATGGCAGCAGCGGGCCGGCCGCGCGTGGCAGGCGCTCATCGCGCCAGCGCATGCGCCGCACCCGGGGCGGCTCTTTTGGGATGCAGCCCCAGGATCGATAGCCGGCGTTGCCCAAGGCTAGGTGGCGAGCCAAATGCACAAGCCCCCCATTATGGCAAGAATCAGGCTGGCGTTGTCGCGCACCGCGAACACCACTGGATCGTCATGCATTTCGCCGCGGTAAGTCTTCAGCCACACACGGGTAATCCAGTAGAGCAGCATCGGGCAGAACACCCACAGCATCCAGGGATGACTGTAGGCACGCGCCACCGCGTCACTGGTGAGATAAAGCGAGAGTATCAGTGTGGCCACATAGCCCGCGCCCACGCCCACGCTGTAAAGCAGCGGCAGGTCTTCGACGCGGTAACCGCGCCCGTGCGAGCGCTTCTCCCCCATATCCCGCATAAGGGCGAGCTCCGCGCAGCGCTTTGCCACGGCCAAGCTCAGAAAGATGAACAGCGAGAAGGCGAGCAGCCAGAAGCTCAGCGGAATTCCGGTCGCGGCTCCGCCGCCGACGATGCGCACCGTATACAGGAGGGCGAGCGCGCATATGTCGCGCACCACGCCTTGGTTGCTCCTAAGAGAGTAGGCAAGTGTCGTCGCATAGTAGATGCCAAGGACCCCAAGAAACTCCAACGGCAGCCAGAGTGATAAAGCTATGGCGCCTGTGAGGAGCACGGGAATCAACATGCAGCCACGGGCGATAGTGAGCTCGCCGGCGGCAAACGGTCGATGGCGTTTGCGTGGGTGCTGGCGGTCATCCTCGAGGTCGATGAGATCATTGAGCACATAAACACTCGAGGCGCATAGTCCAAAAGCGAAAAAGGCAATGGTCAAATGGAGCAGCGCAACGGAATTGGTAAACTGCAGCGCGGCGACGAGCGGCACGAACACCAATAGGTTCTTGAGCCATTGATGTAGCCGCAGCGCGCGAGCATAGGTGAGCAGCGTCGCCTTTGTCCGCGGGAAGGCACGCCCAACGGTTGCCTCTTCCTCAACGGCGCGCGCGAGCCGCGGGCTGCTGCTGACTAGGGTCGCCTGGCGCGCCGCGCGCCAGATGGGCCTATCCACCGTTCCGTTGCCGGCATAGTCGAAGCCCGTATCGCTGAAGCGCTCACGCAGGGCCGTGAGCTTGCGCTGACCGTAGAGGTTGTTTTCTTCATCACTGGCGATGACGGCATCGAACAGCCCCACGTGCTCGGCGATCTGATGTGCGAACTTCTGATTGCTTGCCGTCGCGAGGACCAGTGATCGGCCGCGCGCCTTCTCCTCTCTGAGGTGCGCAAGGAAGGGCTCGTTGTAGGGTAGTTTCGGGATATTGAGCTCGACTCGCCGGGCGATCTCGCTCTTGAGGCGCGCCTTGCCCCGCAGCAGCCAAGCAGGCAAACGCAACAGATACAGCGGCGATTTCCTGATCAAAGCGAACACCGATTCATGAAGCAGATCAGTGCTAACCAGGGTACCGTCCAGATCCACAACCAAGGGACCCAAAGGCTCGACCCGTGTATGTACTAACTTGGGTACCGGTGCGGTTTTGGGTATCGGTAGAGCACTGGGTACCGTTGAGGCATGCAACATGATGCGTCCTCCGGACTCTGTAATTACCTCCCGGCTTGCGCTTTGGCGCCGGGAGATTCGTTGCTGAGCGAGTAGCGACGCCGGGAGGTTTCCGTTGCGGCGAGGGCAACCACCCCCAAGACCACGGCAAACCATAGGGTTGCAACCCGAACCACCGTAGTCGTGGCGACGGCGGCGGGTACTGGTGCCCCGGCCAACACCAGCAGTGAGACCATGACGGCCTCGGTGCTTCCGAGCCCGCCTGGGAGAAAAGACAGTGCGCCGACCAGCATCGCCGTGGCGTAAATACCGATCGCCACGACCGGACCGATGGGGATGTCCAGCACGTGAGCGACATGGTAGAAGGCGACGGCCTCGGCACCCCAGCTAATGAGCCCGACGCCGACCCCGAGCAGGAGCAGTCGGAAACGCAATAGCACCGTCGCCTGACGCAGACAATCGAGCGCGCGCTGCGCCGCGCGCCGCATCCGCGGCAAGGGCAGACTGGCAACCAGCCTGGCCACTGCGTTGAGGGCTGGAGCGCGCTGTAGGAGCAATAAGGCAACGACAAAGATCGATGCAATCACCGCGCTCCACCGGTAACCGGGCGCGGGCATTGCGACCAGTAACGTCGCCAGCAGCGCGATGCTGATGGCATCAACCAAGCGTTCTGTATACAGGACGGCTATGCTGCGCTCATAACCGACTCCAAACGGTTTCAGGTAGACCGAACGGATGGCCTCGCCCGCTTTCCCTGGCGTTGTGGTAAGCGCAAACCCCGCCATGTAGATGGCAAAATGGCGGGCAAATGGCAGCTGGTTGCCCAGGTAGCGCAAATAGCCATCCCAGCGCAGAAAGCGCAGCACGTAGTTCAACAAGGAAAGCCCGAGAATCAGTAGCCAAGAGAGCCCGCTTACACGAGCGACGGCGGCGATGGTCGCGCTGGGATCGGCGCCGGCAAGCAAGGCAGCGTAGAGAACCACTCCAACCGCGGCGAATAAGATTAAGTTTCTCCAGCGCATTGTCAGCGTTCCAGATTCGCGGCCGATTGATGGAGTGCGTGCATGGCAATGCCCGAATCTGTCGCCGGGCGGATACAGAGCCTCAGGCGTCAGGATTACTGTTGACTGCCGCCGCCGGCCGTTTCGACGCCGCCGCTGGGCGCGGCGCATGAGCCGCAAGCGCGGGCGATTTCCCGGTGCTGCGCGAGCGGCGCCGTATATAAGGGGATCTTGCACCCGTGACCGCACTCGAGACGCTCCAGGCCGCGGCGGCCTGCACCGCGCCAAGCCAGAGTAGCGGCATGACTTCGATGATGACGCGGTGCTCCTGCAGGCGTCCGAACACGAGCGCCGAGACGAACAACGGAATGCCGAGCAAGAGCAAAGATCGCCCAACCAGGGGATCGAGGTGGTGTCGTAGCAGCACGACGGGAATGTAAAGGCCGGCCCCGAGACGCGCCAGATAGGTGATTAGATACAGCGGATTCGCAAAAAGAGCGAGATTCGTCCATAGGTGAAGCTCGTATTGGGTGCCCGGGATCCCGGCATGTGGATTGACATGGTCCGCGAACAGCCACTGAAGAGTCCCTTGGATTGCGACGAACACGCTGATTTGCAGGATCATGGTCGTCGCAAGCGCCCGGCTGCCGAGGATTCGATAGCATGAGACGAAGAAGACCGGGATCAGAAACAGCGTCGTCTCTCGATTCAGCGTCGCGAGCGCGAAAAGCCCGAGGTAGGCCGCAAACCACCGGCGGCTGGGACTGCGGGCGAACTTCACCACCAACAGAAAAAGAGCCAGGGTAAAGACCGCCGCCGGTAGATCGTAGGAGTAGTAAAATTGTGGCTGCGCTCGCCAATCGCCCATCCCGAATACGCCACCGACCTCGCTGTAGATCGACACGAAGTGCAGATCCGGTGCGATCAGGTGCAGCGCCATCGGCACGATGATCGTGAACGCCAGTACTCGGCGCAAAAGGTCCGATTTGCCGATCTCGAACATCACCAGGGCGCGGTGGGCAACGATGACCAGCGCCATCCATCCCGCCACCTCCACCAGCGCGAACAGCAGCTTCGTACCGAGCGGCAGAACGGCACCCAAAGCGCGGACGATTCCTGGCACCAGCAGACGGTGCTGAAACGGCTCTACCGCCTGGAAGTTGACCAGCTTCGCAAAACTGGCGAGCCACCAGGGCTCGGTCAACAGCATGTGAAAGCTCGTCAACAAGGTCGCGTAGAAAAATAAGGCAGTAAGCCAGAGCGTGCGGTTAATCGGTCGATGCTCCTCAAAAACGCCGTCCGCTGGGAGGGCGCATGCTAATGGTGTCCCGGTGTAGTGAGCACGGGATGCATAGCAGCTCCATGCATGACTGATGCCAGATATTTCGTGCCGGCGCCGGCCGCTGAACTCGGCCTGGCGCCGGTGGTGGCCAAAATATGGCATATAAATTGCCTGACTCACCTCGGCGACAATGCTTTCGGCGCTCGCTCTTCGCTCGTGCAGCGGTGAAGCACTCGACTGAACCGTGCCGCGGGAGGAAGGCACTTAGGTCATGCTTGGACGGTTTATGAACAAGGGTGGCTACGTTCTATTTGCTTTGGCGATCGTCTTCCTTGCCTTCGTCGGCGGCTTGGTTGTAGCGGTCGCCGAACTATTCCCCTCGGAGCTCGTGCGCAATGCTTATCGCGCGGGCGGCGCGCTGGCGCTCAAGTACTCTTATTACAGCGATCCGTTTAATTCGAATCTGTGGACACCCGCGAGGACGCCGCGCCGCGGGGTGACCCTGCACGATCCCAACCGGACCTACCCCGGGCTGACGCTGTATACCTCGGGCGAGGGAAATAAAGCGCTATTGGTCAACATGGACGGGCAAGTCGTGCACGAATGGCGCCGGCCATTCAGCACGGTCTGGGACGAGTCAGCCGCCACGCGCTCGCCTGTGCCCGACATCCAGGTCTACTTTCGCAAGGCTCACGTCTTTCCCAATGGGGATCTGCTCGCGATCTACATCGGCGCGGGTGATACCCCGTGGGGCTACGGATTGGTCAAGCTGGACAAAGATTCCAACGTAATCTGGAAGAATTTGGCTCATTTCCATCACGACTTTGCGATTACCAAAGATGGCACCATCTATGGCCTCACGCACAGCTTTCGCAAGCAGCCGCTGGAAGGGGCGAGCCATCTCGATCTGCCAGTGATCGAAGATTTCCTAGTCATTCTCTCGCCTAACGGCAAGATACTGAAAAAGATTTCACTGCTGGAGGCCGTCAATCGATCCCCTTACAGCCGCCTGTTGGAGCGCGTCTGGTGGTTTACGCTCTGGGATCCCCTGCACACCAATTCCATCGAGGTGCTCGACCCCGATATGGCTGCCCACCTACGGCCCAAGATCCCGGTCGCCGCTCCAGGGCAGGTGCTGATATCGTTCCGGGAGCTGGCAGGCGGTACTATCGCGTTACTCGATGTGGCCCAAGAAAAGATCGTGTGGGCCGTTCGCGGGCCGTGGATGGCACAACACGATGCCGATGTACTGCCGAATGGCAACTTGCTGCTGTTCGATAATCTTGGCCACTTCGGCCCCGGTGGGATGTCGCGGATATTGGAGGTCAACCCCGCCACTAGCGGTATTGTCCAGAGCTATTCCGGCACTCCGGAAAAGCCGCTGGACAACTATCTGCGCGGCGCGCAACAGCTCTTGCCCAACCGCAACGTGCTCATAACCGAGTCCAACCCAGGCCGGCTGCTAGAAGTCGCTCCGAACGGCGACATTGTCTGGGAGTTCTACAATCCCGCCCGCGGCGGTAAGAATAATGAGCTGATCGCGGTAGTCAGCTACGCGCAGCGGATCGATCCTGCAACCCTCGCGAGCCGCTTCCGTGCCGAAATCGCCGGAAGCGTTTCTGCAGGGGCGGGGAAATAGCACCACCCAACCTTGCACGCCGCTGCACTGCGGCCATGAAGTTTACCGGTAACTGCAGATCAAACGCGGGTCAGCCCACCGACCGACTGTTGTCATAGCGCGACAAGCAGTTCATGTTACTTTGCAGCTTGTGATTGCAAGACTCGGCTTTTTCGAGATTGTTGGGCTGTCACTCCGCGGCGACTGCATTGCGGCCAAAACAACCCACGCCAGCTCGGCAGCCCTCACCTCAACCTCTTCGCTCAGCCCTCGGCTGCCGCGCAGCCTATCATGCCCGCCTCAGACAGCGGATTCGGGAGAGGCCCAGGGTAGCTAACGCGTCAAAAAATCCGCCAGCGACAGCAGCAGCAAGAACCCTAACCACATCAGCCCACCCACGGCGAACAGCCGCAGCAGGCCCTCGGCGCCCCGCAGCTTCATGAACACGGTGAAGATCAGCGCGGCCATGAGCACCGCAAATCCCATGTTCACGGCGATGTACGCCGGCCCCGGCACCAGCGCGGTAATCAGAACGCTGCCCGCTAGCAGCAACAGCAGGCCGACCCAGGCGAACAGCAGCGATTGATACACGGCTCAGCTCCGCAGCAGATACAGCAAGGTAAAGATGAACACCCAGATGACGTCGACGAAGTGCCAGTAGAGACCGCTGATCCGCGCCTGGCGAGTCACCCGGCCGGGCTCGCGCCAGCGCGCGATCTGCACCAGGACCACCATCAGCGCCCCCAGGCCGACGATCATGTGCACGGCATGCAGACCGGTCATCATGTAATAGAAGTTAAAGAACAGCTCGGCGACATGCTCGTGCTCGCCCTTGAAGCGAAACGGCAAATCCAATACCGGCATCAGCTCTTCCGTGTATTCGATGTACCACTCGTAGAACTTGATGCAGAGAAAGACCACGCCGAGCACGAGACTTATGAGCAACAGCGACAGGGCGCTGCGCCGCCGGCCGTTGCCCACGGCCTGTTCGCTCAGCGCCACGGTCAGGCCGCTGGTCAGCAAAATCGCGGTGTTGATGGAGCCCAGCTTCAGGTCCAGGTGGCTCGCGGCAGCGGCAAACACCGCCGCGTGCTGGATGCGAAAGATCACGAAGCCAATCAGTAGCGAGCCGAACAGCAGCATCTCCGTGGCCAGGAACACCCACATCCCCATGACGTCGGCCCGGATCTGCTGATCCAGGTCGTCGAACTGCTCGGCCGGGGCGCTAGTCATCGTATTCATGGTAGGCATAGGGCGGCTCCGTGACCCGCTTGGGCTGGTGGAAGTTGTGCGCGGGCGGTGGTGACGAGGTCTCCCATTCCAGACCCTTGGCGCCCCATGGGTTATCCGGCGCTTTCGCGCCCCAGCGCAGCGACCAGAGCAGATACGCCATGGGCAGCAGGTAGCCGACGGCAAGGACACCCGCGCCCAGCGATGACATCACGTTCAGGATCTGGAAATCCTCGGGGTAGGTCTGGTAACGGCGCGGCATGCCGAGATAGCCGAGCAGGAACTGCGGGAAGAAGGTCAGGTTGAAACCGATGAACAGGGTCAGCGCCGCCACCCGCGCCCAGATCTCCGGATACATCCGCCCGGTCATCTTGGGCCACCAGAAGTGCAGTCCGCCCAGGTAGGCCGTCACCGAGGCACCCACCATAACGTAATGAAAATGGGCGACCACGAAGTAGGTATCGTGCAGGTGTACGTCCGCCGCCAGCGAAGCCACGATGATCCCGGTCAGCCCGCCGATGGTGAACAGCCCGATGAACGACAGCGCGTAGATCATCG
>JAKDMQ010000252.1 GCA_030452265.1 Nitrococcus sp.
GGCGACAACTTCTTGCTCGATAACGGTTACCCGTGGAGAATCAATCCGCCCTGGGGGTAAGACGGCTGCAATTGACATTGCCGTTTTTCACCTGGCTTTGGAATCCGATCGCGGGACAGCGCGGCGTGCGCCTGTCCGTATCGCTTTCGTCGTCGATCGACGCCTGGTTGTAGATGATGCCTTCACGCGTGCGCAAGTGATCGAGAGGGCACTGGTTGCTCCGCCAGGCCCCGTCACGACCCACGTCGCTGAGTGTCTGAAAAGGTTTGCTGGTGACGGGCCACCTTTGATCGCGCGACGCTTGCGCGGTGGTATCCCGCGTGAAGGCGATTGGGCGCGCACACCCTCGCAACCGACCGTACTCTGTTCGACAGTCGATCAGGTCGGCTCGCGCCTGTTGTTTCGCGGCTACGGCGTTACCAATTCCATGAAACCAGTGCATGCCGGTCTCATTGGATCGGATTGCCTGATCTTGCTGGACGAGGCGCATCTGGCGGAACCGTTCAGGCAGACGCTATGTTGGGTGCGCGTTTATCGGGGGCGCAACTGGCGTGAGAAGAATGCGGCCGCGCCGTGGGGAGCCGCGCTTCTCACCGCAACGCCTGGGATGAAGCGGCAAAATGCGTTTCAACTCCACGACGAAGATAAATCGCATCCGATTCTAGAAAAGCGGCTGAAAGCTTCAAAGTCTGCATACCTCTTCAAGGTAGAGGATGGTGAACGCGAAGCGAGCATCGCTGAGAAAGCTTTGCATGCCCTCGAAGCAGGTCACTTCGCTATCGGCGTGGTGGTCAATCGCGTTGCCCGCGCGCGGGCGGTGTTCCAGCATTTGACGGAAGCGATTGGGGCGGAAAAGGCGGAATGCCTTCTGTTGATCGGCCCGGCCCGTCCAGCGGATCGGGAAGCCATTGCCAACCAGCTTGCTGAAATCCGGACCGGCGCGGAGCGTAAGCTGGAAAGACCGCTCATACTCGTCGCCACACAATGCATTGAGGCGGGCGTGGATATCGACCTGGACGCGCTTATCGCGGAAGCCGCCCCGCTCGATTGCTTGCGCCAGCGCTTTGGACGGCTCAACCGCGCTGGCCGGGATATTGTGCCTTATGCTGCCATCATTGCCGCGAAATCTGACCTTTCGGCACGCGCCGACGATCCGGTCTATGGCAAGGCAATCAAGCCGGCATGGGATTGCCTGATGGACGCGGCAAGAGGAAAAGGACGCGACCGCGTTGTCGAGTTCGGTCTGAACGACTTCACTGTCGCCATAAGGATCGAGGCCTTTGCCGGAAAGGACGACGCACCCATTCTTCTGCCCGCCCATCTCGATCTCTTGAGCCAGACATCACCTGTTCCTGCCGCCGATCCGGAAGTTGGACTCTATCTGCACGGGAAAAAGCGGCAGCCGGATTCGATTGCCGTGATCTGGCGAGCGGACATCGATCCCGAAAACAGCCGGGACGAAGACATCCGCCGTCTCCTGACGGTAGCCCCGCCCCGCTCGCTTGAAGCTATTGAATTGCCGCTGTGGGTCGTGCGCCGCTGGCTTAGGCGAGACTCCAGAGCCGCGACTGATCTGGCTGATGTCGCCACCGCAGCGCCGGAAGAAGACGAACGCGTGCGCTCCGGTAGTAGGGAACGTATGGTCTTCCGCTGGAAAGGAAATGACGAACGCTCTCAATGGATTAACCCGGCGGCGCTTCGTCCGGGTGATGCGATCATCGTTCCGGCGCGGCATGGCGGCGTGGACGAATTCGGCTGGAATCCCGAGCGCGGGGAGTCCGCCACGGATGTCGGCCGAATAGCCGCCGAGCCATTCGCGGGACGCCGTTTCGCAGTGCGCGTGGCCCCGGGCCTGCTGGGCGGATCCGTGAGCGACGAAACGCTGGCGGACGCTCTGGCGAGCGCCGCATCGCAGCGTTGGCAAGACTTACGGGCAGCACTCACCGATCTGTATCTCCCGGGAGACGTTTGGAATGATCTTATTGCGCTTGATCATGCCAACAGGAAGGGAAGTGTTACGGCTTATGTCGATCTTTATGGAACGGATGACGAGCGTCCGCGCGGCGTCGTCTTTGTGGCGCCGTTCGGGATCAAAGACAGAAAACAGGATGAAGACGGCTGTGCCAACACGACCGAGGACGACAACAGCGGCTCCATCTCCGGTTTTCCCCTGTCCCTTCAACAGCACAGCCATGATGTCGAACAAAAAGCCGAGGTCTTTGCCAAAGCCGCCGGCCTCCCGGCCGAGCGTATTGTGGATCTGAAGATCGCGGGATTCTTACATGACGCGGGCAAAGCCGATCCGCGTTTCCAGGCATGGCTGTACTACGGTGACCCGCTGGGGCTGGATCCGGACGACAAGGGAGCCATCCTCGCCAAATCCGGTCGTTCTCTTCCACCGGCGGCGCGCGCCCAATCGGGCCTTCCGGAACATTGGCGGCATGAGGCGCTTTCGGTCAGGCTCGCACGCAGAAATGGGCGTCTCAATGAGGCCTATGATCCCGATCTCGTACTTTGGCTCGTCGGCTCACATCATGGGCACGGTCGCCCCTTCTTTCCGCATCGGGATCCTACCGAACAAGCGCCGGACGTCGGGCCGCAATCGCTCGCCTTCGATTGGAATGGTCTCGACTGGCCTTCACTCTTTGCGCGGCTCAAAGCCCGCTATGGTGTATGGGAGCTAGCCCGCATGGAAGCCATCCTGCGGCTTGCCGATCATCGCGCGTCTGAAGAGAGAGCGAAGGAGGGAGTCGTATGACCGCTACCACCATTCACCGGCTTGATGGCCTGGAACCTGACAATCTGCTCGCCTTTCTGGCATTGCTTGGGCTTTTGCGGGCGGTGGAACTTGTACGCCCCGAGTGGCAGCCTCGTGCCTATTGGGATATGGAAAAAGCACCTCTGCGCCCGATTTTTACAACACGAAAACCAATGACACCTGAAGAGGTTTCTAGAGCTGCGCTCGATGGTCTCCTGATTTTCAGGGATGCATTACGACCATTCAGTTGGCCCAGATCGAAGCAAGGGAGCGCGAAAAAACAGCTCTTCTCTCTGACCGATCCCGTCAAAGAACGTTATCGACGCGCTGTGTCTTGGCGTTGGGTGCTCATGCACCAAACCGAAGAAAACGTTTGGTGTGGGAATTGAGGTGTGATTTGCTCGCAAGCTCGGCGGCTAGCCGTTTTGACCGCAAGAAGGGCGAAGTTCTCGATGCTACACCAATGAAACTTCCAAGCGGGCAAATGGCATTCATTGGCGCTCAATTCGACGCGATATCTATCTGTAAATCAGAAGATATCTGTAAATCGTTGCTTAACGTCTGGAGTTACGGTCATAAGGGGAACTCATTGCGCTTTTCTCCTGATGAAGCACGACGCTATGCTTATCGCGCTTCAGATCCTTCGCCAGAAGGCTCCCGTACGCAGTTAGGGGCAAGTGCGTTGAGTGGACTTGGCTTGCTAACGTTCACTATGTCTGAGGCGCAATCACACTGGCGAATGATCGCTTATTCAGGAAAGAGAAGTGAAGGAAAAATCAGTTGGCCGATCTGGGGCGCGGAGAACGGTTCTGGCGCTTCGCTTCAGACAATCATGGCAATGCTAAGAGCCTTGACGTTCGATAAGCGGCAGGACGCTTTAATTTCCAATTTGGTCCACATGGTTGCTACCGCGCGGCGTTATGTGTTGGATCCTAGCCAAGGTGACTACGGTAATATCACGCGGGCTGAACTCAGCTTCCCTCAGGCAAGTTCATGAACTTCTCCCGCGCTCGCCCCATCGGCGGCGCATAAGTAAATGCGCGACAAGCTGAGGCGAGTCCCGTCGGCCGGTTTTAGGTTTTGCGGCCGTCGATGAGGCAGAAAGCCACGTTTGGTTTGGGTGTATCCGCCGCAAGTAAGGAATGAGGTGTGCATGGATAGTCGGGCGAGCGCTCTTTCTACGGGCGACCTATGGGGGCGCGAAGGATCATCCGCGCGAAGCGACTTCTAATGAGACCGAGGCGTTGCGAGGCCGTCTCCGATGGCTACACCCTTACCATGGAAGACGACCGGTGGTTCGATTATGGCGAGCCTCGCTTAGTTACTCTCGGCCTGCTCAACGGTAGAGTTGTCGCGATAGCTCACACGGAGACCGAACATGTCATCCGCATCATCTCGATCCGGAAGGCAACCAAGCGCGAGCAGCAGTTCTACTTCGAGAACCTCAAGGACTGATTGGGATCGCGTTGACGCGCTCGAAGACGAGGAGATTGACCTCTCCGAAGACCCCGAGCTCACCGCGGAGATGTTTGCCCGTGCAGCGGCGCGGCGGGGTCTGCAGCCGGCCGAGCGCAAGCAGCAGGTGACGCTGCGAGTTGATTCGGATGTGCTACGTTGGTTTCGCGCCCAGGGGCGGGGATACCAGTCGAGGATCAATGCGTTACTTCGCGCCTACGTGCAGGCACACCGTGATCGTTGACGGGGCGTTATCGGGTCTCCGGGTAAAGACTACCGCGAACCCCAACGTTTGCGCTGAGTATCACTCCGTTCAATGAGGCCGGGTATTTCGTCCCGGATAACATGGTGGCCAGATCATCGTGACCGATGTTGACCGCGACGGGGCGCTTTTAACTCCCGTACCACATCACTTAGCGGTTTGAAGGTGATGTCGGCGGCGGGCTCGGGCTGAATAGTGGTATGAGTAATCTCGTACTCACGCTCGA
>JAKDMQ010000049.1 GCA_030452265.1 Nitrococcus sp.
CTCACAACGATCCACGGCCTACATGCTTGTCGGTCTGAGGCGAAGCCTCGCTAGAATAGCCCTATGCATAAAGCCACCATATCCCAGTTGAAGAACAATCTAAGCGCGTACTTAAAGAGAGTGCGATCGGGTGAGTCGATCCTCGTGTGCGATCGCGACGAACCGATCGCCCGCCTCGATCGGGTAACTGGCGCGCAGAGTCTAGATGCCCGGATCAATCGGCTGGCTCGTCAGGGACTGCTTCGTCCTGCTCGGCGTCCCCTGTCGCTGGAAACGCTGCGCGGGCCGGCACCGAAGCCGGGGCGCAGTGTCGTCGAGGCCCTCATCGAGGAGCGTTTGAGTAATGCTGCCGCTCGGGAGGGTTTTCGCATCGTCCGGGATTGAAGGCGACGTGCGCATCAGTGATCGATCAGACCGAGACCATCGGCGATAACAGCGCCGCTACGCGGCGCACCCCTCAACCTAACCTTCCCCCAAGAGAAGAAGGGGTCAAAGAAGGACGGGCGGAAACAGGCGGGCAAGTAGGTACCATGAAGGTCGAAATGCTCGGCCTTGCACTCACGATGCTAGATCAGTTTCCGGCCGCGTGCCGTGCCCATGACGACGTGATGAAGCACTTTGAGAAGGACGGCGGCTTTGACAACGGGATCACGCTCAGAAAATCGTGGTCTGTCCCGAATGGCACTTACTTAAACTTTAATTTGCTGATCACAAGTGCGTAATTCCGAAAACGCGTAGGGTGGATAAGCGTTAGCGCATCCACCATCTTCTGACTCGGAGGCTTACTGGTGGATGCGCTGCGCTTATCCACCCTACGGAATTCTCGTTTTATTTCTATAATTCCATTACTTGCGGCTTAAGTAAGTGCCATTCTGGTGGGTCCCCTATTATTGTCCCGGGCTCTAGCCCCCAGCGCTCGGTACAGCAACCGGCCATCAACATCACACTGAACATCGCCTATCGCCAGAGTTCAGCGCTGCCGAGTGTCCTCGGCCGAATCGGCCCCGAAAATGGTTTCCTCCGCACCGTGCGGCTCGAAAATGCGCTCCTTCGCCAACCTACCCCGCCACCCTTGGAAACTAACCCATGCGGTACTTCTGCCACTTTGACGTTACCGTGTCCCCAAACCACGGCTGTTTACGCAACAGCGTAGTGGGTCATTTTTGACCCACATCGATATAACACAACAGCGCATAAACAAACTCTCTCATTATCAGCAGCTTGTCTGGCTCCAATGGTTCCAACCTCCAACGTGGGTAGATTTAAAGTTCCAATGTGGGTAGATTTTCACCCACGCCGAGTTAGGTAAGCTCCGGTGTTTGTCAACATAGTTGTCCGCTTTTTCATGCCGCCATCGGCATGGAATTGATGGGTTTTCCGGTGGGTTTCTCTGGATTGAGCCATACGGTGCCAACGGGCTCCCAGTTGCGGGTAGCTCGGCCGCGCCAGCGCTTGGGGTTGGACTGTTTCGCCGCTTCGTAAACGGCGCTTCGTGCCGCTAGGATCGACACATCTCGCCCGGCGTGTCGCTGTGCCGGTGTGACGAAACGGATACTGCTATGGCAGTGTTCTTCGTTGTACCAGTGCACGAAGCGTTGCACCCAGGCTCTGGCCGTATCGATGTCGACAAAGGGTTTGCCGGGGTAGGCCGGGGTGTACTTTAACGTGCGGAACAAGGACTCCGAGTAGGGATTGTCGTCACTGACTGAGGGGCGGCTGAAGGAGGGCATGACGCCGAGTTGTTGCAGCGTTGCCAGCATTGTGGCGCCCTTCATCGGGCTGCGATTGACCGAGTGCAGCACCAGCTGCTCTCGGGTTACCCGTTCACGCAAACAGGCCTTGGTGATGAGTTCGGCGGCATGGCTTGAGAGCTCATCATGGTGCACCTCCCAGCCCACGATCTTGCGGCTGTAAATGTCGATGACCATGTACAGGCGATAGAACTGGCCACGGATGGCCGAAGGCAGGTAGGTGATGTCCCACGACCATACCTGGTTCGGCGCCGAGGCGGCGACGGCGATCGGCCGGGTCGGCTTGTGTGGTGGGCGGGCACGACCGCGACGGTTGCATTGATCGTTAGCACGCAACATGCGGTAGAAGCTTGATTCCGATGCGATATAGATCCCCTCATCGGCCAGCTTCGGCACGATCTGCGAAGGGGGCAAGCTCTGATGCTCAGGTTGGTTGCACACCTTGAGGATACGTGCCTTATCCTGCTCGCTCAGGGCATGGGGGCAGGACTTCTGCGCGCCTTTGCGTTTGTCCACGAGGTCATCACCATTGGCACGCCAGCGGCGCAGGGTTCGGCAAGAAATGCCCAGCACCTCGCAGGCCTTGCGCTGGCGAGCACCGCCGGCTACGACTTCCTCAATCAGTGAGATGGCCATCTGTTTCATCGACTCGCAGATCAATCCTCCGCGGCGGTGCCCCAGATGGCCCGAGCTTTTTTTGACAAGGTCAACAGCGCCGCGGTTTCAGCCAGCGCGCTCTCCTTGCGTCGCAGTTCCTTCTCCAGTTGACGGGTTTTCTTGCGCTCGCTGGCCAGTGCACCGGTGTTCGCGACCTCCTGCGTATCCATGGACTCGAAAGCACTCTTCCACGCATCGAGCTGCTCCACGTATAAGCCATGCTCGCGGCAATACGCCGAACGCTCGGCTTCGTTCATCAGTGCCGCCTGGATCACGGCGGCCAGCTTGGCCTTGCCATCCCAGTGATCGGCAGCAACGGGTTTGTTGGGCACGACGAATCCTCGCTTTTGAAACTGCTTCTTCCAAGCGTACAGAGTCGGCATCGAGATGCGAGTCTCGCGATGGATACTCGCTACGCTTTGACTGTGGGGTGGCATCATCTTGCGCACAATCCGCTCTTTTAGTGCTGGGCTGTAACTGGACATGTCTGCTCTCCGCTCACCCCCTCAAGGGTTGATTCAAAGGAGCGGACAACTATCGTGACAGAGGGGGATTCCGAGAACGCGCAGGGTGCTAAGCGTTAGCGCATCCACAACCTTCTGATTCGAAGCCTTTTCGGTGGATGCGCTGCGCTTATTTACCCTCTCGAAACCTTCGTTTTATTCCAAGCAGTCAATGAGTTGAGGCTTAAGTAAGTGCCATTCGGAACAGACCACAATTTCCCGTAAATTGTGGCCTGTTCCCCATTTAATTCGCACGCCGCCCGTCATGGCAGGGCGCCCGTCGGTTGATTCTCATGTTTCAGTCCAGTGTGCAACGGGTTTACCAAGAAAGTCGTCCAGCGCGATGCCGTCACCGCCAACCAGCAGGCTGCGTTGCGGCTTGAAAGCCGCGGAAAACGCCGCTGTGCCACGATGCACCTGTGGCGCGCGAGCGCTTTTCACCTCGATGGCGGTCAGCCTGCGCCCCGCCTTGACCACGAAGTCGACTTCCTGATTGCGCTCACGCCAGTAATGCACCGTACAGCTACCGTCCGCTGCCGCGTTGACCAAGTGTGCGCCCACGGCCGATTCCACCAACCGTCCCCAGAGCTCCCTGTCCTCATGCGCCTGCTGCGGCGTCAGACCCGATTGCGCGGTCAGCAATGCGGTATTGAGCACCTGCAACTTGGGACTGGAGCCGCGCTGGCGGGTCGTATCGCTCGCATATTTCTGCAAGCCGCACACCATACCGGCACCCGCGAGCAGGTCCAGATAGTGCGCCGAGGTGGTAGTATTGCCAGCGTCCTGTAACTGACCGAGCATCTTGGTGTACGACAGGATCTGCCCTGAATAGCGGCAGGCCAAATCGAACAGGCGCCGCAACAGCGCTGGCTTGTCCACGCGGGTCAGCAGCAATACATCGCGCGAAATCGAAGTCTCGATCAGTGAGTCGCGGATATAGCGCGCCCAACGCTTCGGCTCGTGTATCAACGGTGCGGCACCTGGATAGCCACCGTACAAGAGATAGTCGTCCAGAGACCAGTCGAATGCTGCCTGCATCTCAGTAAACGACCAGTGTGTCAGGTGCAGCACTTCGAAGCGTCCCGCCAAGCTTTCGGATAAGCCCTGTGCGATCAGCAGCGGCGCTGAACCCAGTACCGCGCCGTGCTCATCGGCATCCTTCGCCGCCAGGCGCGCCGTGTCCCATTGCTGCGAAATCCATTGTGGGCCGCGCAAGGTTGGCTCGTCCGCGCTAGCGAAATGCGCCGGCAACCCCGACGCTTCTACCACCTGCTGCACCAGCGTGGTTTTGCCCACCTGCCGCGGCCCAGCCACAATCTGCATGAAACGCCGCGGCTCGCGCAGGCGGGCTGCCAAGGTGTCTGCTTGCGGACGTTGATAGGGCATTACAATTTACTCAGACTGATGAGTAATTTTACTCAATGCGTTGAGCAATGTAACCGGCCCAGATAGGGTGCTGTTATTATTTAAGTATCTGTTGTTATAGAACAAACGATCTTAAGTAAGTGCCATTCATGACGAATCCCCTTCGGGCGGCCATTGTTGGGCAGCGTGGAGGACGCGAAGAATCGACACGACACGCGTATTCTCTGTATAGATGACGAGATAGTTGGTCCGTACGACCATTTCCCGAGTGCCGACCACACGCCCCGGCTTATAGAGTCAGGGATGCCCCGGCAATTCGGAAACCTTGGTCTCAATCTCGTTTTTCAAACGCTGCGCTGCGTCAGGGTTGTCGTCAGAGATGTAATCGACGATCTCAATCAGGTCAGCACGGGCCTGGCGCCGCCATTCAACTACGGGCATTGCGCTTGCGGTCAATCACGGCTTGCGCTTCGTCCATAACCTGCTGATGCCGTACAGCCGGACGCGGATCATCCAGGGCTTCCTGCACCTTTGCACGAAACCAGGCGTCGCAGGCTGCGGGGTCAGCCGTGAGGCCGGCAGGCAACGCGCCTTCCTTGGCGACACGGGTCAGCAAGATGCGAACGGCATCGGACACCGTTAGACCAACATTTTCGAGAGCTTCCGATGCTTGCCTCTTGAGCTGCTCATCTACGCGGACGTGCAGCATGGTGGATTGCGTAGCCATTGGGACATTTCCTCTGAGTTGAATCCTCATCGTATCTCATATGCGATACATTCGATACAGCCGCCTGGCGTCGCCGGCGCTGCTCAATAAGTCTTTCCGGACAATCGCCGCCAGTCATCTACCGATAGACGTGACGGGCGGTCGATGGCCTTGCTACGGAACCCTGGGGGAATCAGGGATCTTCAACGCGGAACTGAAGCATGCACAAGAGCAGCTAGGCTCGCAATAATATGCAAAAATACGCATAATGAACCCATGAGGCGCATCGCCTGGGTAGGCAGCAGCAAGGCCGACTTGATGGCGTTTCCAGACGATGCGCGCCGCGAAGCGGGCTATCAGCTTGACAAGGTGCAGCGCGGCGAGGACCCGGATGACTGGAAACCTATGAAAACCATCGGTTCCGGCGTTCGCGAGATCCGCATCCATGAGGCATGCGGCACGTTTCGGCTGATCTATGTTGTCCTCATTGGCGAGTGTATCCACGTGTTGCACTGTTTCCAGAAAAAGGCTCAGAGGACCAGTCGGCACGATCTGGCGCTGGCCAAGCACCGCTTCAGCCGCATCAAGGGGTAGGCCATGGACAGGGAGACTAGCCGCAGCGTGTTCTATGATCTCTTCTCCGAGGAGGAAGCCGCGGAGCTAGAGATTCGCGCCGCGCTGCTACGGGGGCTGCAACATTGGCTCGCCGAATCCGGGCACAAACAAGTAGAGGCCGCGGAGGTTCTGGGTGTGACTCAGGCGCGGGTGTCGGATATCAAACGCGGCAAGATCAATAGCTTCAGCCTCGGCATTCTGATCAAGCTCGCCGTGCGCGCCGGCTTGCATCCGCGCTTGGATTTGAACGCCGCCTGATTGCGCCGCGCGCGCTCCCAAGATCACCGCCATCGGAGGAGAAGCCTTGTCCAGCCACTTCTCGCGCACCGGGGAGCGCTTCCCGGGTACCCGCATGCGCCGCATGCGCCGGGGTAACTTCTCCCGGCGTCTCATGCGGGAGACCGCGCTCACCCGCGACGATCTTATTTTCCCGCTGTTCGTGCTCGACGGCGAGCGCCGCCGAGAGCCGGTGGCTTCCATGCCCGGCATCGAGCGCCTCTCAATCGATTTGCTCGTACCAGAGATCGGGGTGGTGGCCGAGCTTGGCATCCCCGCCGTAGCGCTGTTCCCGGTCACCCCCACGGAGTGCAAGAGCCTGGATGCCCGCGAGGCCTACAACCCCGACGGGCTCGTGCCACGGGCCGTGCGCGCGCTCAAAGCGGCCGTGCCGGAGCTCGGCGTTATCACCGACATTGCCTTGGATCCGTTCACAAGCCACGGCCAGGACGGGTTGCTGGATGAGAGCGGCTATGTCGTCAATGACGAGACCGTCGAGGTATTAGTCAAGCAAGCCTGCTGCCATGCCGAGGCGGGAGTCGATATCGTCGCCCCATCGGACATGATGGATGGGCGCATCGGCGCCATTCGCCAGGCGTTGGATGCACGAGGCCTGATCCATACCCGCATCCTGGCGTATTCGGCAAAATACGCCTCGAGCTTCTACGGACCTTTCCGCGATGCGCTTGGCTCCGCCGCCAATCTCGGCAAGGCCGATAAGAAAACCTACCAGATGGACCCGGCCAACACGGATGAGGCATTGCGGGAGGTGGCGCTGGATCTGCAAGAAGGCGCGGATATGGTCATGGTCAAGCCCGGACTGCCTTATCTGGATGTGGTCCAGCGCGTGAAGCGCACGTTCGGCGTGCCGACCTTGGTCTATCAGGTCAGCGGCGAATACGCCATGCTGCAAGCCGCGGCAGAGAAGGGCTGGCTGGACGGGCCGGCCTGCGCGTTGGAGGCGCTTACGGCCATCAAGCGCGCCGGCGCCGATGCCATCTTGACCTACTTCGCCAAGGAAGCGGCGGGTTGGCTACGCGCCGGAGGATGAGCGGCTCATGCAAATAATGCAGCGCCTATAGCGAAGCGAATCATGCCCGAGCGCTACGCGGTCATGGGCAACCCCATCGCCCACAGTCAATCCCCGCGCATACACGCGCTGTTCGCCCGTCAAACCGGCGAGGATTTGGTCTACAACCGCATCCTGGTGCCAACCGACGGCTTTGCCGCGGCCGTGGCCGAGTTCGAGGCGGCCGGCGCTCGCGGCCTCAATATCACCGTGCCCTTTAAGCTCGAGGCCTGGAATGTGGTAGACAGGCGCACGGCGCGCGCCGAGCGTGCCGGAGCCGTGAATACCATCGCCATGACGCGGGCTGGTCGCTTAGGCGATAACACCGACGGCACCGGCTTGGTCCGAGACCTGTGCGACAACCACGGCGTTGAGCTCTACGACCGGCGCATTCTGGTCCTGGGTGCGGGCGGCGCGGTGCGCGGCGTATTGCCGGCTTTGCTGGCCGAGACCGCGGCGGAAGTCGTCCTGGCCAATCGGACTCGAGAGCGCGCCGAAGCCATTGCCGCCGCGCTCGCCGATCTGGGCAAAGTGACAGTCTGCAACCCTGCGGAGATCGCCAACGAGCGCTTCGATCTGGTCATAAACGGTACCTCGGCCGGCTTGCGGGGTGAGATTCCGGCGCTGCCGGAAGATCTACATATCGGCGGCGCCACCGCCTACGACATGGTCTATGGCGAGGCGTCCGCGGCGTTTTGTCGCTGGGCGCTCGAGCATGGCGCCGCCCGTGCGCTGGACGGGCTGGGCATGCTGGTGGAACAAGCCGCGGAGTCGTTCTTGCTCTGGCGGGGCATACGTCCGCAGACCGCCACCGTAATTCAGGCGCTCAGGGGATAATTCCCCGGTGGAGTGCTGCGCCCCGGCAGAACGCCCGCGGCATGACACGCCGCGCCCCATCGGGGTTTTCGCGGCAGCTCGGTAGTTTGGGGTGAGCTTGCGAACCCCAACGTTTGCCCCGACGTGGCTACCGTAATTGTTGGGGTTCCTGCGTCACCCCAACCTACACGGGCTTCGTCTTCGGCCGCACCGCCGTTGACCAAACCGGCCTATTCAGAGAGGCACTTAGCGCCCGTTTCGTGCTCCAACGCCTCGATCACCAGCTTGTTGATGGAGACGCCGCGGCGCGCCGCCGCCAGCGCGGCCCGACGATGCAGGTCGGCACCGATGCGCACGTTGAACGTTCCTTTAAAAGGCTGATCCGGGGCGCGCCCCTGTGTGGCGCATTGCTCGAGATAGTCTTCAACCGCCTCGGCGAACGCTGCTTTAACGCTGGTCGCGTCTACCCCCTCGTAGCTTACAAGATCGCGGATGAACTGGAGCTTGCCGAAGAAAAACTCGTCATCCGCGCTGTACTCAACCGAACCGTAGTACCCTTTGTACTGAAGCATATCGCTCACGGCAGCCCCTCCTGTCTCAATGCTTCGGCCACCTGCTCGATCAGGTAGCGTTTCAGGATCGGCGTTGGATACGGTCGGTGCACGTTGATAGCCGGCGCCGTCGCGTGCGTAAAACGCACCCGCGAGCCACCCGTCTTGCCGCCCTGGCTCATCTCGTAGCCGAACCCGCGCAGTAAGGCCACCAACTCGTCCTGCACGCGCAGAACGCGCGCGGCATAGCACGTCGCGCTTCAGCAGGGTAAACTCGGGACACTTTCACAACTGGAGAGGACTGGAGCAATGTGGCGCGGTGGAAAGGCGTTAGCGGTATCGATCTTGCTCGGCGTTGCAGTCGCAGCCGGCGCCGGCTTTAGCCTGGTTGGTCTCGACCCGGTGGTCAAAGCCTCTGCGGCGCCGGAAATCATGGGCATTGATGGGCAAGCGTACCTCGCATACGAGCGCAATACGATTGCGATCGTAGACCGGTATAGCCCGAGCGTGGTGGCGATCAATGTCACTGTCAAAGGGCAGAGGGTCAATCCGTTTGAAAACCTCCCGCCCGAGCTACGCCAGTTCTTCCGCCAATTCGGTCCGTTCGGTCCGGACATGCGCTTCTCCCAGCCACAGCAAATGATAAGGGCCGCGGGCAGCGGCTTCGTGGTCAACGAGCAGGGTCAAATCGTCACGAACTACCATGTGGTGGCCGAGGCGCTGCAAAGCGGCTCCACCAAGCTCAAGCCGAGCGCGAGCATTACCGTCACTTTCATGGGTAAGGAAAAAGATCTCCCGGTCAAAGTGGTGGGTGCGGACCAATCCTATGACCTCGCCCTCCTGCAGCTCGAGCAACCGGAGGAACGTCCGGCAAACGCCATACCCATCCCGCTCGCCGATTCGGAGGATGTCAAAGTCGGCGAGAAAACCATCGCAATCGGCAATCCGTTCAGGCTGAATTCGACCGTAACCCAGGGCATCGTCTCGGCCGTCAATCGGCGCGAGGAAGCCGCGGTCAGCGGCGTGCCCATTGACTTCATCCAGACCGACGCCGCCATCAACCCGGGCAACTCCGGGGGCCCGTTGCTCAACTCCCGCGGTCAGGTCATCGGTGTCAACGATCAGATTCTCGCCCCTCATGGCACCTTTGTCGGGATAGGCCTGGCCATCCCGAGCAATCTGCTAAAGGCGCGCATGGATGAGCTGCGCCAGGGAGGTTTGGTCAAGAAGGCGCGGATCGGTATACAAATCATGAGCTTATCGGAGTATCCCGAGAGAATGCGCAGCTTCCTCAAGCTGCCGGACCACGGTGTCATGGTAGTCGCCGTGGCCGAGAACAGCCCCGCGGCGAAGGCGAAGCTCCAGCCGGCGCAATACGCGGTCACGGGCGATGGCCGGCAGTGGCCAGTAGGCGGGGATATCATCATCGCGGTCAATGGTAAGCCCATCGCGGACGCCGAGCAGCTCCAGGAGCTCGTCTACTCCAAAGATGCCGGTGATACGCTCGAGCTCACGGTCCTGCACGATAACGAGAAACGCACGGTCGGCCTGGAGCTTGCCGTAGTCAACCAGTAACCGCCACACCGCGCAGCGCCACCACCACAACAACAGCGGTCGCGAGGACTGACCTGCGCGACCGCGGGCGGGCTGCTTGCGGCCGGTGCCCGCGCATATGTCAATATCCCTAGTCGGCCCAGCTCGGCTTCAGCACCGGCTCGGACGCCATTCACTAGCTCGCCATCCGACGACAATCAGGATCCGCTGCCATGATCAAGCGCCTTATCCTTGTCATCTTGCTATTGGCTTTGATCTTCGGCGGGATCTTTGGCTGGAAGTATTGGCGGATGCAACGAATCCAGGCGCTGCAGTCCCAGCCGGCACCGCCGGCCGCGGTATCCTCCGCTTCAGTGGTGGCCATGCGCTGGCAGCCGACGTTGGGCGCAGTGGGCAGCCTGGTAGCCGTCAATGGCATCGACGTGACCACCGAGGTCGCCGGCAAGATCGAGGAGATTCGGTTCAAATCGGGCGAAAAGGTGGAAAAGGGGGAGATTCTAGTGCGGCTCGATTCTGCCGTCGACCGGGCTGACCTAGAGGGGCTAAAGGCCGATATGCGTCTTGCGCAATTGCAGCTCGAGCGCACGGCGCAGCTGCTGCCAAAACGTGCTGTCTCGCAGTCGACCTATGACGAGGCCAAAACCCGCTATGCGAGCGCTCAAGCCAAGGTGGCATCGCAAAAGGCCCTAATCAGCAAGAAAACCATACGCGCGCCGTTTGCCGGTCTCCTGGGCATACGGGAGGTGGATGTAGGTCAGTATCTCTCACCCGGTGACAAAATCGTCCAAATCCAGCAGCTCACCCCGATCTTTGTCGACTACGCGTTGCCCGAGCGTCACTTCGGCGAGCTGAAGGTGGGCCAGAGAATACAAGTGGCAATCAGCGCCTATCCGGGCGATTCCTTTGCCGGGGAAATCACGGCCATCGATGCCGCGGTGAATCCGGCGACTCGCTCGATCAAGGTGCGCGCCACGCTGCGAAATCCCGACGGCAAGCTCAGGCCCGGCATGTTTGCCGAGGTCACTACAGAGCACGGCCAAGCGCGGCGCGTGCTGACGATTGCGCGCACGGCCGTAAGCTATAACCCCTACGGTGACTTCGTCTTCCTGATCAAGGAAAACAAAAACGGCCAGAAAGTGGTGCAACGCACCCAGATCACTACCGGCGCGATACAGCACGGCCGTGTGGAGATCATCAACGGTCTCAAAGTCGGCCAGCAGGTCGTACAAGCCGGTCAGCTGAAACTGCGCGACGGCCAACCCGTACGCATCGACAACTCCGTCGAGCTCGAGCGAAGGGAGAGCGGGCGCGAGTGAAGTTTACCGACCTCTTCATCTATCGGCCGGTGTTGGCCAGCGTTATCAGCCTGCTCATCTTCATCGCCGGTATACGCGCCTTGGGGCTGCTCGAAGTACGCCAATACCCGGAGACAGAGAACACGGTGGTGACGGTGTCCACCAGCTATCCCGGCGCGAGCAGTGAGCTGGTCAAGGGCTTCATCACCCAGCCGCTGCAGCAGGCCATCGCTGAGGCACAGGGTATCGATTATATGATCTCCACCAGCTCGCTGGGGAGCTCGACGATCGAAGCGCACATGGAGCTTAATTACGACGCCAACGCCGCCCTCGCCGAAATCCAGGCCAAGGTCGCAAGCCAGCGCAACGTGCTGCCGGAGGCCGCCGAGGATCCGGTCATCGACTCCACCACCGGTGAGACCACGGCGCTCATGTACCTCGCCTTCTACAGCGACACGATGTCGCTGCCGCAGATCACGGATTATCTGCTGCGTGTGGTTCAGCCACAGCTCCAGGCACTGCCCGGAGTGGCCAAGGCGCGTCTGATCGGCAATAAGACATTCGCCATGCGTATCTGGCTGAACCCACAGCGCATGGCCGCCCTCGATGTCACCGCCGAGGAGGTGGCCGATGTGCTGCGCGAAAATAACTACCTTGCCGGAGTGGGACAGACCAAAGGTCAGTACGTTGCCATCAACCTGACCGCAACCACCGATGTCAGCCAGCCTCAGAACTTCGGGAACCTGGTGGTCCGCCAAGGCGGTGGCACGCTGGTGCGCCTGCGCGATATCACCAGCGCCGAGCTCGGCGCCGAGGATTACGACTCGGCCACCTGGTACCAGGGCCGGCCGTCGGTATTCATCGGCATCGAGCAGGCACCCGGCGCCAACCCGCTCAGCGTCGCCAACCGCGTCCAGGAAGCGTTGCCGGGCATTCGCGCGCAGATGCCGCAAGGGCTTAGCGTGGACCTGCCCTACGATGCCAGCATATTTATCGAGAACTCCATCAGCGAAGTCTATCGCACCATCGCCGAGGCCGTGCTGATCGTGTTGCTGGTCATCTATCTCACTCTGGGCTCGATGCGGGCCGCGTTGATCCCGGCAGTGGCAGTTCCGCTTTCACTGATCGGCGGCGCCTTTTTGATGCTGCTTATGGGGTTCTCGCTCAATCTGCTGACCTTGCTGTCGATGGTGCTCGCCATCGGGCTGGTGGTGGACGATGCCATCATCGTCGTGGAGAACGTGCACCGCCATATCGAGCAGGGCAAAGCCCGCTTTCGCGCCGCCCTCGAGGGCGCGCGCGAGCTTGGGCTGCCGATTCTGGCAATGACCACGACCCTGATTGCGGTCTATGCCCCGATCGGCTTCATGGGCGGTCTGGTGGGAACCCTTTTCACCGAGTTCGCCTTCAGCCTGGCGGGCGCCGTGCTGATTTCCGGTATCGTGGCGCTGACCCTCTCGCCGATGCTCGCCTCCAAGGTGCTAAAGCCGCACGGCAATCCGGGCCGCTTCGAGCAGGCCGTGGAACGCTTCTTCGGCGGAGTCGCCCAAACCTATCGACACATGCTCCACGCCTCGCTCGATACCCTTTCGGTCACGGTGGTCTTCGGCCTCGTGGTGCTGGTAAGCATCTACTTCATGTTCACCACCAGCCAAAGCGAGCTCGCTCCCACCGAGGATCAAGGCATTCTGTTCTTCCAGGCAACCGCCCCACGCACCGCGACCTTGGACTATCTCGAGGCCTTTTCGCACGAAATCCAGCAGATCTTCGAGACCATTCCGGAATACCAAGAGAGCTTCTATATCCTAGGCGGGATGAGTGCGGATACCGTCTTCGGCGGCTTCAAAATGCCGCCCCAATCGGAGCGAACGCGCAGCCAGATGGAAGTTCAACCCGTGCTGCAGAAAAAGCTCCAAGCGGTCGCCGGCTTTGAGATCGCGGCCTTCGCGCGGCCCAGCCTGCCGGGTTCCGGAGGCGGCTTGCCCGTTCAGTTCGTCATCACCACGGATGCGGATTATCAGCAGCTTAACCAGGTGGCCGATCAGCTTGTCGCGCGGGCCATGCAAAGCGGCAAGTTCACGTTTCTGCGCAAATCGATCAGCTTCGACCAGCCGCTGATCACCCTGGTCGTGGATCGGGATCGGGCGGGCGATCTCGGCATCACGATGCAAGATATCGGCAGAAACCTCGCGCGCATGCTCGGCGGCGGCTATGTCAACTGGTTCAGCCTCGAAGGGCGCAGCTACAAAGTAATCCCGCAAGTCCAACGCCGCTTCCGGTTGGATGCCGCAATGCTGAAGGACTATTATATCGAGACCGGCGGGGGGGATCTGGTCCCGCTCTCTGCAGTCGTCTCGTTTGAACGCAGCGTCGAGCCCAGCAAGCGCACTCAGTTCCAGCAGCTCAATTCCCTGACGGTCGAAGGCGTCATGGCACCGGGCGTTACCCTGGGTGACGCCGTGGAATACCTCCAGAGCCAGGCCGAGGCCCAATTTCCTAGGGGCTTCAGCTACGATTACACCGGCAGCTCACGCCAGTACGCCGAGCAGGGCAGCGCATTGGTCGTCACCTTCTTTCTCTCGCTGCTGGTGATTTATCTCGTGCTCGCGGCGCAATTCGAAAGTTGGCGCGATCCGCTCATCATCCTGGTCTCCGTGCCCATGTCGATCGCGGGTGCCCTGGTTTTTATTACCCTGGGTTTCTCCTCGGTGAACATCTACACTCAGGTCGGGCTCATCACGCTGATAGGCCTTGTCTCAAAAAACGGCATCTTGATCGTGGAGTTCGCCAACCAACTCCAGAGAACTCATGGCGTATCGAAGCGAGACGCCGTGGAGGAGGCCGCCGCGATCCGCTTGCGCCCCATCATCATGACCACCGTCGCCATGGTGGTGGCTATGATCCCGCTGCTCACCGCGAGCGGTCCCGGCGCCGTGAGCCGGTTCGATATCGGCCTGACCGTCGCGACCGGCCTTGGCATCGGCACGCTGTTCACGCTGTTCGTGCTGCCGGCCTTCTATATCCTGCTCGCCCGTGAGCACAGCCAGATCGAGGATCACGCTGCGGCCGAAAGCGCCAACGGCGAGGGCGCGGCTAGGTAGGGCGCTCGGCGCGGGCAGCAGCGCTCGTCCGACTCGCGCGGCGAGGAGATACCGGCGCGCCGGCAGCGGTGCTGCAGGCCTGCGCGCGGTGGATAAACAGGCCCGTGAGGCAAGTGTCTCGTCACATCTCGTGTGTCGTTTTTCGGAGTGTCATTTGTTCATCGCATCACCTACCGTTTTGGTGGATGCGCTCACGCCGAAAGCGGCCCGAAATACGCCGAATGCTAAAGTTGAGCTAGCAGGTTCGAGCCTTGCTCGTTCGCAGGGGCCGGCGCCAATAGCGCGGGCCCCTGAGAGCAGACCCGGTTATGGCCGACTGATCAGCAGGGTGACCGGCGCCGCATGAAGCCGGCACCCGGGAGGCCGAGACCGATAAGGAGAACGGTGGACGGCTCGGGAACGGAGGCGCCGATCGCGTGGTTGTCGCTCTCGAACGCGTAGTTGCTGGAGCTGAACCTGACGTGGTTGTAGCCGCCAATCCCGAGAATATTGATAAAGGCGCTGCCTCCCGCGCCCTGCGCTACGACAACGAGGCGGGCAAAGGCGATCATCGGCATTACGGCGAGCACGAAGAGCCCTACGTATTCACCACGCTGGAAGCTTTGTTGATCGACTTCCAGGCCAATGTAATCCGACTGACGCAGGAGTACGTCTTGAAAGCTATTATCGAAATCGCCAGCAATACCGACATGCACCGTCACGCTATGGCTGCCGCCCGTGCCCATGCGAGCGGAAACCCAAAGGCTACCGACTATCGGCTTGGCTTTGAGAGCGCCGCGCAATTATTCGCGGAACTGACGACCGAGCGGATGCGCACACTGGAAACCCTGCGCCGCGAAGGTGCCCAAAGCATTTACGCGCTGGCCAAGGCGCTCGACCGCAACTACAGCAACGTCCATAGTGACGTACAGCGCCTCATGGCCGTGGGGTTGGTGGAGCGTGGCGAGGACGGTGTTAGCGTACCCTTCGACGAGCTGGAAATTCACGTGCCGCTGAACGTATCTGTAGCCTAGCGTGTTTCTTCCCCTTTCCTTCCTTGCCGAACCTTTGTCGAGATCTGTTCAACCGCGGCGGCGATCACGGCGAAGCCGCCCGGCAAGTTCCTTGATTAATACGTAGAGATGCAATGGATCGGTGGGGGAGCTGATAAATCCGAAATGCTCGTAGAATGCTTGGGCGGTATCGTCCTTGGCATGCACGACGAAGGCGCGGATACCGGCAATGTCCGCTGCCTGGAGACTGCGGCGCATCGCATCCTTGAGCAGCCCCGCACCGACTCCTCGACCCTGCCAGCCGGTGTTGACCGCCAACCGAGCCAGCAGCATCACGGGCACGGGATGTCGCGCCAAGCCTTTGTTCAACCGCTCCGGGGCGTCTTCGTAGGCGATTTCGCCGACGACCAGCGTATAAAAACCGATTACTTCCCTATCGGCAAGACCGACATAGGTTTGGGAGGCGTTGGCTTGCTGGTTGGGCAGCGCATAGCGAATCAGGAACCGGTTCAGCCCTTCCTGGCCGCAGTCAAACTCATCGATGACGTGGTGCCGCGCCAGTTTCTCGATACAAAACGCCGTCACAGCGGCTGGGTTTCATCGAAGAGCCCCGGCTCATCTAGCAGCCGCTCCAGGCGTGGCAGCTTACGCGGCGGAGCGTCCAGGGCAGCCATGAAGGCTGTCCATTGCTCAGCCGAAAGGCCGAAACGATGGCGCTCGGCGAGGGTTTCTTCCGCTCGCCTGAGTGCATTTTCCAGAACGAACTCGCTAACGGATCGATGCGTGGCGGCAGCGGCGGCATAGAGTGTTCTCTTATCTGTCGCGCTCAGGCGCAAATCCAGCTTTTCACTCCGCTTTGTGCGTATAGACATCACTCCCGCCTCCTCTTCTCTCTTAATCCTCTTTATAACATAGGCGCCAGACGATGTCCCGACGCTTCTATAGGGGCTAGAATTACGAAATTAGGTATTACGGACACGAATTACTGGCAATTACGATGACAGTTCAATGCTTCCACTATTTACGGACCTTCGGCGGCGGATCGGCCGGGGCCAACAGATCGGCGGGGACGCCGAGTAGCGCTTCCAACTCGTCTGCAAACCGCCGAGGGCGAACAGCGTCGCTCCCGGCAGGCGTGATGTGTTCGCGCGGGAGACTGTTGGGTGCGAGCACCCGGTGAAAGCGAGTCAGGGCTACATGCAGTTTCGGCACCGGCGAGCGCTGAGAATGAGCTGGATGGGGTGCCCCTCCTTGACGGGTCGTGCCCGGTATTTTAACGCTTGTCGTTAGATTTCCGGGGACGTGACACCACATGCCGTTCCCGCTACCTTCAGTCCTTCATCGAGGGCCGTCTCCGACACATGCCGGGCGTGGTACTGCTCGGCCCCCGCCAAGTGGGCAAAACCACACTCGCCCGCAAGATCGCCGCGGCCTGGCAGGCCGGCGCGGTCTACCTCGACCTCAAGCGTCCGCCCTATCGCCAACGCCTGACCGATGCCGATGCGTACTTGCGGGCACAAGAGCTAACGCGAACTGGATAAATCGTGTAAAAAGTAAAGTGTCGCCGTAAAGCCACATGCCAAGACAAAGGGAGGCCAGACGATATGGCCGAAATCATGCGTCGATGCGACCGCTGCGGCAAGGATCATCAAATCAAGGAGGGCCGGGCGTCCGGCTTGATGTGCGCAACAGGCCACTATCTATGCTACAAATGCTCGATGAGGAGCTTCTGGGGGGCATTACTGTCGGTACTGAACCCCATCGACTGGATCAAAAGTACAGTTGACCCCTATTTTGCTCAGGGCGTGAAGAAATGTCCTCTTTGCAACGCCAAGACTCGCGGGCTATCCAAGGCCGATCTCGCGGTCACATGAGGCCCAGTTTGCTGGACAAGCGGATAGCGGTTTCCAGCATAACGAGTCCCGAGGTCGTCGCCTCCCGGCCATGCGGGAGCCGAGTCAAAACGTCCTCGGCATTGTCTTCGTCCAAAAGAATGACGACAAACACCGAAGAGTCGATGAACACTATTCGTGGCCCCAGATGGCGTCGATCTCGTCCTTGGTCAGGTCGCGCCCGTCGGGCTTCGCCTTACTCTTCAGCCGCTCGATAATCGGGCGTACCCGCTCAGCCAGTGGCTTTCCATTGCGCTGTCGGCGGAGTTCGGCCTCGAGAGCGTCGATAACGGCCTCCGTCATAGCGACTTGTTTCTCATCGGCGAGCTGTTTTGCCAATTCCCGCGCGCGCGGATCACGGATCTGCAGGTTCATGACCTCACCTCCAGTGCCATGGCTACATATGAGATCCGTCATGACAACGCGAGGCGAAACATCTCGCAATCGGGAGTCGTTTACCGTTGACAACTGCCTACCGGAGGCTCACTCGTCCCGGCTCCTCGACGGGGATCCCGAGACCTCTGGCCCCCTCGGCCATTCGAGCATCGTAGGTGACGATCGCCTCGAGGTCATCAACGATCGTAAGTGCAGCAGCGATGTGGACCGCGTCGAGGCTACCGATGTCAGGAGGGTCGACGAGGGCGGCCCGGCCAAGGACAGCCATGTCGAGGGTAATCAGCCGCAGACCGTCGAGCATGCGCACGGCGCGATCGAGAAGTTGCGGCCGGTTCCGGCGCACGGCCCGGGGCACCTCGACTCGAACGAGCGTCGCCGAGACGCGCACGGTCCGACTGCTGAGGTAGTCTGCCAGAGCCTGCGACTCCGCTTCCATCACGATGAGCTTCACGAGCGCGGAGGCGTCCAGGTAGACCGCCAACTACGGCACCTGATCCTCGCGCAGCTCATCGAGAATCTCGCTGAGGGGCGGATACCCGTCCGGCGGCAGCATCGGTGCCAGCTCGAGAAGGTTCCCGCGCGCGGGTGTGATTC
>JAKDMQ010000253.1 GCA_030452265.1 Nitrococcus sp.
AAGCACCGAACCTCTTCGCGCAACAGCCGGAGATCCACAAGATCGACGTGCTGGCATCGAAATAGGATGCCAATCGATAGGCGATGAGGGCCATGATTGCGGATAGTCAAGCACAAGCGACATCCGGCGACGACACCGTATTGGCCCCCGGCACCCAGGCGCCGGATTTTACCCTGGCCCGCGCGCCCCACGCGTTCAGAACGACTTCGACCCCGACATGGTCCAGCCGCTGGCCACATTGGACAACCAGGTCGACTGGGGACAAAACCAGTCGGATATCTTCGAGCCGTTGCACAAGGCCTTTTAAAGCGTGCTATGCCGTCGGGCATGAATCGGCCCGCGGCCAGCGCAAGGAGCAGGTCATGGCCAAGGGCGGCACGTTGTTCGTCTACGGCGCATTGTCGGGCGAGCCGACACCGTTTCCGGTGATTACCGGCATGAACAAGGCGCTGACCATGCGCGGCTATACGCTGTTCGAGATCATCGGCGACGCCGAACGCTTTGCGCGCGGCAAGCGATTCGTCACCGAGGGCCTGGAATCCGGCGACTTAAAGCCGACCGTGGCGCGCACCTTCGCCTTCAACGAGATGGTCGAAGCCCATAAATACATGGAATCCAACCAGCAGTTCGGCAAGACCGTGGTCACGGCACCCTGATATGGACGACCCGCGCGCGCTGAAGATCGCGGTGGCCGGCGGCTCGATCGGCGGTCTAGCGGCCGGCATCGCGTTACGCGGCATCGGCGCCGAAGTGGATGTCTTCGAGCGCGAGCCCGGCCCGCTGCAGACCGGCGGCGCCGGTATTGTAGTCCAGCCGGACCTGCTCGATCTGCTGGCGCACCACGGCGCCCCAAGCCTGCCGATGACGGGCTGTTCCCAGCGCCGCTATCTCACGCCCGGCGGCGACGCGGCGCGCACGGCATCGGCCCGCCAGCAATTCACCTCCTGGGAGGCGATCTATCGCACCATGCGCGCGGTCTTTCCCGATGCGCGCTACCACCTGGACACCAAGGTCACGGGCTACGAGAAGAGCGCGCGCGGCGTCGCGGTCGAAATCGCCAACCACGGTACGATCGAGGCCGATCTGCTGGTGGCCGCGGACGGCGCCCATTCAGCCACCCGGCACGCGCTGCAACCGCAGGTCGAGTCCCGCTACGCCGGCTACATTGCCTGGCGCGGCACGGTACCCGAAGCCGAGGCCGGCCAGGATCTGCTGGCGGCTTTCGATGACTGCTTCACCTTCTGCGAGGCGCGCTCCGGCGGGCATATGCTGGTCTATCTCATTCCGGGTGACGGTGCCGATGTGCGCGTCGGCCAGCGGCGGCTGAACTGGGTGTGGTACGTGGCTGCCGACGACGACGAACTCGCCGCCTCCCTCACCGACCGCTTTGGCACGCGCCACCACGCCTCGCTGCCGCGCGGCAGTGCCTCGGAAACGGCGCTCGTGTCGCTGCGACGGCGGGCGGAGGGCGAGCTCGCCCCGGTCATGGCCGAGCTGGTGGCCGCGACCGCCGAGCCGTTCATTCAGAAGATCACCGATATCGCGGTGGAGCGCACGGTGTTCGAGCGCGTGATGCTGCTCGGCGACGCCGCCTTTCTGGTACGCCCGCATACCGCCGCGGCGGCGGCCAAGGCCTGTTTCGATGCGGCCCGGCTGGCCGCGGCGCTGGTCGATGCTGGGAACGATATCGATGCCGCGCTCGCTGCGGCCGAGCGCGCGCAACTGCGCTACGGCCGGCGGCTGGTCGAGCAGGGTATCGCACTCGGCAGCGACTGGCCGGCCCGGCGCGCTTAGCGCCCGAGCGGCCGCGCGGGTTCGGCGCGGGCAGCCGCTCAAGGCCCGATATTCTACGATTGATCCGAATATCAATGGCGATAGAAACGCCGTTTGCAACGCGTATACTCGCCGGCCCAACGACGACCGCGAGTACAGCGGCCTCGACGGCAAGGCGTTCACCCTGCCGATGCCGCGGTCATCGCACCCGGACCAGGAGGCCCGGCGCGATACCGAGCAGGAGGCCGAGGCGCGCCGCGCGGCGGCGACGGCGGCATTGCATCGCCTGGACGAGCTCGTGGAAGCAGGGGTCGCGCGTACGGAAGTGGCCGACCAGCTCCGCCAACGCGCCGAAAATCGCCAAACCGCCGCACAGGAGGAGCTCGATGAGGGCGAGCCCGAGGCATCTGCAGGAGAAACTTACCGCCAGCTCGCGCGCGAAATGATTGCCGCCGAGCGAGAACAGTTCGTTCGGCTGCGCGACGATGGCCGGCTGAGCAATGAGGCCTTCCGTCGCGTACAGCGCGAGCTCGACTTGGAGGAGTCGGCGCTGCTGCGTGGCTGACGACTCACCGTACACGGGATTCACGTAAAAGGAGGTGCATGATGCGCGAGCAGATCGACATCGGCTATCAGACATTCGTTTCCGACGGAGACGATGCGTTCGGCGCCATTCGGGAGGTTTCCGCCGACAGCCTGGTGGTGTACGTGGAGAACGCGGGCAATTTCCACGTCCTGCTGGATGCCGTCGAGGCGATGCATTTCCAGAAAGCCATCTTCGATTGCGGCAAGCTGCAACGTCGCCTGCAGGAGGCGATCGGCCACGCCCACGACGCCGAGAGCCGCCGGTGATGCCGGCTCTGGGTCGATAGCGGCCCGACCATCTAGGCGCCTCACCGACCATCCCAATCCAGCTCTACCGACTGCAGTGCAGTCGACTTCTGACATTTCGTGCAGTCGTCTTCTGAAACTGACAATTTTAAGTGCGAAGCTACGGATGTCACGCAGTCGCAGAAGCCGCGCCCAGTTAGGGTACACCTCAGATGGACGTCAGGCATGAGTGTCGAAAGCGTCAGAGTAGAGCCGATTTCGGTAATTATTGACGTTCGTCTTTCCGGGTCATAGAGTCTTACCTGACACTTTGAATTGGGGTGGCGTTTTGAGCGGTCAGCGCATCGGCTATGTTCGGGTCAGCAGTATCGATCAGAACCCGGAACGCCAGCTTGAGCAGGTCGCGGTGGATCGGGTGTTCACCGACAAGGCCTCCGGTAAGGACACGCACCGGCCCGAGCTCGACCGGTTGATCGCCTTTGTCCGCGACGGCGATACCGTCGTCGTCCACAGCATGGATCGACTGGCGCGCAACCTCGACGACTTGCGCCGCCTGGTGCATTCGTTGACGCGGCGCGGGGTCGGCATTGAGTTCGTCAAGGAGAATCTGACCTTCACCGGGGAAGCCTCGCCGATGGCCCATCTCATGCTGTCGGTAATGGGCGCGTTCGCCGAGTTCGAACGCGCCCTGATCCGTGAGCGTCAGCTCGAAGGCATCGCGCTGGCCAAGCAACGCGGCAAGTATCGGGGCCGCAAGAAAGCCTTGTCGCCGGACAGGATCGCCGAGCTCCGGCAGCGGGTGGCCGGCGGCGAGCCGAAAGCGAAGCTGGCTCGGGACTTTGGTATCAGCCGCGAGACGCTATACCAATACCTCAAAGCGGACGCCTGATCATGCCTCGTCGCCGTCTATTGACCGCCACCGAACGGGAAAGCCTGCTGGCCTTCCCCACGACAGATGACGAGTTAATCCGGCACTACACGTTCTCCGAACCCGAACTGGCGGTAATCGGCCAACGACGCGGTATGCACAACCGGCTCGGTTTCGCGGTCCAGTTGTGCTATCTACGCTATCCCGGCATCGCGCTGCCAACCGACGCCCGGCCACCGCTGGCTCTGCTGGCCCTCATTGGCCAACAGTTGGGTATCGAACCCGATATCTGGCCGCGGTATGCCCAGCGGCCCGAAACCCGGCGCGAACACTTGGCGGAATTGCAGGCCTGGTTGAACCTGTCGCCGTTCAGTCTCGTCGATTACCGGCGGCTCAGTCATCCGATCGCCGAGTTGGCCCGACAAACCGATCGCGGCCTCGTGTTGGCGCAAGCGTTGGTCGAGATGCTGCGACAACAACGCATCATCCTGCCGCCGCTGGATGTCATTGAGCGCGTGTGCAGCGAAGCCCTCACGCGCGGCACCCGGCTTGTCCATGAAGCGCTGACCGCCCCATTAACCGATGACCATCGCCGGGCCTTCGAGCAGCTTCTGGCAATTCGCAACGAGACTGGAAGTAGTACCCTGGTCTGGCTGCGCCAGTCGCCCGGTCCGCCGAGGCCCAAACATATTCTGGTTCACCTCGCACGGTTGCAAAGCGTTCGCGAGCTGGACCTACCGGCCGGACTGGAACACACCATTCACCAGAATCGCCTGCTGAAGCTTGCCCGTGAAGGCGGGCAGATGACCGTACAGCACTTACGCGACTTGGAGCCGGCCCGTCGCTATGCCACGCTGGTGGCAATAGCCCTTGATACACGGGCCACGCTGATCGACGAGATCATCGATCTGCACGATCGTTTTATGGGCTCGCTGTTCAACAAAGCCAAACGCACGCATGCCGAGCGCTTCCAGCGATCCGGGAAAGAAATCAACAACAAGGTGCGTCTGTACTCGCGCATCGGCCGCGCGCTGCTCAATGCCAAACAAACCGGCAGCGATCCGTTCGCTGCCATTGAAGCGATCATGCCATGGGAGGTGTTCAGCGAAAGCATCGCCGAGGCGGAGAAACTGGCGCAGTCGGAAGACTTCGACTACCTCGCCTTGATCGGTAGCGGCTTCAACTCGCTCCGGCGCTATAC
>JAKDMQ010000050.1 GCA_030452265.1 Nitrococcus sp.
GGCGCTGGCATACCCCACCCAATTGGGTTCCTGGGCCTTCAGCGCGCAGCTCGATCCACTCGCATGGGTCAATCGAACGCTCGCAGAGGGCAAGCCATGAGCCGATTCGATCACGGCGGACCGCGTCCGTTAGCCGTATTCGCAACGCAGGAGCATGCTTGCCCCTACGTTCCCGGACGCATCGCCCGTACCGCCGTCGTTGATCCCCGCGCCCCGCTCGATACCGCGCTTTATGCCGGTCTGATACAACGGGGCTTCCGCCGCAGCGGCTCCCACCTTTACCACCCCAGTTGCCCGAGCTGCTCAGCCTGCCGCTCGCTGCGCATCCCCGTGGCGGAGTTCCGCGCCCGACGCAGCCACCGGCGATGTCTACGGCGCAACGCCTGCGTTCGCATCGATTGCGTTGCCGCACACTACTGCGAGGCGCATTTCGCACTCTACCGCCGCTATCTGGCGGCGCGCCACCCGGGTGGCAGCATGGACAATCCAACACCAGAGGCTTATCAGAGCTTTCTCACGCGAAGCTGGTGTAATACCGAGCTTTTAGAGCTTAACGAGAACAACCGATTATTGGCGGTCGCCGTGGTGGACGACCTCGGCGATGCCTTATCCGCGGTGTATACATTCTACGAGCCGGCACTTCCTGAGCGCAGTCTAGGCCTATTGTCTATCCTGCGGATGATCACGGAAACCCGTCGCCGCGGCTATGATTATCTCTATCTCGGCTATTGGATCGCGGGTTGCGCGCGCATGGATTACAAGGCCGAGTTTCGACCGCATGAGGTGCTGACGCGCTCGGGCTGGCTAACGGTGGAGTGAATTTTCAGCCGCGGGAGTTGGTTAATGCCGGCGGCTCGGCTAGAATCTCGCCTCGGTCCGGCCGATGTGCGTGCTCAGAGCAGCTCATGCCAGGAAGGGTGGCGGATCCGCTATGGCGAGAATCGGCGCGCTCGATTCCGGCATTAGCCTAGTAAAAGACGCTATCGCCAAGACAACAACACGAGAGAGGCTGAATGACGAAGGAAGACCACGTTCGAATGCAGGGGACCATAGTCGAGGTCTTACCTAATACAATGTTTCGCGTCGAGCTCGAGAACGGGCACCTCGTGACCGCCCGCATCTCCGGCAAAATGCGCAAACACTATATCCGTATTCTGCGCGGTGACAAAGTGACCGTCGAGCTCACCCCCTATGATCTGAGCAAGGGGCGTATCGTTTACCGTGCACGCTAGCTCCTTGTCCATCTCTAAGGCGTGCCGGCGGCGAACGCGCGCCACCTTCCCTGGCAGCCGCAACAACGCTCAGCTCACCACATCGGGCTCGTTGATAGAAAACGTGAGCTCATCTTCCTCGGCGTCCACGACAACGTGGCCGCCGCCCGCCAACCGGCCGAAGAGCAGCTCATCCGCCAACGGCCGCTTGACCCGATCCTGTATGAGCCTGGCCATCGGCCGGGCACCCATCTTGGGATCATAACCGTGCTCGGCCAGCCAGGACCGAGCCGATTCGCTGACATCGAGCGTAACCTTCTTTTCGGCCAACTGGTGGCGCAGCTCGCGCAGGAACTTATCCGCGACTCGCTCGACCACTGCCGGAGGCAATGCGTTGAACTGAATGACGGCATCCAAGCGGTTGCGAAACTCCGGGGCGAATATCCGGCGAATGATCTCCAGGCTATCCGACGAATGGTCCTGCGCCGTAAAGCCAATTGAGCGCCGGCTCTGCTCCTGCGCGCCGGCATTCGTGGTCATCACCAGGATCACGTTGCGGAAATCGGCTTTACGGCCGTTGTTGTCCGTCAGCGCGCCATGATCCATGACCTGCAGCAGCAGATTGTATACATCGGCATGTGCTTTCTCGATCTCATCGAGCAACACCACCGAGTGCGGGTGCTTGATCACTTCCTCCGTGAGCAGCCCGCCCTGGTCGAATCCGACATAGCCTGGGGGAGCGCCAATCAGTCTGGAAACGGTGTGCCGCTCCATGTACTCGGACATGTCGAAGCGGATTAGCTGTACACCCATGACCTCGGCAAGCTGCCGCGTCACCTCGGTCTTGCCCACGCCGGTGGGTCCGGCGAACAAAAAACTTCCCACCGGCTTCTCGGTATCACGCAAACCAGCACGCGACATCTTTATGGTCGTTGCCAAGTTGTCGATGGCTTGATCCTGGCCGAAGATAACCCGCTTGAGATCCAGTTCGAGGTTCTCCAGCAAGCGCATGTCCGAGCTGGAAACCCGCCGCGGTGGTATCCGCGCCATCTTGGCGATGATGGTCTCGACGTCGGCAACGTTGACGGTCTTGCGCCGCTTCGACGGCGGCAGCAGTCGCAGTCTGGCGCCGGCTTCGTCGATCACATCGATGGCCTTGTCCGGTAGCCGCCGATCGGTGATGTGCTTCGCCGCAAGCCCGGCCGCGGACTCGAGCGCGGGTTGGGTGTAGCGCACGCCGTGATGCGCTTCGAAGCGCTCCTTGAGACCGCGCAGAATCAATATCGTCTCTTCAATGCTGGGCTCGGAAATATCGATCTTCTGAAAGCGCCGGGCGAGCGCGCGGTCCTTCTCGAAGACACCCCGATACTCCTGGTAAGTGGTCGAGCCGATGCACTTGATCTCGCCGCTCGCCAGCATCGGCTTGATCAGGTTGGAGGCATCCATCACGCCACCGGAAGCCGAGCCCGCGCCGATTACGGTATGAATCTCATCGATGAAGAGAATCGCGTTTTTCTCGCGCTTGAGCTGCGCAAGCACTCCCTTGAGGCGCTTTTCGAAGTCGCCACGGTATTTGGTGCCCGCGACGACGGCACCCAGATCGAGACAGTAAATGCGCCCGTCCTTGAGCACGTCGGGAACCTGTCCGTCGACGATCATCTTGGCAAGCCCTTCCGCGATTGCCGTTTTACCGACCCCGGCCTCACCGACGAACAGCGGATTGTTCTTGCGCCGTCGGCAGAGAACCTGAATCGTGCGCTCGATCTCGTTGCGCCGGCCAATCAAGGGATCGATCTCGCCGCGCTCAGCCTTGGCGTTGAGGTCCGTGGCGAAGCTCTCGAGCGGCTTGCGTGAGCCTGGCTCTGTTGTCGTTTCCTCGTCGTCTTGCGGCGCGCCACCGGGTTCGGTGTCATCACCTTCGCCCGGCACCTTCGATATCCCGTGCGAGAGGAAGTTCACCGTGTCCAAGCGGGATATGTTCTGCTTGTGCAGGAAGTAAACCGCCTGCGACTCCTGCTCGCTGAATATGGCTATCAGCACATTTGCGCCGGTGACCTCCTTCCTCCCTGAGGACTGCACGTGCAGGATGGACCGTTGCAACACGCGCTGAAACCCTAGCGTTGGCTGGGTCTCACGGGTGTCATTGGGCGGCAGGACCGGGGTCGTCTCATCCAGAAAGCCCTCGAGATCCCGGCGCAGCTGGTCCAAATTCGCACCACAGGCACGCAAGACATTCAGAGCCGCCGGATTGTCCGTCAGCGCCAGCAGTAGGTGCTCCACGGTCAGAAATTCGTGGCGCTTCTCCCTTGCCTCCTTGAAGGCAAGATTCAGCGTGAACTCAAGCTCTTTACTCAGCATGCGCCTTCACCTGGTTGCAACGCGTTCACGGAGCACCCGCTCTGTTGGACTGCAGGTGCAAAATTGAGTTCCAACTCGCTCAGATCGGCTCCATCGTGCACATCAGTGGATGATCGTGTTGGCGTGAGTATTCGTTGACCAGATCCACCTTGGTCTCCGCTACGTCCCGGTTGTACACGCCGCAGACACCCTTGCCACGCGTATGGACGTGGAGCATGATTTGAGTCGCCTTGCCACGGTCCATATGGAAGAACATCTGCAATACCTCCACGACGAACTCCATGGGAGTGTAGTCATCGTTGAGCAACACCACGCGGTAAAGCGGTGGGCGTTTGACCTGGGGCTTCGCCTCCTTGACGGAAAGGTCGCCTTCGCGCCGGGTGTCTTTTTCACGACTCATGGCATGACCGCCAATCTACCTACCCAGACTTACTATTTGGGGCCTCGCCTCTCATTGTAAAAGACCCCGCGGATCCATACCAATAAGTCTCTCGCTTTCGACACAACCGCAAACCGGGGCACTAGGCCCCGGTTTGCGCTGATCACCGAACCGGAGCGCCGAGCGCTAGCGTGCGACCCGGAACTGGGACTCCTCCGTGGAGCCGCTCAGGGCGGTGAGCGAGGACTCGCCACCCTGGATCACCTTGGTTACCTCATCGAAATAACCCGCGCCTACCTCGCGTTGGTGACGGGTGGCCGTATAGCCCGCGCGCTCAGCGGCGAGCTCCGCCTCCTGCAGCTCTACATAAGCCGGCATTTGCCGCTCCATGTAATCCTTCGCTAGACGGAACATACCGTAGTTCAGGGTATGAAAACCAGCGAGGGTAACGAACTGGAACTTGTAACCCATCGCACCCAGCTCGCGCTGGAACTTAGCAATCGTCGCATCATCCAGGTTCTGCCGCCAGTTGAATGACGGCGAGCAGTTATAAGCCAACAGCTTGCCGGGATAATCCTCGCGAATCGCCTCGGCGAACTGACTGGCGAACTGCAGATCGGGCTTGTCGGTCTCACACCAAACCAGGTCCGCATAGGGTGCATAGCTCTTACCACGGGCGATGGCCTGCGCCGGCCCGGCCTCGGTGCGAAAGAATCCTTCTCTGGTCCGCTCGCCGGTCAAGAATGCCTTGTCGCGCTCGTCGGCATCGGTGGTAAGCAGGCTGCCGCCAAGCGCATCCGTGCGCGCGACCAACACAGTCGGAACCCCCATGACGTCGGCCATGAGTCGTGCCGCAATGAGTTTCTGGACGGCCTCTTGGGTCGGCACCAATACCTTGCCGCCCATGTGGCCGCATTTCTTGACCGCCGCCATTTGATCCTCGAAATGCACACCGCCGGCCCCGGCCTCGATCATGCCGCGCATCAGCTCGAAGGCATTGAGCACGCCACCGAAGCCGGCCTCGGCGTCAGCCAGAATGGGGGCCATCCAGTCGATGGCGCGATCGCCTTCGCAGTGATGAATCTGATCGGCGCGCAGTAACGCGTTGTTGATCTGGCGCACCACGGTCGGCACCGAATTCGCGGGATACAGGGACTGATCCGGATACGTCGTGTAGCCGAGGTTGGCATCAGCCGCGACCTGCCAACCGGAAAGATAGATCGCCTGCAGGCCGGCCTTCACCTGCTGCACCGCTTGATTGCCGGTGAGCGCGCCCAAGGCGCTGACGAAGGGCTCGTCGTGGATCAGGTGCCAGAGCTTCTCGGCTCCGCGCCGCGCCAGTGTGTGCTCGATCGCTACCGTGCCGCGCAGCCGCACCACGTCTTCGGCGCTATAGCCACGGACCACGTCCCGCCAACGCGAGCTCTGCGCCCAATCCCGCTCGAGTTGTTCGATAGCCGTTTTGTCGTCTCGCATCTCGTGTCTCCCTATCAGAGCTAGGTGTTGCAAACTCAGCCGAGTGAACCATTCCATCCAAAGCGTCTCGCGTGGAGATTTCCTCCATCAGTCGGGCAGTTCGCCCCTCCTGATCGGCCGCCATGTGCTCCTCACCGAGTTCGGCGCAGACACCTCGAGCTCTTCCCGCGGGATTGCGCGGTAGAGATCCACGCTGACCACCCAATGCTTCTCCCGGTTCCGCTAGAAACCCTGGAGACCACTGGTACCGCAAACCACCGTGCCGGCCCGGCTTTGGCAAAACCGGCGTCCACGGCCATGCGGGTTTCACGGCCACCCCGATTCGCTCTGTAATCAGGGTTTATTCGCATCACATGCTAGGCTCGAATATAAGCGCGTTCATTGCAGTAGCATGTGAACGACCTCTAAAGTCTAATGCCGCGCTGCACCATTCGACAACCGAATTCATTGCATGTTTTTCCAAAACGGACCTACGGCGTTATGCTGCGCCGTAGCGAGTTCCTCTCGCTCCAGGCCAAGCGGCTCATCGAGCTCATGCAGCCCGAGCGCCACGCGGGCGGCGATGTCCAGTCAACAGCCGGTGCGCTTCCTCATGCCGGCGTATTTGTCGCCGCGGACGAGAGATAAAACCGAGGTTGACAATGACCGTACGCGAGGCTGTATGGAAACCGCACGTGACCGTCGCAGCGGTAGTCGAGCGTGAGAGCCGTTTTCTGATGGTAGAGGAGACCGCCGAGGGACGCCGGGTTCTGAACCAGCCCGCAGGGCACCTCGAACCGGGCGAGAGCCTGCTCGAGGCAATGGTGCGTGAAACCCGCGAGGAGACCGGTTGGGACGTGGAGGGGATCGCTCTGATCGGGATCTATCGCTGGCCGCATCCGAATTGCAGCAAGACCTTTCTGCGGGTGACTTTTGCCGCTCGCGCCCTCGCTCACGATCCGTACCGACCGCTCGATAAGGGCATCCATTGCACGCGCTGGCTGACCTGCGACGAGCTCGCAGCGGCGGCCAAACGGCTACGCAGCCCTCTGGTGCTCGAGTCCACCACGGATTACCTGGCCGGCCGGCGTTATCCGCTGGAGCTGCTGCGCGATCTGAAATAGGCGCAGGCACGCGGGAGCCGTGCGGGATTTATACGCGCGGAATTTATACTAGAATGAACGTATAGATACATCCTGTGCACCGCTTTGAGCGCACTATGCATCCGAGCTGACAATGGATCACCACAGGCGCTACATCGTCGGCCTTTCCGGCGGGGTTGATTCGGCCGTTGCAGCACTGCTGCTGCGCGAGCAAGGCCACGAGGTGCAGGGCCTTTTCATGCGCAACTGGGAAGACGGCGACAGCGCGACGCATTGCAGCGCTGAGCAGGATCTCGCCTGCGCCAGGCAGGTATGCGATCAGCTCGAGGTGCCGCTTCATATGGTGAGCTTCGTGCGCGAGTACCGAGCAGAAGTCTTCGACCACTGCCTGCGTGAGTATCGTTGCGGGCGCACACCCAACCCGGACGTGCTATGCAATCGGCGAATCAAATTCCGCGCATTCCTCCACTATGCGCAACGCCTGGGCGCGGAGCGCATCGCTACGGGCCATTATGCGCGCAATATCGAGCGCAACGGTGCGCATCACCTATTTATGGCCAAGGATACGGCCAAAGACCAAAGCTACTTCCTCTATACTTTGGGACAGCACCAGCTTGCACGTGCCACGTTCCCGCTTGGTGACCAGGTCAAAGCCGAAGTGCGCGCCCTTGCCGAGCAAGCCGGCTTCGATAATTTCGACCGCAAGGACAGCACGGGCATCTGCTTTATCGGCGAGCGCGATTTTCGACCTTTCCTGAGCCGTTATATCGAGCCCCGCCCGGGCCCTATCGAAACGCCGCAAGGGGTCGTCATCGGCCAGCATCAGGGAGTGAGCTTCTATACGCTCGGTCAGCGCCAAGGGCTTGAAATTGGGGGACGCGCGGGACACTCGGGCAGGCCTTGGTATGTGGTCGGCAAGGAATTGGCCGGCAACCGCCTCATCGTTGCCCAGGGGCATGAGCATCCGCTGCTGATGAGCACGGGGCTGGAGGCAGCCGATCTGTGCTGGGTAGCAGGACGCTCGCCGCGCACGCCACTGCGCTGCTCCGCCAAAACGCGCTATCGCCAAGGCTCCCAGAGCTGCGTGGTGGAGACCAGTAGCGCCGATCGCGCTCGCGTCCTGTTCGATCAACCGCAGCGGGCGCTAGCGCCGGGCCAGTCGGTGGTATTCTATAGCGACGAGGAGTGTCTCGGTGGCGGAGTTATTGAACGGTCGTTCACCGAGCATGCCTTGGAGAGACGGCATGAAATCGCGTAATCGCGAACGAGTACTCGCCTTGGCGGGAATGGTTCAAGCGTTGGCGCAGGTGCGGCAGATCGCCATGCATGGGCGTTGCGATCCGCAGCGCGCCGAGCCTTGCATCCGTGCGCTGCTGGGAACCTATCAGGGCGATATGGCCGCACTCTATGGCGGGCGCGACCGATTGGCCCCCGGGCTGGATTTGCTCGCGGATCATTTGACGCAGCCCAGTGAAGTGCAGCTCACCCGCTATCTGGTGTCCGTCCTGCATCTGGAGCGCAAGCTCACCTCCGCTCGCGCGCGCCTTCAGGGGGTGATCGAGGGTGTGCGCCGCGCCGCCGCGCAGGCGACATACTTCAGCGCCCTGCATGACAACGTGATCCGAAATCTGGGCGGTCTCTACACGGAGAAGGTCAGCTCGATTCGCCCGCCTGTCATCATCAGCGGGGAGCGCGCCTATCTGGATGATCCACGCAACGCCGCCCTGATCCGAGCGCTGCTGCTTTCCGCTATCCGCGCCGCGAGTCTTTGGCGCCACGCGGGTGGCAACCGGCTGCGGCTCATCTTCTTTCGTAACCGCCTCATTGCCGAAGCTCACCGCCAACAGGCCACATCCTGATTCGATCGGATGCTGATAGCCGGACATATGCCAGCTCAAAGCGCAGTGGCTTGGCGAGTCGGACATCGAGGCGCTGTTTTCCATCCGGGACCCAGATGAGCATTGTCGATGCCGCGCAGCACGACCGGGATGCAGAAATAGCGCTGGCGGTGCCGGCCGGCAAAGATTTCGGCGCCGGCGCGGCCACTGAATTCGATGCGCCGGTGCGAATTGATACCCCCACCGAGTGGGATTATTATCGTCGCGGCGGCATCCTGCACTATGTGCTCAGGGAGCTCGCCAAACTAGACCGCGCAACGTGAGGCGCGTTTGCCCCTGAGACGATGGGGGCACATAACGCAGTCCATCACGGGCCTCGATCCCGCGTCGGAAGCACGGCTTCGCGACCGCGGCACTCATCTGTCGCCGCGCCGATCATGAAACCGCGCCGGCAAAGCCAACTACCCGCGGGCTTTGCGCTGGTTGCCTTTGAACCGTGCGGGTGAGGTAACATACCGATGAATTCCCAGCGAGCGCTTGGAGGGCAAATGGCAAAACCATCGCAGAGGAATCGCCAGGTGAGCAGATCCCTCGCCATGGGAGCCTTTTTGGGCGGCATTGTCTTTACCGCCTATATGATCTGGATCGGCGTGACGGGCCAGCCGGTTCCCACTTGGTTCATCGTGCTAGCCACGGTATTGTAGCGACCGCATCCGATGTCGCAGCGTCAATGCGTGGAAAATACACTTGAGGATTCGTTTGGTCCGGTTCGGTTAGCAGCCGGTTTGGCGCTTGACCTCACGGCGGCGGCGGTGCAGCACCGGCTCGGTATAACCGTTGGGATGCTGCCGGCCCTTGAAGATCAAGTCGCAGGCCGCTTGTACGGCGATATTGGTGGCAAAATCCGGCGCCAAGGGCCGATAGCTCGGGGCGCCGGTGTTCTGGCGGTCCACGATTTGCGCCATACGCTGCAAGGTTTCCCGCACCTGTCCCTCCGAGCAGATGCCATGGTACAGCCAATTGGCGATATGCTGGCTCGAGATACGCAGTGTGGCGCGATCTTCCATTAGCCCGACGCTTTGAATGTCCGGCACCTTCGATGAGCCGATACCCTGATCTATCCAGCGCACCACATAACCGAGGATACCTTGGCAGTTGTTATCCAGCTCCTCCTGGATTGCCGCATCGGTGAGCGTCTCCTCGCCGAGTAGCGGTAATTTCAGGAGGTCATCCAGCTCGGGACGCGGCCGTGCGGCCAGCGCCGCCTGTCGGCGCGGCACATTCACCCGATGATAGTGGATGGCGTGCAACGTTGCGGCCGTGGGCGAGGCAACCCACGCACAGCTCGCGCCCGCGAGCGGGTGCTCGATCTTCGTCGCGAGCATGGCGGCCATCTGATCCGGTTTGGTCCACATGCCTTTGCCGATCTGAGCCCTGCCGCGCAGTCCAACCTCCAGGCCGATCGCCACACTCCAGTCTTCGTAGGCTCGTAGCCAAGTCGCGTGCTTCATATCCCCCTTGCGAATCACGGCGCCCGCTTCCATGCTGGTGTGGATCTCATCGCCCGTGCGATCCAGGAACCCCGTGTTGATAAAGATGATGCGCTCGCTGGCGGCGCGGATGCATGGTTTCAAATTGAGGCTGGTACGCCGCTCCTCGTCCATTACCCCGAGCTTGAGCGTGTTGCGTTTAAGGCCAATGGCATCTTCTATGCGGTTGAAGAGCTCACAGGTCAGCGCAACCTCTGCCGGTCCGTGCATTTTCGGCTTGACGATGTACACGCTGCCGGCCCGGCTGTTGACGTAACGCCCCGTTCCGCGCAAGTCGTAGACGGCGATGAGCGAAGTCGCCATGGCGTCTAGAAAGCCTTCCGGAATCTCGGCGCCGTCGCGATCGAGCACCGCATCGGTGTGCATCAGATGCCCCACGTTGCGCACCAGCATCAGGCTGCGCCCGGGTAGGCTCAGCGCGCCGCCTCGTGGCGTCGTGTAGCGGCGATCCGCATGCAGGCGGCGCCGGATTGTCCGGCCCGATTTCTCAAACGATGCCTCGAGGTCTCCTCTCATCAGCCCGAGCCAATTGCGATAGAGCAGCGTCTTGTCCTCGGCATCCACCGCGGCGACGGCATCCTCGCAGTCCTGGACAGTCGTCAGGGCGGATTCTAAAACGAGATCCTTCACGCCGGCGGCATGCTCGCGTCCTATGGGATCGTCTCGGTCCATCCGGATTTCCAGATGCACTCCGTGGTGGCGCAGTAGCACGATAGCGGGCTCGCCTGGATCGCCGACGTAGCCCACGAACAGCTCTGGCTGCTGCAATCCAGTATCAGCCGCCGCGCCGAGCTTGACCACTAGCCGCTTGCCGCCATCCTCGTCACGCAAGGCATAGCCGGTCGCCTCTCGGTGACTGCCGTGCGCTAACGGCGCTATCTCGTCGAGAAGATCGCCGGCATAGGCCATAACCTTGCGACCACGCCGCGGATTGTAGCGCGCGCCGCGCGCGGCACCACCCTCCTCTGGTATGACATCGGTGCCGTAGAGCGCATCATACAAACTGCCCCAGCGCGCATTGGCGGCATTGAGCGCATAGCGTGCATTGCTCATCGGCACGACGAGCTGAGGGCCGGCGATGTGCGCGATCTCCGGGTCGACATCGGCGGTACTGACCCGAAAATCCGCCACTTCCGGCAGCAGATAGCCTATTTTCTCCAGGAACCGCCTATACGCTTCGTGATCGTGTGGCCACCCCTGGTGCTCTTTGTGCCAGGCATTGATCTTGGCCTGCAGATCGTCGCGCTCAGCGAGCAGCTCGCGGTTTCGCGGGCCCAGGTCGGCGACTATCCTTGCTAGAGCCGCCCATATCCCTTCCGAATCGAGGCTGAGTCCGGGCGCCACCTCCTGCGCGATGAAATCATGGAGCGATTTGGCGACTTGCAGCCCGCCGATCTGGACACGTTCCGTCATAGCCGGAAACCGCTCACTCAAAGCTCAGGCAGGACTTTTCGATTCCACATAGCTGATTTCGTGGGAGTCCAGGAATTGCGCGACCAAGTTTTTCACCGCCTCGGTCTTGAATAGTTCCCACTCCTCTCCGGCGCCCTTGGCCTCGATCAGGTCATTGAAGCGGGCCGGGCCTTCTTGCCCGCGAATCGCATTGCGCAGACTCTCGCGGAATTGCTCGTCATCAACCGCGTCGCAATAGCTATCCATTACCGAGAACTCGACGCTCGTCTTGCTCGGTAGAACGACGTAGTCATCCGAGGTCACCACCTCTTTTACCTTCGGCAGAAAGTCCTCCATCAGCCAGTCGGCGAGCTCGCTGGCTTGCTCTTCATTGAGCGCTATGCGCGCTTCCCTGTCCGTTATAGTCATCAGCCCGCCGGTTTTGCGATTGAGATAGATTGTCCATCCCTCTTGCAAGGCTTCGACTTCAGTTACAAGGTGCCGTAGCGATATCGGGAGTGCCATATCAGTAGATCCTCTCAATCTGATGCCTCGATTTGTAGAACCGATGCCGAGCGCAGCGTCTCGCGTTATCGGCACCGCTGGCGTATGCGCGAGAGTGTACCTTGAATGCACCCTTGCGCCCATCACCGCCCGACCATTGCCTCACTGGCACTGTCTTCCAAACGCCCGCTGAACATGGCCGTGGTGCTCAGATAGTCTGCGGCCACGGATGTGGCAAGGCAGATCACTGGCGGTGGCCCGGGCACAGTGAGTGGCAAAGGCTGCAAATCCTTGTTCGCCCCCGGCTACCATCCGTCCGTCTAGCGATAGACCTTCGACTCGATGCGGCGGTAGGGCACCACCCAGGCCAGCGCCACTGCCACATAGATGCCGATCGATAGCATCGGTGCGACAAAAAACGCGATCGGCAGCGCGGTGAGGTATGCGCCGTGCGACAAATGCGCTTTCCAGTGGGGGCCCACCGACTCGCGCAATTTCACGTTGGCCGGCTGCCGCGTGAGTCTAATGTACAGGATGGTCCACGCCAGGCCCGCGCCGAGCTGAACCATGCCGTAGGTCGCGACAGGAATCGCTTCGTGGTAGTGCTCGCCCATCCACGCCGTGGTGAATGGAACCAGTGAGAGCCAGAACAGCAGGTGGAGATTGGCCCACAGCACGCTGCCGCTCACGCACTCGGTGATGTGCATCAGGTGATGGTGGTTGGTCCAATAGATTCCGAGGAAGACGAAGCTCAACAGATAACTGAGAAGCATCGGAACGAGCGGACGCAGAGCGGCGAGGCTCGCCTCATGCGGCGTCTTGAACTCGAGCACCATGATCGTGATCAGGATCGCGATCACGCCGTCGGTAAACATTTCGAGCCGGGTGGTGGGCACTAGCGAACCTGCACGCCTCGTGGTTCTTGACTCCTGCGCGCATCTCCATGCAGATAGTACGACGCCCTAGCGATCGGCGCCACGGTAACGTCAAAGTTCTTAGCAGAGCGCATTGCTGTAAGCTAGGCCGCGCAGTATAATTACGCTTAGTAAATCCATTGGCTGTTGACGGCGGCCGCAGGCGCGCCGAGGTGATTCCAATGAGTAACGTGCAAGAGACAATCCGCAAGCAGGTCGAGGACAACCCGATTCTTCTCTACATGAAGGGTACCCGCCAGTTCCCGGAGTGTGGCTTCTCAATGCGCACAGTTCAGGCCCTGGATAGCTACGGTATAGAGTATGCCACGGTCAATGTCCTCGAAAATGAGGGGATTCGGCAGGGGATCAAGGAATTCGGTAACTGGCCGACCATTCCGCAGCTCTATGTCAATGGTGAGCTGCTTGGTGGCTGCGATATCATCATGGAGATGTACCAGAGTGGCGAGCTGAAGCAGCACCTGCAAAACGCTGCTAGCAAAGCGGGATAGTCCTGGGCGCCGCACAGTGGCGAGCACAGGAGCATTCCAAGAGCTCGCGGGCTAAACACAGGGGCGCAAAGCGCCCCTGTAGCGTTTAGCGCTGCCAAGGATAGGGTCGCTTTATACTGAACGGCCCAAAACGGTAGCGTTTGCGCTCGCCGAGATCGGTCACCACAACCGCCAGCTTCATCAGGTAACCCGAAAACGGATAGAGTACGGTAAAGCCGCTCTCCGCCGTGTCGCTTTCCTGTCTCAGCGGGAAGAAAAGCACCCCCTGGTAGGTGTCGCCGGGCATCAACACCCGATCCTGAAAGGCCAAGTTACGCAGATAATGTTTGACCTGCGTTGCCGTCTCCTCGCTCATGCGCCAAACGGTCGCCTTGCTGATGATGTGCTCGATCGGTAGCGGGTCGACGACATTGTTACCCCGGCGGAGCAGAATATTGGCGGGGTTTACCCCGGCGCGTGACGTGCCGTGATTAGATATCGTGATCACCACCGGCATAATGTTTCGTTCGAGCAGATCGATCCCGAAATAGCGAGCAGCGCGTTCGCCATCCTTGATGGGGTCAATACCCACGCTGATAGCATCGAGCGTCTGAGAAACCGGATAGAGCCCTGCATCCCTTACGGGTATCCGCACAACCTGATAGCTGGTGCAGCCCACCAATAGCCAAAAAGCAAGAACAATAGGATACCGTGATCTCATTGCAACGCACCCTCGGCGCATGGGCTTAATATTAAGTATATCGGGCGATGCGGCGGTGGGTATTAGCGATCTACATTCGCGCTGTGACCTGCGGCGCTTTTGGGTGATGTCGCTGCGCATGCGATGGCGGCCCGCTCTCGGGATTCGCCGCAGGTTCTGGGTTGCGGCCGCGGGTTGTTCCGCCCAGCGCATGGGCAGGCGCTCAAAGGAAGCCGTCAGGTCAACGCCGTGTATTCGGGGAAACCGTTGAGCTCATCCCAGCGGTTGACGATGGCGCAGAAGAGCTCGGCCGTCTTTTCGGCGTCATAGATGGCTGAATGCGCTTCGCGCCCGTCCCAGCTTGCGCCGCTGGCTTTGACCGCGCGCGCGAGCACTGTTTGACCGAAGGCGAGCCCGCCGAGCGTGGCCGTATCGAAGCTACTGAACGGGTGAAACGGGTTGCGGCGGATGCCTGTGCGGCCCACGGCGGCATTGAGAAAGCACAAGTCGAACCAACTATTGTGACCCACCAAAATCGCGCGGGTACAGCCCGTTTCACGGATTTCTCGGCGGATCGGCCGAAAGATGTACTGCAGGGCTTCGGCTTCGGGCTTGGCCATCCGCAGCGGGTGATCCGGATCGATTCGGTTGAGCTCCAAGGATTTCGGGTCGATGTTGGCACCGTCGAAGGGCTCGACGTGTGTGGAATAGGTCCCGGCCGGAAACATCCGGTTAGCCTCGTCCATGCGCACGATCACCGCGGCGAGCTGGAGCACGGCGTCCGTTCCCGAGTTCAGGCCACCCGTTTCGATATCCACTACGACGGGCAAAAAGCTTCTAAAGCGACTGACGATGCCAGAGGCTGCAACCTGATCCTGGTCGTTGCGGGTATCCACGGTTTATCCTGCGCTGGCGAAGCAGTGTGCGGGTGCAATCCCAACTCGAGGGCCAAAGCTGAACCCACCAGCGGATGGCAGACCCCCTGCCGCCACCAGATGGGATCGACGCATGCTCCAATGTTAGGCGCACGATTCAGGGCACGCAACCACTGATCGGAGTCAGACAATAGATAAAGCAGTGTGTCCTCCAGATTAACTCAGCCCTCACTGTCGTCTCCCAGCAGGCCAAATTCGACAGCGGTCTTGACATAAAAAAGCCGCACCCGTTCAGCACGTAGTCGTTCGAATAATCGCACAGCCTCTTCGTCGCTGGTGACAATCACAATAGATATTGGCTGATCCGCCAACTCAAAAAAGTGCGCCGAGTGGATGCGATGGTGGTACCCTACACCCGCGCTGGCGGGGATAACGGTAGCCCCTTGCAAATCCAATTCGTCAGCGAGATGCATGAGCCAATTGGCTATCGGTTTGCCGCGATGGCGACGGCCCTGCTGGGTAAAGAAGGTGATTTGGTAGCCGTTCATCTCGCCTCTCTCTAATGCGGGCTGATCCAATACCAAGTGGCCATGCCCGCCAACGTCATCATCAGTGAGCCGGTTACGTGAATGCTAATGGCTGGCACCTATCGCCCATGCTAACCGTCCTCCCTGAAGGAGCGTCACCACTTCAGCGGAGAACGTCGAGAAGGTGGAAAGACCGCCGCATAGACCGGTGATAATGAACAGCCGCCACTCCGGCGCGACGCCAGGTAGCTGCGCGAAACAGGCCACCGCGAAACCAACGATGTAGCCGGCGACCAGGTTGGCCGACAAAGTACCGAGCGGCACCGTGGGGAACAGGCTGTTGAGTTTTAATCCAAGACCCCATCGAAGAACCCCACCGAGCCCCGCACCCAGCGCGATGGCAAGAATCGGCTTCCATATTGCATTGTCCCTTGTTGAAGGTTCTTCTTGGGACAGGCAAAACGACACCTGCGCGGCCTGTCCGACCAAGGCGTAGGTATCATCAGCCGCGCGGACGCGGCACTTAATGGAGGAATACCATCTCCAACTTGCAACCATACTCCAAACCGCCAGGTGGAACGCGCATAGACTCGCTAGATGACATGAGTGGGGGCGTATTGAGAAATCATATTATGCACCAGAGAGCATTCGGCCCATGGTGGGCATGCGCTCAGACCACGGTTTTGCGCCCAGCCTCAGGTGATTAGCCGCCACTGAAGAGGGCTCGCTGCTCGCAGGGGCACGATGGCATCCCGCCCATGAGGATAGCTTGCCGGCAGCGACCAGGTTTCACGGCGCAGCCGAACGCAGGTGGTGTTGCGCGGCAAACCATAAAAGTCCGCTCCGAAATGGCTTGCGAATCCCTCCAGACGTTTCAGGCAGCCTGCCTGCTCGAAGGCCTCGGCGTAGAGCTCGAGTGCCGCCGGTGCGGTAAAGATGCCCGCGCAGCCACAGGCACTCTCCTTGCTCGAGCGCCCATGCGGGGCGCTATCGGTGCCGAGGAAGAACTTCGGCGAGCCCGAGCTGGCTGCTGCTAGGAGCGCCTCACGATCGCTCTCGCGCTTGAGTATGGGCAGACAATAATGATGCGGGCGCAGGCCGCCAAGCAGAAGATCGTTGCGATTGAGCAGCAGGTGATGAGCCGTAATCGTGGCGGCCAGCCGCGGCGGCGCCTGGCGCACGAGCTCGACCGCCGCCGCTGTCGTAACATGCTCGAGCACGACTTTAAGCTGCGGATAGCGATTCATCAGCGGCCCCAATTCTCGCTCGAGAAAGACCGCTTCTCGGTCGAAGATATCGATGCCGGGTGTGATGGCCTCGCCATGGACGAGCAGCGGCAGCCCTTGCTCTTGTATGCTAGCGAGCGCCTCGTCGCAGCGCCGCCAGTCGCTCACCCCCGCCTCGGAGTACGTGGTAGCGTTGGCGGGGTAGAGCTTGACCGCGGCGATCGCGCTCGCCGCAGCGGCACGCTCGATCTCGGGGGCGCTGGTTTCTTCAGTCAGGTAGAGTGTCATCAAGGGCTCGAAGGCGCTCTGCGCTGGTACGTGCCGCAAGATACGAGCTCGGTAGTCCAAAGCTTGCCGCGCGGTGAGGATCGGCGGATTGAGGTTTGGCATGATGATCGCGCGGCCAAATGAGCGGGCGCTGCATGGGACGGTCGCGGCGAGCATCGCGCCGTCGCGCAGATGCAAATGCCAATCGTCCGGACGGTTCAGGATAATCTCATCGGCCATGGCGCGGCTTTTCTCTTGGCGGCAAGGAATCATTATAGAATGCGCGTGCTGCCTTGATTTATCCAAGATGAGCCAGGATGATGGCACGGCAATACTCACTAATTCTCGCATTGCGATTGTCAGTGTGCCGTCCCTGCGCGGCATTGCTTCTGCGTGCATCAGTTCGATCGGATGAGTTTATGAGTGACGTAAAGAAGGTCGTGCTCGCCTACTCGGGCGGCTTGGACACCTCTGTGATACTGCATTGGCTGGTGGAGACCTATGGCTGTGAGGTGGTCACATTCACGGCTGATCTCGGTCAGGGCGAGGAGCTGGAGCCTGCCCGCGAGAAGGCCAAAGCGTTCGGCATCGAGCAGATCTATATCGAGGATTTGCGCGAGGAGCTCGTGCGCGATTTCGTCTTTCCGATGTTTCGCGCCAATGCTCTCTACGAAGGAGAGTACCTGCTCGGCACCTCGATTGCGCGCCCATTGATCGCCAAGCGCCAAGTGCAGATCGCCCATGAGACCGGCGCCGATGCGGTTGCGCACGGAGCGACCGGTAAAGGCAACGATCAGGTTCGCTTCGAGCTCGGCTATTACGGGCTCGATCCGGATATCAAGGTGATCGCGCCATGGCGCGAATGGGATCTGCTCTCGCGCGAGAAGTTGCTGGCTTATGCCGAAGAGCACGGCATCCCGATCGAGGGTAGAAAGGAGGGAGGCGGCTCGCCCTATTCGATGGATGCGAACCTGCTCCATATCTCCTATGAGGGCGGTGTCTTGGAAGACCCCTGGACACCGGCGCAGGAGGACATGTGGCGCTGGACGAGGGCAGCGGAGCGTGCCCCTGATCGGCCCCGCATGATAGATGTGACCTTTGAGCGGGGGGATCCGGTCGCGATCGACTCGGAGCGGCTCAGCCCGGCAACACTTCTGGCTCGGCTGAACGCGCTGGGCGGGGAACATGGCGTCGGGCGAACCGATATCGTGGAGAACCGTTACGTGGGTATGAAATCTCGCGGCTGCTATGAAACGCCCGGGGGGACCATT
>JAKDMQ010000051.1 GCA_030452265.1 Nitrococcus sp.
CCGCACCGAATTCTCCCAGATCGCCGCCGTTATGACCCGACGGGCAATGAGAGAACCTATTGGCGAGCTCCCTGAAGTCCTCGCCGTTTTCGATGCGCTCTTTGAGCTCCCGGCACCGCTCTTCTTCCGGCACTAGGATATGTCGCACATGTGCTTTGATCATGATCGTACTCCCAGAATCAAAAGGGGCGCAGGGGGTGCGCCTCCCTACTACTACCAGCTTAGCGGTTCATGCATCGCGCGCAAAGCCTGCCGCGCGCGGGGGGGTTGCCAAATCGATCGTCTGTATTGTCGGCCGCTGGTATTGGGTTAACGATTTTGCTGTCCGGATCGCTGCCTAGCGCGTGGGTCTTGTGCTTTTGGTCGCTGCCTGCGGGGCCGTGGCGGCGGCGGATTGCGGCGCCCGCGCAGTGGGGAAACGGCGTGGCGTGAGTACTACGAGGAATAGCACCACCAGCGCAACGATGGCCGCGCCGATGTAGATGTGATGTATCGCCGCGTAGAGCGCGTGCTGGAGAGTTTGCTCGGCCTCGCCGACGATCTCGCGGCCTTGAAGGGGATCGGTTAGCGCATTGATCTTGATCGGCAACGGTTGATCGAGTGGCGCCCGCGCCAACCGAGCGCCCACGGTGGCGTTGAAAATGGCGCCGAACATCGCCGCACCCAGGCTTTGCCCGAGGTAGCGCGAGAACATGTTGGTGCTCGTTACCACGCCACGGTGCTCCCAGGCCACGGCCGATTGCACGCCGACCAGTAGCGGCGTGGCGAGCAGACCGAACCCGGCGCCGAGTATCACCTGATCGAGCACCAGCGCCCATACCGGCCCAGGGTAGGGCAGGGTGAGGAATCCGATTGTCGCGCCGACGACAAGCACGGCGCCGCAGAGCCCGGTGTTACGGAATCCGACGCGCAGATACAGATGCCCGGACAGGCTGGATGCGACCGGCCAGCCGATGCTCATGGCGGCGAGCAAGAGGCCCGCCGCGATGGCGCCGAGCCCGAGCACCGATTGCGCGAATATGGGCAGATAGGTGATCGGCGCCATCATGATCAGCCCCATGCCCACCATGGCGAGATTGGTATTGGCAAGAACGCGCCGGCTCCACAGCCAGGCGGGGATGATCGGCTCCACGGCTTGGCGCTCGATGCGCACGGCAAGGGTAATCAGAATGCCTGCGCCGGCGAATACGGCGAGACTCGGCCACGATAGCCATGGCCAGGCCTGCCCGGCCTGAAGCAAGCCGAAGATCAGCGTGCCTACGGCGAGCAGCACCGCGGCGGCGCCGGCGAAGTCGATGCGGTGCTGGTGTTGCGGCACCTGCTCACGCAGAAACAGGCCGATTAGGGTGATCGCCACCGCGCCGATCGGCAGATTGATCAGAAAGATCCAGCGCCACGACAGGTACTGCGCGAAGGCGCCGCCCAGAGTCGGACCGAGAATCGCGGAAACGGCCCATACGCTCGACAGCCAGCCTTGGATTCGAGCCCGCTCCCGTACTGAGTACAGATCCCCGGCAATGGTGTTGACCGTGGCCATGATAGCGCCTGCCCCGATCCCCTGCAGGCCGCGAAAGACGATGAGCGCGATCATGCTCCATGAGATAGCCGAGGCAACCGACCCGATGAGGAAAATCAGCGTACCGCCGATCAGTACGGGCTTGCGGCCGTGCAAGTCCGAGAGCTTGCCATAGATCGGGATGGTCACCGTCTGTGCAAGCAGGTAGCTGGAGAACAGCCAAGTAAACCGCGTGAAGCCGCCGAGATCGCTCACGATCTGCGGAATCGCCGTGGCGACGATAGTGATGTCCATGGCCGCCAGCATCATGGTGGCCATCAGCGCGGCGAGGATCCAGCGCCGCTGCCTTGTGTCCGGAGCCGGGCTCATGTGCCGGGAATGGAACGCCCTGCGTGTTCGGTCGCTCGCGCTACTGTACTGTCGCGCGCATCGGGTTCGGCCATACGAATGCCGGATTGGTATTGCCCGTTGCGGGCGGAGCGGCCATGTGACCCCAGCTGCGTCTCCGCGACTCTCCGCTGCAGCGGAAGGTTTAGGACTTGTCTGGTTTATCGCCAGCCGGCTTGGAGCTGTATGCTCTTCGGGTAAGCTCTTTTATTGCGACACCCGCTATAGAACCGATTATCAAACCCCACGGCACTGCTAATGCCATGGCGGCGGGCGCAGCTAGGCCAACCAGCGTTGAGATTCCGGCACCTGTAGCCGCGCCGACCGTTGCTCCGACAGTGTCTTCAACCATCCGGCTCGGTTTATCGGACTCTTTCACGGTGTCCATAATAATTTTGCCTTGTACTCAAAAACTAAGACCGTCAACGTTGCTGCAAATGCGGCGCCGACGGAACTCCAGCCAAACCGACGTTCGTGGACTGTATCCTTATTATGCGCTGCAACCGCGAACGCCGCAGTAGATAAAACGATTATAAAGATCAATGCCGTAAGCCATGGACCACGCTCGAATCCCGGAGGGGCCCTCTGGATGTCCCCAATCGCAGCAGATGCCAGTGCCGTACAGTAAAAGAAGACTTGGCCGTCCCTGATAACTGAGAAGACCGTCTTTCTCTTTTAAGCGTTCTCGCTCGAAACCCAAGAAAGCAACCAGACAATCAGCACCGGGCTTAAAGGCAGCAGAGTATGGTAAAAAGCCAAGTGAAGATCGTTGACGCCATTCTAGATGTCCTAACTGATTCCGCTGTGATTGCTGTCTAAGTCCCTTGCCCAGAGAACCCGGCATGGGCGTACTTGGGCGCGCTGGCGGGAGCCGTCTATCCGATTACTTTGCCACCTCAAGTTGATTCAGGACATCATGAACGCCCGGGATGCACCAACAGTCCCACGCCGCAATGCGCCGCTCCTCTTCGCTGTGGACCAAGCCGCGCAGGGATACCACGCGATCGTCTACCTCGATTTGGATCTGAGCGATATCGAAGGCCGGTTCTTTCTCCAATACTATTCGGATGACATCGGCGATCTCATCGTCGCTATCCCTTTCGGGCGGCTGCACATGGAGGCGGTTGTCCACGTCCGCCGTCCCTGGCGTCCACCAGGCCAAGACCTCGGCCAAGCGTCTGTGGGATAAGCTGCCGACGACACCCTCGAGCATCACCACGCCGGCGTGAGCACTGACGTGAAACCAATCCTCGGCCGGATGCGCCGGGAGCTCTTCCAACAGTTGCAGCTCGACGAATGCCGGCTCTTGCATCAGACTGCCCGCTACGGCTTGGCGCAGCTCATCGTTTGGGCGCGGCCGCGCAACATCGAGCCGAAGTCGATCGTCGATTCCCGCGTTGCCCGCTATCCGATGAGCAATCTGAATGGCGCGGCGTTTGACTTCGATGTCGGCTACCGTGCCCTCCAAGCGCACGGCGTCACCGTGGTGCACTTGGATGGGATAACGCCGCAGGTCGATGGCCCGGTCGCGTTCCAGGGCAGCCTGGATCCGGCTCTCAATGGAAACCTCGCTCATTTGGCCTCCCCAGCCATAGTGGCCGCGTGTTTATAGCTTATACGGCGATCATTGAGTTTTGCTCTCGGCGCGTCAAGCTGATCCTTGGCGAAGCGCTCGGCATGGAGCGCAATCCACCCGTGGGCAACAGATGAAGTGTATCAAGGATTGCCTGTGCTCGGCGGGCACTCCACGGACACTCGGGAGCGGAGAAGGAGCAGGTCGCCCTTAATGGAGGTTCGATCAATGAGCGAGCGCTTGGATACCGATCGCCGGTTGGAATTGGTCAAGCGATTTTTTGCGGCAATTCCGCACAGCGTCGTGCTCGGCATAGAGCCCATCGAGGTTACGGATGAGCACCTGACGGCGCAAATTCCCTATAAAGCCGAGCTGGTGGGCAACCCCGATACCGGTGTCGTGCACGGCGGTGTGATTACGACGCTGGTGGATCAGACCTGCGGAGCAGCGGTAATCGTGGCGCTGGATTCACTGGAAGCGGTCGTTACCCTGGATCTGCGCATCGATTATTTGCAACCGGCGCGGCCCCAGCAGCCGATAACGGCACGGGCGCAGTGCTACAAGCTCACTCACCATATCGCCTTCGTTCGCTGCGTGGTCTATCAAGATGCGCTGAACTCACCAATTGCAAGCAGTATGAGCACTTTCATGCGACTAGCCCACGAAGAGCCGAGCCCGGAGGGTTCCCTATGACCGATTTCGTGGCCCTGCTGCAGAGCGCTCGGCGCGCGGGCGATCACCAACGGATCATAGAGCTGATTCCGTATGCCAGGCTGCTCGGCATGCGATTCATCGAGGATGAGCACGGTTTACTCTTCCGGCTGCCTTTTCAGCGCCAGAACCTCGGCAACCCTTACCAGCCGGCGCTGCATGGCGGTGTAATCGGTGCCTGTATGGAGAACGCGGCCATTGTCCACCTGCTCTGGAATCAAGAGAGCATTCGACTACCCAAGATAATTGACTTTTCTATCGATTATTTGAGGCCCGGACGCCCGGAGGAGCTGTGCGTGCGCTGCGACGTCCGCCGGCAGGGTAAACGGGTCGCCAACGTGGGAATCGTGGCATGGCAGGCTCCCGGACAACGTACGGTGGCGACGGCGCGGACTCACTTCCTGCTCATGCCCGGGGCGCTCTGAGCCGCGCGTGAGCGACTGGCTCGGCGTTGGTGCCGCGCACGAGTGAGCGATGATCCATTGAGAATCCAGGAAGGCGCCCATATTACCTTGCATAGAGGCATTAGCGGGATAAAAAAAAGGGAGACTATCGAGTCTCCCCAGAATTGCAAAGCGCTCCTCTTGTTGAGTTTTTGTAGCGTCTATACCAACTCTTGGCGAGTCGGAGCGCTTTTGCGTGAAACCCAACGAAAGCCTTATTTGTTGTATTTACGCCACTGTATAGCCAGCCAACCTGCTCCTCGTCTTGCCCTCTCGCTCGAGAGGGCTTTCTTTTAGCCGCCCCATGTGCACGGCGTCGTGTAAAAGCGACTCCTTCAGCATTGTAGTTCGCGGAGGTCGCTTGGCAAGCATTTTCGTTGTTGCATCGCACCATAACGCCGATCGCCGGCGCCACCTGAATCAGGTATGCCGATGCAGCCATTCCACCAATGTGGGGTAGAGGCCGCGGTGGGCGCGCCGACTGATGAACAGGCTCAAATGACCGCCGGGCAGCTCCGCTTCGCGATAATCGCCCGATCCTGTCAAGTTCGCCAATGCTTTTGCCGCCGCGGGCGGCACCAGGTGATCCGCGGCCGCATAGGCGTTGAACAACGGGCCGGTATAGCGGATCGGGTTTACGGCCTCGCCGCAGAGCCGCAGTGTACCCGCGGCCAAGCCGTTGGCCTGGTAGAAATCGCGGGTAAATTGGACGAATGCCGCGCCCGCCTGGTCCGGGCTGTCATACATCCACCGCTCGAGGCGCAGAAACGCCCGCAGCGCCTCATCATCATTGTCCATATCTTCCAGCGCCAGGTAACGTCGGCAGAAGAGCTGAAAAGGTTTTAGGCTGGTGAACACCGCGTTGAGGGCGGCCGCGGGCACATTGCCCATCACCCGCACCAGGCGCTCGGTATCGACATGGCGGACCAGCCGATAGAGGGTGTCTTGCGGGGTCTGAAAATCCACCGGTGTGGCAAGAGTGATCAGATTGCGCACACGCTCTGCTCGCAGAGCGGCATAGCACACGGCTAACGTTCCACCCTGGCAGATACCCAGCACCGAAACGGGTTTGCTGACACTTTCCAGCGCGATTGTGTCCATCGCACGGTCAATCTCGTCTTCGATATAGTCATCGAGGCGCCGAAAGCGATCCATTGGGCCCGGATTGCCCCAGTCCAGCAAATAGACGCTGATACCGCCCTGCACTAGCGCACCGATAACAGAGCGTTCGCGGCTCAGATCGAGTATGTACGGCCGATTCACCAGCGAGTAGATAATGAGCAGCGGCAAACCCTGTTCAGGACCATAGCGATAGAGCGTGGCTTTGCCCTGATGCGGCAAGGTCCGCGCGGGTGTGCTGCCAACGCTTACCGGCTGTAGCTCTCGCGCCCGATGCAGCGCTCTGGTAAGCCGGCTTTGCCGCTCGAGAAGATCGTCCGCTGAGGGCGTATCGCGGCTCACAAGCGATTGCCCCGCCTGGAACGGGCCTTGCGCGGCTGACCCGGCCCATCGCGCCGCAGGGTGGCGATCTCAGCGCGCAGGCTCGTGATCTCGTGTTGCAGTCGTGTGATATCGACTCGCTGCTGGTGTCGCAGCCGATCGAGGTGGAGCGCGATGTCGTCCACTTCGCGCCCGCTCGGTAATCCAAACTGCACCAAGACCTCGTCGACTATAGGGCGCAGCGCAAGGCGCACGTCAGCCCAGGCATTTATCAAGGCGCCGAGGGCTTGCGTATACGTTTCGGATCCCAGGAAGCGCTCATAGCTCCGCTCGGCTACCTGCATCCAGCGATCGTGCCGCTCGCGTTCAGCCTGCGCGCTCGGCTCGGGTTGCACGCCGGCGGATAGCTCGCGTTGACATTCACTCAGAGCGGCCTCGAATAGCTCGCCGAGCTCATGGGCGTAGTTCAAAGCCGTCGTGTGGTAATCGCTGAGTGCCTGCTGCAGCGCATCCAGATGGGCGTGCTGCTTCTGCAGCGGGCCGAGAGAGGGATGCATCTGCGATGGCAGGCTCGCCGGGAAGGCTAGCGTTAGCGGATCTGATAGGAGCAGATGGCGAGCTAGGCCGAGCAGGGATTCGATGACCTCGGCGGGCCGTGTGACCTCCTCGCGCAGACGCTCGATCGATTCCCGCAGCTCTCGGGTCAGCGCCACGCTTTGCTCGTTGCCCTGGGCGAGTGCAGCGAGCGTCGACCAGCCTGGAGCCATTAAGATCGCAAGCGCCTGCCGCGCCGCTCCATTGCCGAAAAGAGCACGCTGTAAGCTTTGAGCCCATGCCAGTCCCGCCTGAGTTTCACTTTCCTGCTGCATGCTTCACCGGGCTCCTTGGCAGATGATCCGCTAGGTAAGATAGGCGCTGTGTGATCGGTTAGTCGGCGTCCTCTGACTGACGCTCGAGCGCGGCCTGCCACTGCGCGCGCAAGGCCGTGGCGCGGGATTTTTGGTATTCGTTGGCCTCGCTGCTGGCAAGGACGTGCTCGATCTGGCCCAAGGCGCTTGGGATATCACCACGCAGGTAGTAGTAATGACCCATGGCCAATTGAGCTTGGGCGCGCTGGCCGGCGCTGTCGGCGGCACGGGCCGCGAGCTGCCAGAGATCGGCATCCTCCGGGCGCTGCGCGACCGCGGCGGTGGCAATGCGCTGAGCTTCCTTCGCTTGCCCTTTGGCCAGCAGCGTTTCCACATAAAGAAAACGCAAGGCATAATCATCCGGGAATAAAGACAGCCCCTCTCGCACCGCCTGCAAGGCTTGATCGGGATTGTTTGCGGCCCGGGCCGTTTCGGCTAGGGCAACGTAATAGGGCGCGTACTCGCCGTGGGTATGGATCAGCCGCTGCAGAATCGTGCGAGCCTGTGCGTAGTCACCCGTGCGCTGCAGCGCCAGCGCCAGTCCATAGCGAGCGGCCCATGGCTTGTCGGCGCCGCTTTCGAGCCGGGCTTGGAACGTGTTTACCATATCCTGGGGGACTCGGGCATCGATCACCGTCAGGCGCACCCGCATGAGGTCATACACTTCACTCTCGAATATCCTGCCGCCTGTGAGCTGACGGGCACGCGCGCGTGCATCCGCAATACGGTTCTCGGTGAGCGGATGGGTGCTGAGAAAGACCGGCGGCTCATCACTGTAGCGGGTCGCCTCCGCCAATTGGCTGAAAAACTGGGGCATTCCCTCGGGATTAAGGTGAGCCCTGGCCAATATCTGCATTCCGACCCGATCCGCCTCGCTCTCGTCCTGGCGGGAATAGGCGAGCTGCTGGTGTATCATGCCGGCCATGGCCGACATGGTCGCGGCTTGGCCGGCCTGTGGGTTCTGTGTGCCGATCAGAATTCCGGCCAGTAATAGCGCCGCCATGCGCCAGGCGCTGCCGCGTTGACGAAGCAGCTGCCGCGCCAAGTGGCGCTGAGTAACGTGGGCGATTTCGTGGGCGAGCACCGCCCCGAGCTGGCTCTCGCTCTGGGTGGCCTTAATGAGTCCGGTATTGACGCCGATATAGCCGCCGGGCATGGCAAACGCGTTGATCTGTGGGCTATCTACGACGAAGAAGTGGTAACTGTAATCGGGGGCATCGCTATAAGAGGCGAGGCGCGAGCCCAGATCCTGGATGTAGGCATTGATCTCCGGATCCTTGCCGATCGGGAGTTGTCGGCGCACCTCATTCATCATCTGCTCACCGATCTGCTGCTCCTCCGCGGGGGTCATCACCTGATTCGCGGGATCGCCGATGTCCGGCAGCGACAGATCCAGATCCGCGCGCGCCCCCAGGCACACGCAGAGAAGCACGAGCGTAAGAGCTCGCAAGACCTTCTCGGTGGTTGCTCGGTTCTTGAACTGCAAATGGGGCTCCAGACGCGGCATGAGGCGTCTCCATTGCCAGAGCCTGTTGGCATTCACCCACGACGCGGTGGGCGGATGTCAACTGGCCCTCAACTTACGGCACTTGCCGATATAGTGGCCGTTCATAGCCGGGTTCTGCAATCAAACTGCGCACAAGGTACGTTAGATCGTAGTGGGTGCTTGCCAGGGGAGCGCTGAGGGTCGGTGCGGAGCTGGGTGTGCTTCGAGCGCCGCGCCAGATTGCGCCTACAGCGACTCGCTCGCGAAGTCGGCAAGCCGTGAGCGCTCGCCGCGCTGCAAGGTCATGTGGCCGGCATGCGCCCAGCGCCGGAATCGGTCGACGACATAGGTCAAGCCGGATGTCGTTGCGGTGAGGTAGGGTGTATCGATTTGCGCCACGTTGCCGAGGCAGACGACCTTGGTGCCTGGCCCCGCCCGGGTGATCAGAGTTTTCAACTGTTTCGCGGTCAGGTTCTGAGCTTCATCGACGATGATATAGCGGTTGAGGAAGGTTCGCCCGCGCATGAAGTTGAGCGAGCGGATCTTGATCCGGCTTTGCAGCACATCCTGAGTCGCGGCTTGGCCCCAGCGGGTGGTGCCCGCGGGCTGTGCCAGCACTTCGAGATTATCCATCAGCGCGCCCATCCAAGGCGTCATCTTCTCTTCTTCCGTACCGGGGAGAAAGCCGATGTCCTCGCCGATAGGCACAGTCGCGCGGGTCATGATTATCTCCCGATAGTGGTGTGCCTCGAGCGTCTGCGTGAGGCCGGCGGCGAGCGCAAGCAGCGTCTTGCCTGTACCGGCGGCCCCGAGCAGAGTGACGAAATCCACCTCGGAGTCGAGCAGGAGGTTGAGCGCGAAGTTCTGCTCGGGATTGCGTGCGTGCACGCCCCACACGGTTTCGCCTTGTGGTCGGTAATCGGTTACCGCACGGGCGCGGATGTGTTGTGAGTCAATCTCGTGGACGATGCCCTCGAAGCGGGCGCCTTCGGTGGTGATGCACAGATTCGGGTAGCCCTCGCCGGGCTCGGTCAGGAATTTGATCTCACGCTCGCTCTGGGCGACGATCCGGGCCGGCTTTACGAGTAAGGTTCCCGTATAGAGCAGGTCCACATCATCCAGCACCTGGTCGCTGTAGTAGTCCTCGGCATTGAGTCCTAGCACCATGGCTTGAATGCGCAGATTGATGTCCTTGGACACCAGGGTCACCGCGGCATCGGGCCGGCGTTTTTGTAGCTGCAGGGCAGCGGCCAGGATGTCATCGTCGTCGCGCGGGGAATAGCGCTCGCCCTGGCGTAGAAAATAAAGCCGGCCACCGGCCGCGGCGCCAGGCAAGGTCGTCTTGGCGAGCGCCAACCCCAGCTCGATCGCCTCCGAGCTGGCCTGCGCCAATAAGTCATCCAGGAAGCGGCTCACCTGACGCACATTGCGGGCGTCCTCCGAGAGCCCCCTTTTGCCGGCATCGAGCGCGCGCAGCACGGCCATTGGCAGGTAGATGTCATGTTCCTGAAAGCGGAACAGCGCGCTCGGGTCGTGCATCAGTACGGAGGTATCGAGCACAAAGACCCGGGGTCCAACGCGGGATCTCGTCGGCATGCCAATCAGTTCAGTCGTTGATTACTGGGTGAGCGCTTTTGCGGCCTGCAAAGCCTCATCGGCATGGCCGCTGACCTTGACGTCACGCCACTCCCGGCGCAGCACGCCTGCTGCATCGATCAGAAATGTGCTGCGCTCCACCCCAACGCCCTTGCGACCGAAGCGAGTCTTCTCCTTGAGCACGCCGAAGCGCTCACAAAGCTCCTGCTGCGTGTCGCAGAGCAGCTCAAACGGGAAGCCGTGCTTATCTTTAAAACTCTGCTGCGCCTTCAAGCCATCGCGCGAGACGCCAAGGATTGTGGTGTTGGCTGCCGCGAGCTCGTCGTGCCGGTCGCGAAAATCCTGCCCCTCCTGCGTGCAGCCTGGCGTGTCTGCCTTCGGATAGAAGTAGAGCAGCACGTTGCGGCCACGCAGCTCGGATAAGCGCAGCGTGTTGCCGCTGGTGGCTTGCAGCTCGAAATCGGGAACGGCCGTGCCGATGCTAATCTCGCTCATGATTGGGTCTCCTGTGTCAGGCCCTACTGATGGGATGGGCGCCTCCCGCTTTCTTGTTCGGCATCTGGGTGCCGCTCTGGAGGTGCCGCTTTTGGCAATGGCGAACAGGAGGAGCCCAGGAACACCAGTATGACCATTACTGTTGATCTGGCCAAACCCCTGTTTCAGAGCGCGCTGGCAAAATGGCAGCTGGTGGCACGACTGCTTGTTCTACCCCAATTTGCGCGTAACGCCTCGGCTAGGCCATTCTACATCATACTGCACGTTTTCTTAAAAGTACGTACAGCTTATGCTATAACCAATGTATCTCAATAAGGAGCTAAGCATGCATAGCATGACCATCGAGCAGCTACGTGCCGCCAACAATGCCGGTGGCGTGGCGGGCGTGACGCTGAAAGGCCAGGGCGGGGCCTTCCTCGTTCATATCGCCACGCGCAGCGGTTTCGGTGCTGTACTGACAAAGGCCCGCAGCAGCGAGCCGCGCCGCTTTGGCAACCCTGTCGCCGCCTTGAATGTGCTGCGTGCCATTGGCATCACCGTCGGCCAGTTCGACGCCAGCGAGTGGAACCCCGCCGCGAAGGAACAAACCGCCGGCAACCGTGGTCGGGCCGAGGCCATGCGCAAGGCGCACCAAGCCGCCGCCTACTCCGAATGGCTGGCCGACGAGATTCAGGATGCCATGGACGACTCCCGGCCGAACCTCTCGCATGATGAGGTCATGGCCGAGATGGCCGCCGACATTGCCGCGCTCGAAGCCGAGCACAACTCTGCGCAAAGAAAGCGGCCGTGAGCGCGCGGACGCCGCTCGGCTGATTGGTGACGAAGGCAAAGGCCGCATACCGCATCGAGTGGCGAGCGAAGGCTCGCGAGGATTTGCGCGCCATCGTTCGATATATCGGCAAGGACAATCCCGCCAGGGCGCGTAGCTTCGGCTCGGAGCTGCGCGAGAAGACCAAGTCGCTTGCACAGCACCCGGAGCTTGGCCGCACCGGACGGCCTGGCCTGCCGGATTATGTGCGCGAGCTAGTCGCGCACTCGAACTACATCATCTTTTATCGTGTGCTGGCGGAGGCCCGCACTGTGGAAATCTTGCGCGTAAAGCACGCGACACAGCAAACGCCGTGAACGCCTCTTGAACGGATGTGGATGGCGGAAGATGGCAAAAGGTTTGGCGATAGACGTAGCAGCTGCTCTAGGGTGGTTTGCTCGGGGCTTTGGTTGGTTAGCCCAAAGGCGTGCAAGAAGGTTTCCTCGCGGGTGCGCTTGTTGATTTAAGCAAGCCTGGTTTTCCGGAGGCCAGCAGACGACTCAGGCCGCCATGGCCGCGGTCTGAATCTGGTAATATGGGGCCTCGCTGAACGGCAGCTTATGGCCGAAAGCGGAGGCCATCTACTCCATTAGGAATCGATTCAAGCCCGGATGGTAGGCAGCAGTTGACCTGCCGAACCCAGTTGTACAGAGCCCCTCCGTTTAGCCGAACTTGACAGCAACCGAATTCATTGACGCCCACTGCGATGCGCAATTGGGTTGGTGCTTGAACACCAGGCGAAGGCTGACGGACTTCAGATCTGCGCCATTGGACAAGGCTCTTACGCCGCGAGGCGGATGCGAGCCTCTATCTCGTCCCAAGGCACGCATACCTTGCCATCCTCGGTGCGCTCGATGAGATCAATCGCTTCCAATGCGGCGACATCGGTATGGACGTTCTTGTAGTCCCGGGAGAGCGCCTTAGCGAGAGCGTAAACCGTCAATGGCCCGCTGCGGCGCAGGCTTTGAATCAGCTCCCAGCGCTTGGGGGTTAGGCTCGAGAGCATCGAGGCCATATCCGCAAAGCTGATGCCGTAATAGGGCGTCGTATCGCCGCGCTCGATGCGCTTCCACCTCTCGATGAAGCGCGATTCCATCGCTTCGGTGCTCTCCACGGTGATGTGCATGATTCGCTTCATAGCTCACCTCGCAGCCGCGCCACATCGGCGAAGAAATCGCCGATGAGACGTTCTACCGTAGTGAAGGCGTAGGCGAGCTCTTTGCCTTCGAAATGTTTGTGATCGCCTTTGCCACGCTCGTTGTCGTAACCGACGAGGCGCTGGCCAGCCTTGCCATAGTAGAGGCGGTACTTCAAGCCATGCGGCCGTTCGGCGTCGGTATCCGGCAGTCTCCATATTACGATCTCGATGATGGCGCCGTCGCTGAATCGGCGTTTGTCTTTGAAAAGAGGCACCGTCCGCATATGGCCTGTGATGCCATTGGAACGGGGATTTTCAAGTCGCCACCTTTTCTAGTAACAAGTGAGTCTGAGCGGGCAGATTTGGGATCATTGGAATTGACTCTACTTGCCCCGCGGCACGCACAAAAAGCTGAACAGGGCTCGATAAGCGCTCTGACCCCTTGGGACCGCGGGCATCTTGCCCGCATACGGCCTGGCAGCGCCGTTTTGCCACGCCAAGCGGGCAGGATGCCCGCGCTCCCAGTAAAGGAAGCGTGGTTGCCAAGACCGTCCTGCTGCGGAGATTCGCAAAGATGATGGGTGAGCAGTTACCCGAAAAGAATGTAACGGGGATTCGTATGTCGCTTTCTGCCCCGAGCAGATCAAATGCGCCATCGGCACCGCGGTGTTGACCGGCAAACCCCATCCGGAAAAGCTTGATCTCGCACGCGACACCCTAGATAAACTCCGAGACAAACATGGCGAGCTTGAGAATGGGTGGCAGGAAAGATTCGGCTTCGACGCCCTCGCCGAATCGGAAGCCCGCTACCTTATTCGCACCCTGGATGCTCACCGAATCCGAGATCGAATCGCTACGGCAGAAAAAGAGGGAGATTGCCCAGCGGGCCAAGAAACTGCTGACGGCGTAGGCTCCGCTTCCCCGGCGGATGGGCCGGGGACACAGCTCGATCAACTTCCTCTGACCCAACCGATCTTAAGTTTGCCGAATTCGATGTTTACGAACGAGAAACTTACGCGCTTCAGAAAGGTGATATTTTAACCATTCGGTCGAATGGCAGTGTGTCATTGGTAGGCAAATGCGCGCTTGTCTCTAAAAGCGATGATCGGTTCATTTACGCTGGATAGCTTATACGGATTCGCCCGCACCAAGAAATTGTCGTACCGGATTACTTGATGTCGGTTCTCTCCGGCCAGACCGTTCGGGTTCAGATTGAGCGCAAAACGAAGTCCACAAGTGGCGTTAACAACATAAACGCTGGAGGGATTCGGAGTCTGATCGTGCCAAGCTGTGGTGCTGCTGAGCAACATGAGCTGATGACGCGCCTTGCAGGGGTATTGCCATCAATCGAGGCAATCGAAACTGAGATCGACAATCCACTTGTGCGCTCCGAATCCCGCCGCCAATCCATCCTCAAGAAAGCCTTCTCCGGCCAACTCGTTCCGCAAGACCCAAACGATGAGCCAGCGTCCGTCCTCTTGGAACGGATCAGGGCGGAGAAAGCGGCGCAAGTCGAGCCTCGCCGCAAGCGTAGGGAAACGACAAGCAAATCGTCGAACGGCGCCCAACCGTCCGATGTTTGACGCTAGTCCGTGACGCGGCTAGTATTACCGTATTACGTTATTGCCGAGAGGCCGCCATGAGCGAAGCGCCCCTTACGAGCAAAATGACCACTAAGCATCAAGCCACCATTCCGGCCGCCGTGCGTAAGGCGCTGGGATTAAAGGCCGGCGATACGGTAGCCTTCGACATCGTGCCGGGACACGGTGTGCACGTGCGCAAGGCCGGTCCGCTGGATCTGGGTTTCGCCCGTGCGCTGGAAGACACGCTCGCCTCGGAATGGATGTCGGAAGAGGACGAGGCCGCCTATCGTGACCTTTGAGGCCGGCGATGTCGTGGTTGTTCCCTTTCCCTTCACGGACAGAAAGGCCAGCAAGCGGCGCCCGGCGCTAGTGTTGTCCGACTCGGGAAAGTTCAACGCGGGCCACACCGTGCTCGCTATGATCACCGGCCGTCGTCATCCCCGCTGGCCGCTCGATGTTCCTATCCAGGACGGACCGGCTGCCGGGCTAACCGCGCCTTCGGTTGTACGCATGAAGTTGTTCACGCTCGACAACCGCCTGATTCTGCGCAAGGCCGGCGCGCTGGCGGGTAAAGATGCGAAGTCAGTAGCCGTCAGCCTGAAAAAGCTGCTCGGCAAAAGCCTGTAAATCAAGGATAAACGAAAGCCCACCGTGAACTCTGCCGGCATCATTTCCAAAGTCTGGAGCTTTTGCACCACGCTGCGCGATGATGGGGTGGGTTATGGCGATTACCTGGAGCAGCTCACCTATCTGATTTTTGGAGCGCAATGCCGAGGACACCAAGTCCGGTGCGGGGCAGTATTTCACGCCCCGTGCGCTGATCCGGGCGATGGTCCAATGCGTGCGCCCGGAACCCGACAAGACCATTGCCGATCCGGCCTGCGGCACCGGGGGTTTTTTCCTGGCCGCCTGTGCTTGATGAACATGTTCTTGCACAACATCGGAGAGATCGACGGCGAGGGGGCTGTATCACCGAACGATGCACTGGTGGCGCCGAGCGGACAGACCTACGACTACCTGCTCGCCAATCCGCCTTTCGGCAAGAAAAGCTCGATGAGCTTCACCAACGAGGAAGGCGAGCAGGAAACGGACGAGCTCACCTATAATCGGCCCGATTTCTGGGCCACCACCGCCAACAAGCAGCTCAATTTCGTGCAGCATATCCGCACTATGCTCAGAACGAGCGGTCGCGCCGTCGTGGTTGTGCCGGATGACGTGCTGTTCGAGCGCGGGGCCGGGGACACAATTCGATCAGCCACACCGCGCCTCCATCCGCTTCTCGCAAGATCTTACCCAGACGCCCAGAGACGTATGGCGATGCCGTGCCGAAGCTAACGGTGGGGCGCTACGGCGTAGGCAGCCCAGAAATTCAGTGCGTTCAGTGATGTCCGTGGCAACAATCCGCTGCCGCGTTGGCGGTGCAGAAAACTGCCGTCGGCGGCTCGGCAGATAGCCGGTTATTGGGCGGAGGCCGTGCGGGGAGCCATTGGGATGGGGGTTACTTTAGTCGACGGGACGATTCAGGATCTGAACTCGATCCCCAACGCTAAATGGTCCGGCCTGGATTATCGTCTCATCGTGCTCCGCATTGAGGCGCACCGTTACTTCAATTGCGCTGTCGGTTCTGTCGATTGATGTGATCGTTCCGCAGGCGACGCAGTCGGCGGTCGGTGCGGGTACCAAGGGAGGGGAGGGACCGAACGAGGGCCCGTCATATGAACATCCGATCAACATGAAAGTGCTGCAGGCTAGTACACCGGGCAACAAAATGTGAGACAGTTTTACTTTCATGGCTTACACAAATTTTAGGTGACTCAACCGAGCTCCGGCCCGGCGGCATTTACTCTATTGAGACCGGGCATGGGTGTAGGAAGTTCACTGACCGGCCCAAGGCAGTAAGTGCCATGCGGCGTTGACCCCATTGGCGGGTCTGCCACTTTTTCGTAGTCGCCTTTCTACTAAGGAATGCGTTGGGAAAGCCTCATGAAGTGCTGAACGAATACTTACGGAGATCCGAAATGCACTCTCCTGGGAGCGCGGGCGTCTCGCCCGCACACCCCCGCAAGGGCGTGCCACGCAGGGGAATGCGGGCAAGATGCCCGCGGTCCTAAGGTGGTTTTGAGCCGGAAAAAGTTGTTAAATCCATGCCTCACTGGTATACCGAGCGGAACGAAAGAAGGAGGAGCGTGATGCCCAGCCAGAACCCGGTCTCCATCCCCGGCCCGACCAACTTCTCCGAGCGGCTGCGACATGCAATCAATGTCCCGACGATCGGCCATCGCCCGGCCCTCAGCGAGGCGGCCTGACCATGGCCGCGGCTGCCGAGGATCTCTACATCCCGACCTGGGAGGACGCGCTCGCCGCGCACGAGCGCGTGAAGCCGTACATCCACCGAACGCCGATCCTGACCTCGCGCCTCATCAACGAGCTCGCAGGTGCCGAGCTCTTTTTTAAGTGCGAGAACTTCCAGAGGGCTGCCGTCTTCAAGGTGCGCGGCGCAAGCAACGCCGTGTTCGGACTTTCGGACGAGGCGGCGAAGAAGGGCGTCGCCACGCACTCGAGCGGCAACCATGGGCTGGCGCTCAGCTACGCCGCCGGGCGCCGGGGCATTCCATGCCACGTTGTGATGCCCCGCACGGCGCCGCGGGCGAAGAAGGACGCGGTGCGCGGCTACGGCGGGCTGATTACCGAGTGTGAGCCCTCCACCTCCAGCCGCGAAGCGACCTTCGCCAACGTCCAGGCCGAGACCGGAGCGGACTTCGTCCATCCCTACAACGACCACCGGGTGATCGCCGGACAGGCTACCTGCTCGAAGGAGATCGTCGAGGACATCGGTGAGCTCGACGCCGTCATCGCCCCGATCGGCGGCGGCGGCATGGTCTCGGGAACCTGCCTTACGCTCTCGACGATCGCGCCACGAACGAAGATTTACGCCGCCGAGCCCGAGCAGGCCGACGACGCCTACCAGTCGTTGAAACAGGGTAAGATCGTCGCCTACGATGCGCCGAAAACCATCGCCGACGGCCTCCTGGTGCCGCTCAAGGAGCGTACCTGGCACTTCGTCTCCAGGTATGTCACCGACATCTTGACCGCGAGCGAGGCGGAGATCATCGACGCCATGCGGCTCACCTGGGCGCGCATGAAGATCGTCATGGAGCCGAGCTCGGCGGTACCGCTGGCCACCATCCTGAAAAACCGCGAGACCTTCGCCGGCAAGCGCGTCGGCGTTATCATCACCGGCGGCAATGTCGATCTCGACAAGCTGCCCTGGCTCAAGTGAATTAAAGAGGAAGTAATGAACACGCACGAGAACATCGGCGAGTACGAAGTCGGCTACGACATCCCAGCCTCGATCGGCATGGCCTACGAGGACATCGAAACCCCCTGCCTGATCCTCGACCTCGACGCGCTCGATCGCAACATCAAAAAGATGGGCGACTACGCCCGCGCGCACAACATGCGCCACCGCGCGCACGGCAAGATGCACAAGTCAGTCGATGTGCTGAGGTTGCAGATGGAGCAAGGCGGGGCGATTGGCGTGTGCTGCCAGAAGGTATCAGAGGCCGAGGTCTTTGCCCGCGCCGGTATTAAGGACATCCTGGTTTCAAACCAGGTGCGCGGTCCGGCCAAGATCGAGCGCCTCGCGCGATTGCCGCAATACGGCGGCCGGGTCATCGTCTGCGTCGACGACGTAGCGAACATCGCCGAGCTCTCGAAGGCGGCGCAAAAATACGACACCACCCTTGATATCTTCGTTGAGATCGACTGCGGCGCCGGGCGCTGCGGCGTCACTACAACGCCCGCGGTGGTCGAGATCGCCAAGGCCGCAGCCGCTGCGCCTAGCCTGCGCTTTCTCGGCCTCCAGGCCTACCAGGGCGCGATGCAGCACATGGACAAGTA
>JAKDMQ010000254.1 GCA_030452265.1 Nitrococcus sp.
TGGGCCTTACAAGCCCTTTGGCCCGTTGGCGGGGGCCTTTGTCCCCTCGGGGCCGTTATACCGGGGGGGTGTTGTGGGCCTAGGCCGGACCCGCTCATACAGTCTGGTAACGTATCGCCGCTCTGGCTACTGCGCGAACCAGTGCTCCTCTAGCGCCTCGAAGACCAGAGCGGGATAACGGTTGCTTCCCAGGCTGCCATTGTAACGCGCGAGTGCCCGGGCGAGGTCGCCGTGCTCCAGATCGAGGTAGTAACGCAAGATTGTGCATCCCAGACGCAGATTGGTATCGATGTGAAAGAGGTTGTCGTTAGGATGGCCGATTTCCTCCAGCCAGAACGGCATGATCTGCATCAGCCCACGCGCGCCGGACGAGGAGATGGCGAAGCGGTTGAAATCGCTTTCGACATCGATTAGGGCCAGCACCCATTCCGGTTTGAGCCCGGCGCGTTTGGCTTCCGTGTGCACCAGTCGCAGCAGGCGCAGCCGTTCGTTTGGATCGGGAATGCGATCACGCAGCCGGCTCGACATGTCCATGAGCCAGACCTCGGCGGCGAATTGGCTGGTAAAACTATCGGCGCGCTCGATGGCACGCTTGAGGGCGTCGCGCAGGCGGGGATCGGGGGGGGCGGCCCGAGCGCCGGGGCTCTCGCCGCCAACCAGGCATAGCGCCAGTAGCACGCCGGCCAGGCAGCGCAATACAGCCGATCGGCTCATCCAGCGCGTGCTACGCTCTCCCGGCGCAGGCCGCACAGGAGCTCGACCACGCGCTCACGGGGAAGATCGCGGCTACTGGGCTCGGTGCGGCCACGATATTCCACCGTGCCGGCCGTGAGCCCGCGCTCGCTGACCACGATGCGATGCGGTATGCCGATTAGCTCCATGTCCGCGAACTTGACACCAGGGCGGGCCTCGCGATCGTCCCACAGCGGTTCCAGGCCCGCGGTGCTAAGCGCCTCATGCAGGCGCTCGGCCTCGCTTCGCACGGCCTCGGAGCGGTGCGCGTTGATCGAGACGATGGCGACTTGAAAGGGTGCCAGCGGCGCTGGCCAGATAATCCCCCGCTCATCGTGATTTTGCTCGATGGCCGCCGCCACCACGCGAGAAACGCCGATTCCGTAGCAGCCCATGATCAGCGGCACGCTGTTGCCGTTCTCATCCAGGACCGCGGCGCCCATGGACTCGCTGTATTTGGTGCCGAGCTGAAAAATATGACCCACTTCGATGCCGCGCCTGATCTGGAGGCTACCCTCACAATTCGGACAACCCTCGCCGGGGCGGACGGTGCGCACGTCGACCCGTTCGGGTAGTGCCACATCCCGCCCCCAGTTGAGATCGATCCAGTGCCAGTCCTGACGATTGCTGCCGCTCGAGAAGTTAGCAATGGCCGCGGCGCGCTCATCGACTCGCACCAACAATTCCTCGGGCAGGCCCTTCGGCCCGATAAAGCCCCGTGGCACGCCGGTCGCGGCTTGCGCTTCCTCCGGCTCGGCCAAACGCACCTCGAAGGAGCCGAGCGCGGATCGAGCCTTGCTGAGATTGAGCTCGTCGTCGCCGGCGAGGAAGAGCACGGCCGGCTTGCCATCGGCAAGCACTACCACGCTCTTGACGATCTGATCCAGCGCCAAGCCCAAAAGCTGCGCCTGCTCGATCACCGTCTGGATGCCGGGCGTGGTCTGCTCCCGCGCCGCTCGCGGTGGCTCATTGCGGGGTAGGGCAGGGCGCGATTGCGCGAGCTCGGTATTGGCGGCATAGTCGCAGCGCTCGCATGCGGCGATGGCATCCTCGCCGGAGTCCGCCAGGACGTGGAATTCTTCTGAGACGCTGCCCCCAATCGCCCCGGAATCCGCCCGAACGGCACGGAAATCGAGCTGCAGCCGCCGGAAGGTGCGGCTATAGGCCTCACGCATGGCCTCATAGGTGGCATCCAGCGAGCTTTGATCGAGGTGGAACGAATAGGCGTCCTTCATCAGGAATTCGCGCGCGCGCATCACGCCGAAGCGCGGGCGAATCTCGTCGCGAAACTTGGTTTGGATTTGGTAGTAAGTTACCGGCAGTTGGCGGTAGCTATGAATCTCGCGGCGGACCAGGTCGGTAATGACCTCTTCGTGGGTGGGGCCGAAGCAGAGCTCGCGCGCCTGCCGATCCTTGATGCGCAGCAGCTCCGGCCCATACTGCTCCCAGCGGCGCGATTCCTGCCAAAGCTCGGCCGGCTGTATCGCGGGCATCAGAACTTCCAGCGCGCCGCTGCGATCCATCTCCGCGCGCACCACCCCCTCGACGTTGCGCAGTACACGCAGCCCAAGCGGCAGCCAGGTGTAAAGCCCGGCACCCAGCCGGGCGATGAGGCCGGCACGAAGCATCAACTGATGACTGATGATTTCCGCATCGGCTGGAATCTCCCGCGAAGTGAACAGGGGAAACCGGGTTGCTCGCATAGCTATTACTCGTCTGCCAACGCCACTGCCTAGGATTGCGCAAGGGTATCCCATGACGTAGTGGGAATCGACAATAGTAATTTGCCCGTTTGCATGGCTCCCACCCAGCAACGCGGCGCGGTGGTGAACGTCAGCAGGCCCGGGATACCTACTGCGCCGGGCAGTGTTGTTCGAGGTAGCGTTCGGCGGCGGCGATTTTCGCTTCCCGCTGCGCCTGAGTAAAGCGCACGATGTTGCCGGAAGAATCCCGGAACCGGCGGTTGCTGCCACCGATCTGGAGGACTTGCAGATTGTGCCGTGCGCCTTGACATTGTTCGCGCAGCCGCCGCGGATCCTGGGCAACCGCCTGTGCGTGCTGATTGCTCTCGCCCGGCTTGGTGGCAGGGTCCTCGCCATTGGGGCGCATCGACGTTTCCGGCGTGGCTGCCGGCTGGCTTGAGACTGGCCGCGGGTGCCCGCGTGGCGTTTGGACATCGATCGTTTGCGCGGAGTGGCCTACCGGAGGTACTTGGCCGTAGTGGACCTGTCCCTGGCTGTCGCTCCATTGATAAACTTTGCTTGGCGCCGCGGCCGAAGCGTTAAAGGCTGCCAGCAATGCCGTAATCCACACGATCCGCCGCATGGGGCTTCTCCCTGATCGATCGTTAGTGCCCGTAGTGAGAGTATGAGGTTGCGAGTGGGCGTAGCATGCGAACGGGTTCACGCATAGGCTATCGACGCACGGCGGCATTTGCTCTGACACCCGCTTAACGCTCTTTGCCGGCATAATCGAGCGTTTTCCGAACCGGGGAGAGGAGATACTCCATGACCGAGCGTTCCCCGAGCTTGATCTCCGCCACCACCGCCATGCCGGGCCGCAGTTCCAGGCGCTCGCCCTCGGCGGTGAGAGACTGCCGCTCGAGCTTCAGCATGGCGCGATAATCGCCTCGGCGCGGGTTCTCGGGCGCCGCGGTGGCGGTCTGCGCATCCGGGCTCACCCGCTCGACGCTGGCCGCCACCGTGCCGAAGCGCTGGAATGGATAAGCCGCAAGCTTGAGCCGTGCCGCTTGCCCGGGCTCAATGAATCCGATGTCCGGATTGTCGATGTACACCTCGGCCTGAACCGGCTCGGCCACTGGCACGATAGTAAGGAGCACGGTTCCGGATGGCACGACCGAGCCCTCGGTGTGGGTCGCAAGATTCTGCACGATGCCGGCCTCGGGGGCGGTTAGCACCAGCAGCTCGTTGCGGAATTGCTGTTTCGCCATCTGCGCGCGCAGGCGCGTGCGCCTCGCGGACAGCTCTACCCGCTTTTGCGTTAGCCCTCGGCGATTCCCGGTCTTGATCCGCGCAAGGCCGGCTTTCGCCTCGGCGATTCGCCCCTGCAAGGTCGCGACCTGGCGTGCCTGCTCCTCGAGATCCCGCTCTATGGCGATGCGAGCGGCCCGGCGCTCCATGGCGGCCAGCTCGGAGGCGTTGCCAGCGGCTGCCAGCCGGGCATGGGCCTCCTCGATGCGCCGGTAGATCGGGAGCATGGCGGCGAGGCGGTCTTGGACCTGTCGCGCGCCCTCTAGCTCCTGGCGCAGGCGGGCCAAGGTGGCCTCCTGCTCCGCCAACGTGGCGTGGTAGGCGCGCCGGCTGGCCAGATACTGCTTTGCGACCTTCTGGGACAGGCGGGGGTAGCCCGCGCGCGCCGGCTTGAAGTCGGCTCCGTCGAGCTGCGCGCGCACCCGTGCCATCTGAAGCTCGATTAGCGCGAGCTCCCGCTTTAGCGCGCGGATATCCGCCTGGGAAAGGCTGGCATCCATGCGCATCAGCGCCTGCCCCGCCGTTACCCGCTCGCCCTCGGCCACCAGTATCTCCGCCACCCGGCCGCCCTCGAACGGCTGCACCACCTTGAGCCGGGTCTTCGGTACCAGACTGCCCTCGGCCCGGGCGACGATGTCGAGGCGCCCGAGGAAAGCCCAGACGAGCAGTAGGACCAGCAGGGCTACAAGCGTGCCAAGCACCGCCCGTGGCAGCGGCGCGGGCGGCTCATTGCGAACGGCGAGCAGCCGCGGCGAGAAGTCGTTGTCGTTGCTCATCATCTATTCCCGCTCGGGAGGTTGGCGGAGCCGCACCTCGCACCCTATAGGCCACCACCTGCGATGCGCTGCGGGCTCTCGCCGAGCTCCGGCGCCGTGAGCGTGCCCACCAGC
>JAKDMQ010000052.1 GCA_030452265.1 Nitrococcus sp.
CGGAGCTGTTGGGATGGCATTTTTCCGGTCGTGGGGGCCTCGGGTTGGGGCGGGTCGAGCCTACAGGTATGTATTCATGGCGTGTCCGTGAAAGTGCCCTGCCAACGTGCCTGCCCGTAACCGTCATTGACACCACCGCTGTCACGCAAACCACCCGCGCCACACTCCCACGAACCAGGTCAGCAGCACCAGCAGCCCGATGATCATGGCGAAGGCGTAGTGGTATAGATAACCTGACTGCAGTCCCCGGATCACCGCCGCCGTGCGCCCGACGGTATTGGCGGTGCCGTTGACCATGACGCCGTCGATTAGCCCCGTGTCGCCGACCTTCCATAGGAAGCGGCCGACCCCACGCCCGGAGCCCGCGAAACCGCCTATCCAGAGGTCGTCGAAGCCGAACTTGCGCTCCAGGATTCGGTACACCAGGTTCAGGCGCTCACGCACCAACGGTAACAGCCCAGGGCGGACAATATAGAAAAACCAGGCGGTCAGGAAGCCGGCAAGGGCAAGATAAAACGCCGGGCCACTGAGTGCGTGCATTGCGAAGCTCCAGGGCCCGTGAAAGCGCGTGCTCAGCTCCTGGAGGACGTCCTGGTGCTCGGCGACGAACAGCGATTGGCCGAAGAAATCCCCGAATATGAGAGGCGTGACGCTGAGATAACCGATCACGGCCGAAGGGATCGCGAGCAGGATCAGCGGCCACTGCATCGCCGGCAGCACATAGCGCGGCAGATGCGCCATATGCTCCTTGGCATGAGGCTCGATGCGCTCCTCACCCCAGAACACCAGGAAGTAGAGCCGGAAGGTGTAGAGCGCGGTCACGAACTCGCTCAGCAATACGGCCCAATAGGCGAATGTGGCGCCGGTGCGGTGGGCCTCATGCACGGCCTTTATGATGATGTCCTTCGAGTAATAGCCGGAGAAAAACGGCACGGCGCACAGCGCCAGCATGCCGATCAGCATCGTGAGATGGGTAACCGGCAGATACCGGCGCAGGTTGCCCATCTTGCGCATGTCCTGCTCATGATGCAGGGCCACGATGATGGCGCCCGCGGCCAGGAACAACAACGCCTTGAAAAAGGCGTGGGTCATGAGGTGGAAGATACCCGCCGCATAGGCCGAGGCGCCCAGTGCGACGAACATGTAGCCAAGCTGGGAGAGCGTGGAGTAGGCGATGACGCGCTTGATGTCATTCTGCACGACTCCCACTAAGCCCATGAACAGCGCCGTCAGGGCGCCGATCACGAGCACTACTGAGAGCGCCGTGTTCGAGAGCTCGTAGAGCGGGGACATGCGCGCCACCATGAAGACGCCGGCGGTGACCATGGTGGCGGCGTGAATCAGCGCCGAAATCGGCGTCGGGCCTTCCATGGAATCCGGCAGCCACACATGCAGCGGCACCTGCGCGGATTTGCCCATGGCGCCGATGAACAGCAGTATGCAGACCACGGTCGCCACCAGCGCCTGGTTGCCGAACAGCGTCATGGTGAGGTTCGGATAGGCGTGCGCGGCGGCGAACACCTCGGCGTAGTCGAGGCTGCCGTAGTAGGTCAGCACCGCGGCGATGCCGATGAGAAAGCCCATGTCGCCGACCCGGTTGACCAGGAACGCCTTGAGGCTCGCAAAGATGGCGCTGCCGCGGTTGAACCAGAAGCCGATCAGCAGATAGGAGACGAGCCCCACCGCCTCCCAGCCGAAGAATAGCTGCATGAAGTTGTTCGCCATCACCAGCATCAGCATGGAGAAGGTGAACAGGTTGATGTAGCTGAAAAAGCGCTGATAGCCGGCGTCATCGTACATGTAACCGACCGTGTAGATGTGCACCATCAGCGAGACGAAGGTGACCACCGCCATCATCAGGGCGCTGAGATGATCGATCAGGAAGCCGACCTCGATGCGCAGGCCGTCGGCGAACGCCCAGGTGTACACGCTGGCGTTGTACGGCTCGAGTCCACCCCAGAGCATCTGCGCTAACACGACCAGTGACAGCAGGCAGGACACCCCGACCGCGGCGATGGTAAGCCAGTGGGTGGCGCTGCGCCCGATGCGGCGGCCGAACAGCCCGGCAATGATGGCTCCGAGCAGCGGCGCAAGCGCAATGGCGAGGTAAACGCTTTCCATCGATCAGCCCTTCATGCTGTCTAGATCGCCAACGTTGATGGTGTTGGTGTTGCGGAACAAGACAACCACGATGGCGAGACCGATGGCCGACTCCGCGGCGGCGACCGTAAGAATGAAGAACACGAATACCTGACCCTGGATATCGGACAAATAATGTGAAAAGGCGATGAAATTGAAATTCACCGCCAACAGTATCAGCTCGATTGACATCAGCAGGATGATGGCGTTCTTCCGGTTAAGAAAGATACCGGCCACCCCGAGGCTGAAGAGGATCGCCGCGAGCACGAGATAATGGGATAGATCCACCATGGCTGTGTTCCTACCGTCTCAGTGAGCTGCCGACACCCTTGCGGTTATTTGCGCCTAGTCGCGCTTCTCCGATGCCATCGTAACGATGCGCAACCGCTGGTTCTTGTGCACGCGAACTTGACGGTCAATGCTCTGCTGCTTGGTGTCTGGGCGGCGGCGATGGGTCAACATGATGGCGGCGATTATGGCTAGCAGGAGCACGACCGAGGCGATCTCAAATGGGTAGGCATAGACCGTGTAGAGCACACTGCCAAGCGCCTTGGTATTGCTCATTGCTTCGCCCTCGGCGACGGGGGTCGGGGCAGCACCGATCAGGTTCACTTGCTCCGAACTGAGTACCAGTGCCATCTCCACGACCATTACCAACCCCACCAGGGCACCGATGGGAAGATAACGGGCAAAGCCTTCGCGCATGGGAGCCAGATTGATGTCGAGCATCATTACCACGAACAAGAACAGCACCATGACGGCGCCGACATAAACCAGCACGAGGGCAATCCCCAGGAATTCAGCTCCCGCCATCAACCACAAAGCCGCACTGTTAAAGAAGGCCAATACCAAAAACAATGCCGAATGCACCGGATTCTTGGCGGAAATGACCATGGCAGCGGCAAATAGCAGGATTGCCGCGAAAACATAGAAAAGTAAAAGCTCTATCACGTAGCTAGCGCTCCCAGTCGACCGTGCGTGAGCCCTACGCGCGCTCAGCGGTAAGGCGCGTCCGCTGCCCGGTCCCTGGCAAGCTGCTGTTCGTATTGGTCCCCGATCGCGAGCAAGTCCTCTTTGTGGATGATGTTCTCGCCGCGACGCTCGAAGTGATATTCATAGATCCGGGTCTCGACGATCGAATCCACCGGGCAGGACTCTTCACAAAAGCCGCAGTATATGCATTTGAACAGATCGATATCATAGCGGGTCGTGCGCCGCGTCCCATCGGCGCTCGGCTCCGACTCGATGGTAATTGCCAGCGCCGGGCAAACGGCTTCGCAGAGCTTGCAGGCAATACAGCGCTCCTCGCCGTTAGGATAGCGCCGCAGCGCGTGCAGGCCGCGGAAACGCGGCGACTGCGGCGCCCGCTCCTCGGGGTATTCGATGGTGTACTTGTGCGTGAAAAGGTGCCTGCCGGTAAGACGCAGCCCCTTGAGCAGCTCGATAAGCAAGAAGCTGTTGAATAAGTCCCGGATAGCTTGCATGGCTGCACCTCAGCTCAGAACCAGGGCCCGAAGCCGGTCAAGATGAACAACGATTCCACTACCAGCCAGACCACGGTCACCGGGATCAGGACCTTCCACCCGAGGCGCATGATCTGATCATAGCGATAGCGTGGAAATGTGCCGCGAAACCAAAAATAGCCGAACAGGAAGATCGCCGCCTTGAGGCAAAACCAGATCGTCCCGGGAACGAGATCGAATATTGGCCCGAGATAGCGAATACCATGGAAGGGGGAATACCAGCCGCCAAGGAATAGGATCGTGGCGAGCCCCGCGATCAGGATCATGTTGGCGTACTCGGCCAGGAAGAAGATGGCGAAGCCCATGCCTGAGTATTCCACATGGAAGCCGGCGACGATCTCGGATTCCCCCTCGGCGACATCGAAGGGAAGCCGGTTGGTTTCCGCCACACCGGAGATCCAATAGACGAGGAACAATGGCAGCAACGGCAGCCAAAACCAGTTCCAAAACGGCCCTTCCTGCGCCTGTACGATCTCGCTCATGTTGAGACTGCCGGCCGCCATCAGCACCCCCACGAGCGCAAAGCCCATAGCAATCTCGTAGGAAACCACTTGGGCACCGGAGCGCATGGCGCCGAGCAAGGCGTACTTGGAGTTCGACGCCCAGCCGGCGACGATGACCCCGTAAACTCCCATGGAGGTCATGGCGAGCACATAAAGCAGCCCGGCGTCGATATCGGCGATCGCCATGCCCTCGCCGACCGGTAATACTGCCCAGGCCGCGAGCGCCGGGATGATGGAGAACAAGGGCGCCAACAGGAACAGGAAGCGGTTGGCATTCCGCGGAATAATCACTTCCTTCATCAGCAGCTTGCCGGCATCCGCGATAGGCTGTAACAGCCCATGAATGCCTACTCGGTTGGGGCCCTTACGCCATTGAATCCAGCCGATCACCCTGCGCTCGGCATAGGTCATATAGGCCACCGCTATGAAAAGCGGCACTACCAGCGCGACGATCTTCGCTACGATCCAGATGAGCCCCGTGAATTCCGCCATCATAGTTTTTGCCTGGACCGCGCTCGTCTCAGAGACGCTCCACGGTCACCTCGCCGATCATCGGCCCCAGCCCGGCGCTGGCCGCTAGCCCCGCGGTGATCCAGACCGTGTCCGCCGGCAGCCCCGGATCGATGCGTGCTGGCAGCCGTGCCGAGTGGCCGCGCTGCTGTACGCGAACCCGATCACCGGGCTCGATCTCGAGCCGCCGCGCCGTCTCCGGAGCCAGATAGGCCGCGGCCTCGTCGGCCTGCGCCGTCTGCTGCAGGGCCGATGCCCGGCGCACCAGCGGATCGAGCGCGTAGATCCCAACGCTACCCACCCGCAGCAATCCATCAAGCGTCACCGGCGCTAGCCCTTCCGGCTGCCAGCTCGGCGGCGCGGGTGGCGCGACATGGCCGATCCGCTCACGAATCTCGCCGTGAATTTCATTGGGGGCGTTGTAATCGAAGCCATCGAGCCCGAGCAGATTGCCAAGCACACGCAGGATGCGCCAGGCCGGGCGTGCATCCCCCGCTGGCTTGGTCAAGCCGGAGAAGCTCTGCCAGAGGCCCTCCGCATTGACGAACGTGCCGGCCGTCTCGGTAAACGCCGCCATAGGCAGAATCACATCGGCATAGGCGCGCATGGCCTCGCTCGCATAGGGTGAGAACACCAGCACGAGCTCGGCCGCCTCCACGGCCTGGCGCGCCAGAGCGCCATCCCAGCAGTCGAGCTCTGGCTCGACATTGAACAGGATCAACGCGCGCCGCGGCTCATCGAGCATCTGGCGCAGGTTCAGCCCCGCTTTGCCCGGCTGTGTGGACCGGCGCCGTGGAATCGCCCCGGCCTGCCAGGCGCCGGCGCTGTTCGCGCCCTGGGTGAGTACGCCGTAGCGGCTAGCTGAGAGCTCGGCTATTAGCGCCGCCAAGGCGCGCAGTTCGGCACCGCCCGGATGCGCCTCGACCAGCGCGCCTACGAATACGGCGCTGCGCTCGGCTGTGGCGAGCCGCTCGGCGATGCGCCGATGCACCGCGCTTGGCAGACGCTGGGCGAGCCAGATATCCAACCCCTCGGGGCGGGGAGCCGCCTTGCGCTCGGCCAATGCCGCCGCGATCAGCGCAAGCTCCACGGCGAAGTCGCGCACTGAGACGATATGCTCTTCTGCAGGCGCGAAGTTCCACTCGAATGCCCGCGGATTCACGAACATTACCCGGCCACCGGCGCGCGCGGCTTTACGCAGGTGGTGATTGAAAAGCGGCAGATCCCAGCGGGTATGAGCGCCGATCACCAGCGCGGCATCGAGGCGTTCCACATCCGCTAGCGGCAGGCCCAGATAGGGGAAGGCAGGGGCGCTCGCATCATCGCGGAAATCGGCCTGACGCAGGCGATGGTCGATGTTGTGGCTGCCAAGCCCGTGCAGTAGCCGCGCGAGCAAATACATCTCCTCGAGCGTGGCGCTTGGCGAGACCCAGGCGCCGAGCGCCTCCGGCCCGTGTGCTGCAAGCGTGTGCTGCAATCCCGCCACCGCGGCCTGCAGCGCCTCCTGCCACTCGACCTCCTCCAAGGTATCACCTTGGCGGCGCAGCGGCCGGTGCAGGCGGTCGTCGCTGTAGATGCCCTCGTAGCTGAAGCGATCGCGATCGGCGATCCAGCTCTCATTGATGCTTTCGTTATCCCGCGGCGCTACCCGCTTGACCGTGCCGTGCACCTGGTGGATATAGAGATTCGTGCCGATGGCGTCATGCGGCGCGATGCCCGGGTGACTCAATAGCTCCCAGGCGCGGGCCCGAAACCGAAACGGCTTGGAGGTGAGTGCGCCGACGGGGCAAAGGTCGATGATGTTGCCCGATAACTCGGAGTGCACCCCCTCGCCGGAGAACGTGCCGATCTCCATGTGCTCGCCACGGTACATGCCGCCGAGCTCGGGCTGACCCGCGATCTCATCGAGGAAGCGAACACAACGCGTGCAATGAATGCAGCGGGTCATATCGGTCGCGATCAAGGGACCGAGATCCTCGTCCTTGACCACGCGCTTGCGCTCGGTAAAGCGGGATAGACTGCGGCCGAAGCCCATGGAGAGGTCCTGCAATTCGCACTCGCCACCCTGATCGCAGATCGGACAGTCGAGCGGATGATTAATCAGCAAGAATTCCATAACACCGCGCTGGGCCGCGAGCGCGAGTGCGGATCGGGTGCGCACCTTCATGCCTTCGGCGACCGGTGTCGCGCAGGCCGGCAGTGGCTTGGGCGCGCGCTCCACCTCTACCAGGCACATACGGCAGTTGGCGGCGACGGAGAGCTTGCGATGGTAGCAAAAGCGCGGCACATCGATGCCGGCGAGATCGGTAGCCTGGATCAACATCGAGCCCTTCGGGGCCTGTAGTGCTTGGCCGTCGACCTCGATGCTCACCATCTCCGGCCCACTGCGGTCGACACGCGCGTTCATGCGGCACGCCCCGCAACCGGCGAGCGCTTGTGCTCGATATAGTGCACGAATTCGTCGCGCCAGTGCTTGAGCACGCTCTGCACCGGCCAGGCCGCGGCCTCGCCGAAGGCGCAGATCGTATGCCCGGCAATTTGTCCGGCCGCTGACTCGAGCAGTTCGAGATCCTCCATGCGCCCCTTGCCTTCATGGATGCGTTTGATCACGCGGTACATCCAGCCGCAGCCCTCACGGCAAGGCGTACATTGACCGCAGGACTCGGCATAGTAGAAGCGTGAGATGCACAAGATCACCTTGACCATGTCGGTGGTCTCGTCCATCACTACCACGCCACCGGAGCCCAACCCCGAGCCGGCTTTCATGAGACTGTCGTAGTCCATATCCAGCTCCAGCATCTGCTCCCCCGGCACCATCGGCATCGACGAGCCACCCGGAATCACGGCCTTGAGCTTATGCCCGCCGCGAACTCCGCCGGCCATCTCCAGCAACGCGCGGAAGGGTGTCCCCAGGCGCACCTCAAAATTACCCGGCTTGGCGACGTGTCCCGAGACGGAGAAGCACTTGACGCCGCCGTTGTTCGGCTTGCCAAGCGCAAGGAACCACTCGGCGCCGTTAAGGATAATCGAAGGCACCGAGGCGAAGGTTTCGGTATTGTTCACGGTCGTCGGGCGCCCGTAGAGGCCGAATTGCGCCGGGAATGGCGGCTTAAATCGCGGCATGCCCTTTTTGCCTTCCAAAGACTCGAGCAGTCCGCTCTCCTCGCCGCAGATATAGGCGCCGGCACCATAGACGTTGTGCAGCTCGAAGCCGAAACCACTGCCGCGGATGTCATCGCCAAGGTAGCCGGCCGCGCGGGCCTCGCCGAGCGCCTGCTCCATGCGTTGGAAGGGCTCGCGCATGAATTCGCCGCGCAGATAGTTGTACCCGACGCTGACTCCCATGGCGTAGCCGGCGATGACCATGCCCTCGATCACGGCATGTGGGTTATAGCGCAGGATGTCACGGTCTTTGCAGGTGCCGGGCTCCGACTCATCGGAGTTGCAGACGATGTACTTTTCCCCCGGCGCGTTGCGCGGCATGAAGCTCCATTTGACCCCGGTCGCAAAGCCGGCGCCTCCGCGCCCGCGCAGAGCAGAGCGTTTGACCTCGTCGACCACCTGCTCCGGCTTGATCTGCTGCTCGAAGAGCTTATGCAGCGCCTGATAGCCGCCCACCGCTCGGTAGCTCTCCAGCGCCCAAGGCTGGTCGAATCGGAGTGTGGCAAAGCAGATCTCGTTTGCCATAGTTAGGGCCTGTTGGCACTAATCCAGCTTGTCCAGGATCTCATCCACTTTCTCCAGCGTAAGGTCCGTGTAGTACTCCTCGTCCACCAGCATCATCGGCGCGTTGCTACAAGCGGCGAGGCACTCCTCTTCGCGCTTGAGCGTTATGCAGCCATCGGCTGTCGTCTCCCCCACCGAGATGCCGAGCTTGTGCTCGACGTGCTCGACGATGCGCTCGGCATCGCGCAGCATACAGGAGATATTGGTGCAGATATTGACCTTGTGGCGCCCGGTCGGCTCGAGATCGAACATCGAATAGAAGGTTCCCACCTCATAGACGGCGACCGGTGGTAGCTCGAGATACGCCGCCACCGCATCCATCAGCTCCCGGCTGAGCCAGCCGCCGTTGCCTTCTTGGGCGATGTGCAGCGCGGGAATCACGGCCGAGCGTTTACCCTCGCGCGGAAACTTCGCGAGCCAATGATCGATCTCAGCGCGCTGTTCGGCGCTGAGAAATTGCTCCGCGAAGCCTTCGCGCCTCACCGGTCTATCTCCCCAAAAACGATATCGAGCGTGCCGATGATGGTAACCACGTCAGCGAGCATATGGCCGCGGCTCATCTCGTCCATGGCGGCGAGGTGCGCAAAGCCCGGTGCACGCAATTTAAGCCGGTAGGGCTTATTCGCGCCGTCAGAGACGATGTAAGCGCCGAATTCCCCCTTGGGTGCCTCCACGGCCGCATAGACTTCGCCCTCAGGCACGCAATAGCCTTCCGTGAAAAGCTTGAAGTGATGAATGAGCGATTCCATGTCGTCTTTCATCTCCTCACGGGAGGGCGGTGCGACCTTGTGCTCCTCGACCATTACCGGGCCAGTGTTGTCGCGCAGCCAGTCGATGCACTGCTCGATGATGCGCACGCTCTGGCGCATCTCCTCGACACGGACGAGATAGCGGTCGTAACAATCACCGTTGGTCCCGACCGGAATATCGAAAGCCAGCCGATCATAGACTTCGTAGGGCTGTTTTTTGCGCAGGTCCCACTCGATGCCGGAGCCGCGCAGCATGGGGCCGGTAAAGCCGAGCTGCAAAGCGCGCTCTGGGCTCACCACGGCCACATCCACCAAGCGCTGCTTCCAAATGCGATTGTCCGTCAGCAGCGTCTCGTACTCATCGATGCAGTGCGGGAGCTCGGATGCGAAATGCGCCAAGTAATCCAGCATCGAGCCTTGGCGGGGCGCATTCAAACGCGCCAAGTCCTTCTGTGAGCGCTTGGGCGAGGGCTGATAGCGCGGCATCTGCGCCGGCAAATCCCGATAGACCCCACCCGGGCGGTAGTAGGTCGCGTGCATCCGGGTGCCGGAGACCGCCTCATAGCAGTCCATGAGATCCTCGCGTTTGGCGAAGCAATAGAGGAAGACGGTCATCGCGCCCACATCGAGCGCATGCGAGCCCAGCCAGAGCAGGTGACTGAGAATGCGCGTGAGCTCGTCGAAAAGCACGCGGATGTACTGTGCCCGAAGCGGCGGATCGAGGCGGAGCAGCTTCTCTATAGCGAGCACATAGGCGTGCTCGTTGCACATCATGGAGACATAGTCGAGCCGATCCATGTAGCCGATACTCTGGTTGAACGGCTTGGTCTCGGCGAGCTTCTCCGTTGCCCGGTGCAAAAGGCCGATGTGCGGATCGGCGCGCTGAACGACCTCACCGTCCATCTCCAATACCAAGCGCAGCACGCCATGCGCGGCCGGATGCTGCGGTCCGAAGTTGACGGTATAGCTGCTGATCTCAGGCATCGCTGCGCTCCTCGCTCGGCGCGGGCTCCGCGTAGCGGTTATCTTCGCGAATCACCCGCGGCACGAGCACTCTCGGCTCGATACTGACCGGCTCGTAGACCACGCGCCGGCGCTCCTCGTCATAACGAACCTCAACATTGCCGATCAGGGGGAAATCTTTGCGGAAGGGGTGACCGACGAAGCCGTAGTCGGTGAGTATCCGGCGCAGATCCGGGTGGCCATTGAAGATGATCCCAAACAGATCGAACGCCTCGCGCTCGAACCAGTCGGCAGCGGCCCAGATCGGCACTATGGAGTCGAGCAGTGGAAAGTTATCATCGTCGCAAAAAGCGCGCACCCGAATGCGTTGATTCAACGCGACCGAGAGCAGATGGTAGACCGCCGCGAAGCGCCGTCCCGTATTGGACTCGATTTCGTGCACGCCATAGATCCCGGTAAGCCCCAGGCGACCAGTGGAAAAGCCATCGACACCGCGGCTGAACCCGGTCGCGCTCGCTTGCTCGGTAATCCATTCACCCTCACCGTAGGCGGCGTAATCCACTCCGGCGATATCGATGAGCTGGTCGAAATGCAATGCCTCGTTGTCGCGCAGCTCATGCATTACCGCCAGGAGGTCGGCGGACTTGACGACGAGCGTAAGCTCGCCGTGGCGACCCCGCGCTTCGCTCACCCAGCCGCCCAGCACTTGCGCAACGCGCGCGGCCAATTGTTCCACTGCAATTGCCATCAGTCGCACCCCCTTAGCGGGCAATCGTGTTGGTGCGGCGGATCTTCTTTTGTAATTGAATGATGCCAAATAGCAGCGCCTCGGCCGTCGGCGGGCAGCCGGGCACGTACACATCCACCGGCACGATCCGGTCACAACCGCGCACGACCGCATAGGAGTAGTGATAGTAGCCACCACCATTGGCGCAGGAGCCCATGGAGATCACCCATTTCGGATCGGCCATCTGATCGTAGACCCGGCGCAGGGCGGGCGCCATCTTGTTAACCAAGGTGCCGGCCACGATCATGACATCCGATTGCCGCGGCGAGGGTCGAAAGACGATGCCGAATCGATCCAAGTCGTAGCGCGCCGCGCCGGCATGCATCATCTCTACGGCACAGCAGGCAAGGCCGAAGGTCATCGGCCAGAGCGAGCCCGTGCGCGCCCAGTTGATCAGCTTGTCCGCGGAGGTGGTAACCACTCCGCGCTCGAGAACGCCTTCTATTCCCATTCCAACGCCCCCTTCTTCCACTCATAGAGAAATCCGATCAAAAGGATACCCACGAAGATCCCCATGGAGGCAAATCCGAACAGGCCCACTCGGTCCAGCACGACCGCCCAAGGAAAAAGAAAAGCGATTTCCAAGTCGAAAATAATGAACAGGATAGCGACCAGGTAATAGCGCACATCGAACTTCATGCGGGAGTCTTCAAACGCCTCGAACCCGCATTCGTAGGGCGAGAGCTTGCTCTCATCCGGACGTCGAGGCGCGAGGATCATCCCGGCCATGAGCGGAGCCACCCCGGCAAGGCATGCGATTACCAGAAAAACGAGAATTGGCAGATAACTCTCGAGCATGGAGAACTGTTCCTCGCAACCGAGCCAAGCGCCCCCAGGCATTCGGGTTACGTGTTGGTGAAAACAGTATGGTGCGGATGGCCGGACTCGAACCGGCACGGCTTGCGCCACTGCCCCCTCAAGACAGCGTGTCTACCAGTTCCACCACATCCGCTCGATCTAGGGCCCGTTGACATTCGCCCACGACGCCGTGGGTGGATGCCAACTGGTCCTGGCAGTTGACCGTCCGCCAGACGGCCGCCGATCCTGAAATCCCTTTTAGGATATTGTGTTACGGGAAAAAACGACAACGCACGGCCTGAGCGCGGGCTGCAGCCGAACGCGTATCCTATCAGCCACACCCACGCGCAACAATTGCTGGTGTTGGACGATGCCGCTTCGCGCTGAAGAGCAGCGGCGCCCGGGCCCGGATCGGGGTCCGGCGCAGCCTGCGCCGGTGTGACGCATAGACCGGCGTTTCCCTAAAAGTCTTGAGCCCCGCCAGATTCACGCTGCCAAATCAAAGCTAAGCGGCAATATGAAGCGCTTCTTGGTCGATGTCGAGGCTATGCTGTATCGGCCCGAGGGCGAGATGCGTCTCCCGGAGCACGAGCGATTGATGCGGGTATCTAGGCGAGGCGAGGCAAGGCACTGCTGCACCAAGGCGGCTGGTAGCGAAATTTGACTGGCCGGGCGACATGGGAACACGGATTCCCGCGAAAAACCGCTGCCGGCATCCCGCTCGGCGGTGGCTTCACCGAGCAAAAGCGTGACGGCGGAACCATCGAAGGCACGGATCAGGTCACCTCGAGCACGAGCTTTGGCGCTTCCTCTATAGTTGGTCATGGGAAGCTCCTCAACGTTACGGCGACAACGGACCTTACGGATCAAGCGCCTAAGTACTCGATCAGGGCCACTCTCGTTATCCGCTTCGATGTTCCCGGCCTACCGCTCTAGCCTGGTCATCCATCTGAAACGCCAAAAACGCGGCCTGGGTTCGGTTCCTAGCCTTTAGCTTTTTCATGATTTCCCGGACGTGAACCTTTACCGTGCTCTCCTGCATAGTGAGCTCAGAGCCGATGACTTTGTTCGACCTGCCTTGGCGCAGCAGCTGAAGCACTTCCAATTGCCGCGGCGAGAAGTTTGCCAGAAGTGTTGGTGCAACCAGGCCTACCTGATCCCTACCAGCGCCCGGGTCTTGGATCGGTTCCAATGCGATGCTGGGTGGAATGAATGTGCCGCCGACCCGTACCAGGTGAAGCGCCTGTATCACCACCTCCGGATTGAGCCGGGTCGAAATATAGCTATGGGCACCTAAGCGGAGCGCTTTGAGGATACAGTGGGGCTCTTCACGCGCGGACAGGATGATCAAAGGCACGCCGGGCAGCCCCTGTTTTAGTTGGCCGATCTCCTCACGCACGCCATCATCGCTGGGAGAGCTCGAGCCAATGCTAAAGATAACCAGCTCCACCCCGCAGGCCGGGTAACAGGACAAAAGCTCATCCGCGCTTGAAAAAGGCAGGATGACGAAATCGCCTGAACGACGTTTCGCGTGCGTGCTCGTCTCTAGGAGCTGCGTTACGGAAGCGCGGCTCAAGGAATACGCATCGATAAGCGCAACCCGGGGTTTGCCCCTGTCCCCATCCCTAAGCGTATCGTTTACTTCAACCCTATTGTGTAAGAAGGCTTGAACGGTGTTATGGGATCCTGCTTCCTCTGATGCTATATGATGTTCCATCCCCGTACCTCGTTATTCTACGTGCTCTGTACCGATGGAGGACAAACACGACATAGCGTTAGCACCTCATACGGCAACCCCCTACCTCTAACGACGCCAGCCGTGCTCCGATTGATTAGCAAAAGGCCGGAGACGTGTTGACATCGGCTCATCCGTGCCGGAGGCTCTAGCAACCTTGAAAGAGATGCTTTTGGAGCAACCTCACGGTACATCTTTGTGAGGAATCTACCACGATCGAGTAACCTAAAGCAAAATTCCTGCATGCCTGACCGACAAAGTTAGGAGGTAACTACTCACCCTAGAGCACGCCAGTGAACATCCAGTGGGTTCGATACGAGATCCGGCATCTTGAGCGTACGGGCATCCTGCCCGCATACGGCCCGGCAGGGCCGTTTTCGCATTGCCCGGCGGGCAGGATGCCCGCGCTCCCAACAAAAAACAGCGACGGATAATGAGCGAACACGCTTCGCCCGCGGGCGGTGGCGCTTCCAAATCGACAACCAGGGAACAATACCGAATAAGTAGTAGAGGGAAACGGGGTCAAGTCTAGCATTGCGCATTTAGCAGGTGGGACGAATGCTGCTAAAGCTCTCAGGAAACGGAAATGCGCAATACTACGGTGCGGTACTAATCTACCATCGGCGTCGCCTCATTGGTCGCCAAATACAGGCCGTGCAAGGCGCACCTGGCTTCCGGGGCGGATGCGGGCTGTTAGCGGATGTGCGGGTGCGAATTCCAGCGCGGCAATGATTTCGCTCGGAGGCTCGTAGCAGCAGCTCCCGGGCTCCATTTGGTCGATGGCGATGACCCGGTGGTCAGGACCGATCCAAGCGATGAGCAGAGGCTCGGCGACGTTTTCCATGTGAAAGCTCACAATGTGGGCGTGTTGGTAAGGAAAATAGATCAGCTCATGGCGGATCTGCTCTGGGCTGGCGTATTGGAAGCCCAGACTCCGATCGCCTGGGGTAGCGGCTACGCGCGTGGCGATGCGCCGGCCATCAACCAGAATCGCGCCGGTAGGCAGCTCGGCCACGGTGCGCCTGGGCACCTCGGTGAGAGCGTAGCCGCAAGCCGCTAATGCGATCGCGGCGATGATGCCGGCGAGCACGCTTTTATTCATGCACAAGCCTCTTGCACAGATATACGCACGGATCTGATCCGCGCATTATAATGATCGCTCGAGCATGCCTACCTCTCATAATCATGCCTGATATCGCCTGGCGCAGAGTGTTCGATGTTGTCCTCAACCCAAAGCCCAATTCGGCACTGGATGAGGCGATCGCCGCGCGGATGCGCGAGCAGGCCCCGTTGATCTGGTTGCTCGGCAAGGTCCAATCCGGTAAGACCTCCATCGTGCGTGCGATTACCGGCGCCGAGGAAGCAGAAGTGGGGGTAGCCTTCAAGCCCTGCACGCGCGCCTCGCGCATCTACGAGTTCCCAGAGAACCTACCGGTCGTGCGTTTTTTGGACACCCGCGGACTGGGGGAGGTGGCGTACGATCCCACCGAGGATCTCGCTCTAGTGGAGGGCCCTGCGCACGTGGTGGTGGCGGTGGCGCGTGCGATGGATCCGCAGCAAGAAGCCATCCTTGGAGTGTTGCGTGAGGTGCGCCGGCGTCACCCGGGTTGGGCGCTAGTGCTGGTGCAGACCCGTTTGCACGACGGTTACCCGGACGCGCGCGATCACCCGCCCTATGCGGAGCTCGCAGCCGTACCGGGCCTCGACGACCTGCGCCGTGCGCTCGAGCTACAGGCCAGTCAGTTCCGCGGCCTGCCCGGTAAGGGTGTATTGCGCGCGGTGGCGGTGGATCTTACCCGGCCCGAGGACCAATTCAGCGACCCCATTTATGGCCTGGATGCATTGCTTGATGCCCTGGATGAGGCCTGCTCGGAAGGTCGGGTGACGCTCATGCACGACCTCGCTCGCGCCGCGCGCGGCACTCGCGCGGCGCGGGTCCACCCGCACCTGCTCGGTTATGCGAGCGCTGCTGGAATAAGCGATCTCGTGCCGGTGCTGGGCTTTGTTACCGTGCCGACTCTACAGGGCAAGATGCTGCACAGCATTGCGGCGCTCTACGGGGTCGAGTGGAATCGGCGCACGCTCAAGGAGTTCGTGGCCTCGCTCGGAACGGGCACGGCACTCGGCATCGCTGTAAGCTTTACCGCCCGACAGCTCATGAAGCTGATTCCGGTGTATGGCCAGATTGCCGGGGCCGCGGCTGCCGGTGCAAGCAGTGCGGCTGTCACCTACGCGTTGGGCCGGGCGGCCTGCTATTACCTGGAGCAAGTTCGCCTCGGGCGGCGCGATCCGGCCGGTGTTGCCAGCATGTATCGAGGCAGCCTGAAGAAGGCCTATGCCGAGCTCCGGCGCCGCGGGGACGGCGGCCTTCGCTCCGCAATGGGCAAGGATGCGGCGCCATGAGCCGGCGCGTGGCGTTGTGGCGTCGTTGGTGGGCGGTGTTGCCGGCGCTGGGCGCGGTCGCATTGCCTGTTCTGGCGCTGATTCCATTCGGCGCTTTGTGGCTGTGGGAGCAGGGTTGGACCTTGGCTTGGCTGGGCACGGCCGGGGCACTGGGGTTGGCCGGCTACGGCTACGCCCGTTGGCTGCGGCGCCAGGCCGAGCGCGCGCAGGCGTCTAGGCAAGAGCAGGAGATCGATAAGGCATTGGCGGTACCGGATGCTGACTGGTCGCCACGCGATCTAGCCGCTTGGGATGCGGTGCAGGCGCTGGCGGCCCGTGTGGATAAGGACATCGTTGCCGATTATCGGTTGCTGCTGGCAACCGCCCGTCGTGTGATCGAGCAAGTTGCACAGCACTATTACCCGGAGGATCGCCGGGCAAGCTGGAGCTTTACCGTTCCGGAAGCTTTACTGCTCACCGAGCGGGTCAGCGCGCGGCTGCGCCAGGTGCTATTGAATCAGGTGCCAGGATCGCACATGATCCGCGCCGGCCAACTGCTGCGGCTGTGGGAGCTCAAACCGGCGGCGCAACGCGGCGCCCAGGTGTACCGCGGTGCTCTGCTCGCCTACCGCCTGGCACGGCTGATGAACCCGGGCTTGGCGCTGCTCGCGGAGGCGCGCGAGCGGCTGTTCTCGGCCGCTCTGGGTGATGCCGGGGATTACCTGCGCCGCAAGGGTGCGCAAATCTGGGTAGAAGAGCTCGGGCGTGCGGCCATCGAGCTGTATTCGGGGCGCCTGCGCGTAGACGCCGAGGAGCTGCGCGAGGCGGCCGAGGGCGAGCCGCTCGGTGCGGGCGTGCAATCTGCCGAGCTGCCGGGCCCGCTGCGGCTGGTGGTGGCCGGTCAGACCAAGGCCGGCAAGTCGTCTCTTGTGAACGCGCTGCTTGGCGAGATGGCCGCTGGGGTGGATGTGCTGCCGCTGACCGTCGCCTGCAGCGGCTACGAGCTGCACCGCGATGGCGTACCCGAGGCGGTCATCATCGATACCCCGGGGCTCGATGGCGCAGACGGCATGGATCGAACCGTGGATTACGCCTGCGACGGTGACTGCCTGCTGTGGGTGGTGGCGGCGCATCGTGCCGACCGCGCGTTGGACCGGAGCGCGCTCTTGGCCGTGAGAGAGCGTTTTGCCGCCGACATTCGGCGCATCCAGCCGCCGTTGCTGGTGGTGGCAAGCCATGTGGACCGGCTCTCGCCGGCACGGGAGTGGACACCGCCCTATGACGTCAACGAGCCCGCTCGCGCCAAGGAAATCGCTATGCGTGAGGCAATGGAGGTCATCGCCGCCGACCTGCGGGTGCCGCTCGAGTCGGTGGTGCCGGTGCGGCTCGATCCGCCGGCGGCCGTCTACAATATCGAGCTGCTTTGGGCGCTGCTGATACAACGTTTCGAGCGTGCGCGTCGGGGGCGGGCGCTACGGATCAGCCAATCCATTACGCAACGGCAATGGAAGCGTGTGTTGCAGCAGGCGGCTCGCGCGGGTCTGGGCGTTAGCCGCGATCTGCTGGGCTGATCGGTTGCGCGCCGAGGGCCCCCGGGTTGCCGCGCCGACATCAGCCCGGCTACCCCTTCGCGCGGCGTTCCTGCCCCTCCTCCCCAAACAGCTCGAGCAGTCGGGGTATGAATCGTCCAAGCTCCAAGGTCATGATGGCGAAGTCCGCATCGAAGCGTTCCGCGGCGGTTTCCGGCTCGCGCTCGCCGGCATCCTCCTGGACGATGCCGAGGAATTTGAGCCGTTTCACCGAGAGGTCGGCATCCAGAGTGCATGAGAGGCGCTCATTCCAGGTGGCCGCCAGCTGGCGTGGCCGCTTCCCAGCCTTGAGATGGCCCTTGATCTCGCCGGCGGTGAGGTTCTGGCGCTTGGCGCGGATCTCGGCCCCAGTATCATTTGAATCCTCGAGCACGGTCTCCTCGCCGAGCTCGATATCTGTTGGGGTTCGCTCGTGCGCAAGCCACGAGGTCATCACGCTCTGAGGGTTCACCTTGGCCTGCAGCGGCCGCACGGGCAGGGTGCCGAGTGCGGCGCGCAGTTGCTCGGTCAGCTCTTCGGCCTGGCGCCAACTGCCGGCATCGATCACGAGCCAGC
>JAKDMQ010000255.1 GCA_030452265.1 Nitrococcus sp.
TACTATTTAACAACAATTAACGAATGTGTATCAGAATTGAAACAGGAGCGTGCTAAGAACTGCCCGGAACAGGTGGTGCGCCAAGGTCTACCCAGCGTTGCCTAGGAGGAGGAGAATTCAAATCCGCGCCGTGGCGCTTGGCCCCGCGGACTCGACGGGTCGCTAGAGGCTAAGCTCGGCGACGACCGGTGCGTGGTCGGAGGGTCGCGGCCAGCCCCGCGGCGCTCGGTCCACATAGCCGGCGGTGAGGCTTGGGCTGAGCGCGGGGCTGGTGAGGATGAGATCGATGCGCAGCCCGCGGTTGCGGCGAAAGCTATGCATCCGATAATCCCACCAGGAGAAGATGCCGTCCTCCTGTGGGAACTGCCGGAAGCTATCGGCCAAACCGAGATCGAGCAAGCTCTGCAGCGCCTCCCGCTCGGGGGTGCTGCAGAGCACCTGCTCTCGCCATTCCCGCGGGTCGTGAACGTCCCGGTCCCGCGGGGCGATGTTGAAGTCACCCACGATGACAAGACGCTGCCGGCTCGCCAGCTCCTCGGCGAGCCAGCTTCGCAAGTGAGCGAGCCAATCGAGCTTGTAATTGTACTTATCACTGCCGACCGCTTGTCCATTCGGCACGTACAGATTGATAAAGCGCAGGCCCGCCGCCGTGACTGCCAGCACACGGCGCTGATGGTCCTCCAAGGTCGGGATGTCGGTGAGCACATCGGTGATCGGCAAGCGGGAGAGCACCGCAACCCCGTTATAGGTCTTCTGTCCCGAGTAGGCTACCTCATAGCCCGCCGCGCGGATCGCCTTCACGGGGAAGCTCTCATCGGTCAGCTTCGTTTCCTGCAGGCCGAGGAGATCGGGGCGCGCCGTCTCCAGCCACTCCAGGACTTGGGGCAGCCGCACATTCAGCGAATTGACGTTCCAGGAGGCGAGCTTCAAGTTGTCGTGGCCTATTTCAGGGGCGAAGGCGGTTACACTACTTGCGCACGGTCCAAGCCAGTATATTCGATTTGTCATGGCGACCAAGTACGACTATGTGATCATTGGTGCCGGCTCCGCCGGCGCGGTGCTGGCCAATCGGCTTACGCAAGACCCGAGCGTCGCGGTACTGCTGCTCGAAGCCGGCCCCATGGACCGCGGCCTGTCCATCCACATGCCCGCGGCGTTCGCCCGCCCGCTCGCCGATGCCAGATACAACTGGTACTACCATACCGAGCCCGATCCGTTCATGGACGATCGGGCGATGTATTGCCCGCGCGGGCGGGTATTGGGCGGCTCCTCGTCCATCAACGGCATGGCCTACGTGCGCGGCAATGCCCTCGATTACGAAGCCTGGGCCGAGGACTTCGACCTGCCTGACTGGCGCTACCGGCATGTTTTGCCCTACTTCAAGAAGGCCGAGGACTTCGACCAGGGGGCGAACGATTATCACGGCAGCGGCGGTCCGCTGCGCGTCACCACGGGCTCGATGCATAACCCTCTCTACCGCGCCTTCATCGAGGCGGGGATCGCCGCTGGGTACCCGTATACCGCGGACATGAACGGCTATCAGCAGGAAGGCTTCGGCCCCATGTTCATGACCACCCGGGACGGCGTGCGCGCCTCGACGGCCAACGCCTATCTGCGGCCAATCATGAACCGAGCCAATCTCGCGATCCGGGTGCGCACCCACGCGCGCCGGGTGGTCTTCGCGGGCGGTCGCGCGCGCGGCGTTGAGATCGAGCACGGCGGCAACGTCCGCACGGTCGTAGCCGAGCGCGAGGTGCTGCTCTGCGCCGGCGCCATCAACTCCCCACAGTTGCTCATGCTCTCGGGTCTGGGACCGGGCGATCATCTGCGCGCTCACGGCATCGACGTGCGCCAGGATCTGCCCGGTATCGGGGCGCATCTGCAGGACCACCTCGAAGTCTATATCCAGTACGCCTGCAAGCAACCGATCACGCTGCACCGCACCTTGAAACCCTGGAACCAGGCTCGGATCGGCCTGCAGTGGCTGCTGTTCCACAAGGGGCTCGGCGCCACCAATCACTTCGAATCAGGGGGCTTTATCCGCAGCGAGCCGGGCGTGCGCTGGCCGAACCTGCAATACCACTTTCTGCCCATGGCGATCAGCTACGATGGAAGCAAGGCTGGCGCTGCCGAGGGCTATCAGGCCCACGTCGGCCCCATGCGCCCGCGAAGCCGCGGCAGCGTCCGGCTGCGCAGCGCCGATCCCAAGGCGGCGCCGTGCATCCTGTTCAATTACATGGCCGACGAGGGTGATCGCCGCGAAATGCGAGACGCCGTAAGGCTCACCCGGGAGGTCATGCAGCAAGCACCGCTGGCTACATTTCGGGGCGAGGAGCTAAGCCCTGGGTCCGCCGTGACAAACGACCGGGACATTGATGCCTGGGTGCGCCGTATGGCCGAGAGCGCCTATCATCCTTCCTGTAGCTGCCATATGGGCAACGACGAGCAGGCCGTGGTGGACGCCGTGGGACGCGTTCGCGCCGTGGAGGGCCTGCGCGTGGTGGATGCCTCGATCATGCCGCGCATCACCAGCGGCAATCTCAACGCGCCAGTCATTATGTTGGCCGAGAAGCTCGCCGATGCCATCCGCGGCGCCAATCCCTTGCCGCCGGAGGATAATACCTGGTACGAGCCGGGCAACTGGCGATCCGATCAGCGTTGATTGGCGCGGGACTCCGCCTCTGCCGGCTCGTGGCCTAGCAGTATCGTCGCTTTGGCACATTTCGCGGCGCACGCCGCTACCACGCCTGTGTGCGGCGCGACGCCGCGGTGGGATGTCAACAGGCCCTACTATGCTTCGCCGTCGGTTTGTGTCTCCGAGTCTGCTTCCACTGGCAGGGTCACCAGCACCTTGTCGATGCGCCGGCCATCCATATCGATGATTTCGAAGCGGATGCCGTTCCAAGAGGCGCTATCGCCCTCCGTTGGAAAATCCTCTAGGCAATGCAGGACGAATCCCGCTACGGTGTGGTAATCCTTGTCGTGCTGGATGCCGCTCAAACCGAGCACTTTCTCGAAGTCGCCGGTTTCCATCATGCCGTCGACCAACCATGTACCGTCCTTGCGCTGGATGGCCTGTTCTCGTGCGTCCTCCCAATGCTCCGGCAGGGCGCCGGCAATGACCTCCATCACGCCCCTCATCGTAGCGATACCTTCCAGCCCTCCATACTCGTCGACGACTACCGCGAGATGCACACCCGCACTCTTGAACTGATCCAGTAACCTGAGTATCGGCACGCCCTCCGGTACCACCACCGGCGCGGCCAGGAATTTGGCCAGCTCGAACGGCTCCTCACGCAAGAGCGAATCCAGGATATCGCGGGCGCTGACTATGCCGAGGAACTCGTCGATTTCACCGCGACACACCAAGAAACGTGAATATCCGCAGGGCTCGATCTTGCTCCGGACGGTCTGCAGGGCGTCGTCGATATCCAGCCAGAGGACGTCCTGGCGAGGCACCATGACCGAGCGGGCCGAACGATCGTCCAGACGCAGGACCCCCTCGATCATCGCCTCCTCACGCGGGTCGAAGACTCCATGGCGCGTGCCTTCGCTGATCATGGAGCGTACTTCCTCTTCGGTGACCGATTCCTTGCCTCCTTTGTGCAGACGCAGCAGTTTGAGCACGCCCTCGGTCGAAGTGTCTAGAAGCCATACCGCGGGTGCGGCGATACGCGAGAGCACGCTCATGGGTCTTGCAATCAGCGACGCCATCAGCTCGGGGTTCCTCAGCGCTATGCGTTTGGGCACCAGTTCACCGAATATCAGCGTCAAATAGGCGGTGATGGCGACGACGATCCCCAGGCCGATCGTTTGGCCGCTGCCCACGAGCGCCGGTATGGTGGTGTGGAGCCATATGCCGACTTTCTCGGCGATGGTGGCACCACCGAAGGCACCAGTGGCGACGCCGATCAGCGTAATTCCGATCTGGATGGTGGAGAGAAACCGCCCGGGATCATCGACCAGATCCTGTGCTACGGCGGCGGCCCGATTGCCCTCCTCAACGCGTTGCTGCAACCGGGCCCGCCGCGACGAAACGACCGCCATTTCCGACAGGGCGAACACGCCGTTCATGACGATCAGAATAAGGATAATCAGGATGCTGACCGTTAGCATGCGCTACCTCGGGTAATGTTTGGGACCTTAAGCATGAACGATTCGACGTTGTCGGTCTTGCCTGTGAGTATTGTCGCGCTCATTCATAAAGCTCTTGGGATTAAGGCAATACCCGCGCGAGAAAAAGGCACTGTGGCACGGATGTTTGCGCCCGTGAGACACCGGCGGGCTACTGGATTCGTAACTACTCGACCTGGAGCGCGCATATGGAGCCGTGCCAAGTTCGATAAAGCCTCTGGCCCGTTGGGACCGCGGGCATTCTGCCCGCATTCAGCCCAACAGGGCCATTCGGCTTCGCCAAGCGGGCAGGATGCCCGCGGTCCCAGTACACAAAGCGCGGTTGCCAGAACCGCTTGCTGGGCGTTCTGCAACGAGGTGGGTGAGCAGTTATCTGGATTCTTTACATATTGGAGACTTGTGCCGCGACCTCTGTAATTAGTGCCCGACCGAAAACCCCAAAACTCCAAAAACCAGCGCGCGCCCCAGGCGC
>JAKDMQ010000256.1 GCA_030452265.1 Nitrococcus sp.
TGGATCCTGCGACTCCGCTTCGCTGCGCGCAGGATGACGAGGGGTGAGTAGTTACGTTCACAACTGGTTTTCCTTCCAAGGGTTAATGACGCAAATCCCGGGCAGATCGAAATCGCCCGTATTGCGGGTCACTACGGTCAGGTCGTATTCGAGGGCAGTAGCGGCCAATAGACTGTCGATAGCGGGCAAAGGGCGGCCTGCCGCGCCGCTGAGGCGCCCCCAACGCTCGGCAATCGCGAGACTGACCGGCAAGAGCTGTGAACCCAGCCACGGAAGCAGCGTACCTTCCAGCCAGTCCTTCAAACGACGTTGTGCGACCGGATCGGTCAAGCGTTCGATACCGCGCCGAATCTCGCCGATAGTCAACACACTTAGATGAAGCCGATCATCGGAAACCTGCTCGAACCACCGCAATACCCGTCGTTCGGGTTCTTTGCGGCGCAATTCCGAGATGATGTTAGTGTCGAGCAGGAAACGCCCGCTACTCACAGGTCGATCTCCCGCGTCAGAGATTGATCGCGGGTCAGATCGATGTCCACGTCCATCAAGGGTGAGTTGCGGATCAGCTCCACGAAATTCGGTTTGGGCTGCCGCAAGCGCTCGTAATCCTCCCGCGAGATCACTACCACCGCCGGCTCGCCGCGTAGGGTAATTTCTTGCGGTTCGTGCTCCATCGCCAGCCGCACGAGCTCGCTCAGCCGTGCCTTGGCATCTTGCAGTGCCCATTCACGCATAAAGAATCTCCATAACTAGTCAGTCTAGTTATTATATATCGTCGGAGCTATTCAAGGCAGTGCCCGTAACTGATTGAGCCCCTACTCTCTCGCCCCGTCGATCTCGATCGTGACGCCTTTCCCGAGATCGAAGCAAAGATGATCACGGATCTTGAAGGCATCCTCAAGCGGCTCGGGATAGAGCCAGGCGGCGTCCTCAATCCGTTGCTCACCGAGCCGCAGCGTGCGGTAGGAGGCGACGCCCTTATAGGGGCAGATCGTTTGCGTGGCGCTCGGCTCGAGCAGGTCGCGGCGCACGTCCGCCGGTGGCACATAGTAGCGGTTCGGAAGACCGGTTTCGGACAAGACCTTTGGCTGGTGGGTCTCGGCCACCGCCTCGCCGCCCACAAGGACGCGCATGTGGCGGCTCGTCTCGCGTACGTCGATTCGATGGTAGGGATCCCGCAGGTGCCCACTGACTTCCTCGTCTTCATCGAACCAGGCGTCCATCGCGCCCCAGTAGGCAGCGACGTAATCGCGCAGCCAGGAGGCGGCCTCGGTTGGCTCCGGGTACGCCCAAACCGCGTTCTCCGCGGTGCGCCCACCGACTCGGACCGACCAGTAGCGGGCATCGCCCTTGAAAGGGCAATGGGTCGTGTGGTCGGTTGCCTCCAGCAGGTGGAAGCGGACGTCTTGCCGCGGGATATAGAGCTGCGGCAACAGCCCGGTCTCATGGAGGAGCTTGCCGCGGCGGGTATCGAACACCGTCTCGCCGCCGTAGCTCGCCCGCACGCGGCGCGGGAAGTCCTCGAATAACAACCGATGCGCGGGGCCCTCGATGCGGTAGTTGGCTTCGGCGGGTCGGCCGGATAGTGGACCACGGGACAAGGTCAAAGACATGGTCATCTCCTCTCATGGCTGAGCATCGGCGTCGTAGGTATGCTGGCGGACCTAGAATGTCCGGCCTGCTTGTAGCTTATACATTGGTCTGACACCTGCGCTTGCGCTCCGTTCTTGCCCTGCAATGCTTACTGAAGGGCGATAGCTCCGGTTCTAAGGAGATCTGACAGCGATGGATTGGACCGGCGCTCCGCCACCGAGGGGCCTACGCCTGCTTGCGCTCGGACTGCTCTGGCTCGCCGGTCACCAGGATTTGCTCGAGGCCGGACAGCGCGGCCAGGCGCTGACGATACTCCGCAGCATGAGGGGCGCTCTTGTCCTCGGCGAGTTTGTTGAGAATGTCCTTGCGGGCGGCCTGTGCTTACTACACTACACCCAGGCGTACACGGCAGCGATGGCGATGGTGAGCACTGTCGCCGCGCGGTGGCGCACCTGCAGCGTCCCCAGTAGCGGCGTGGTGGCAACACGCAGGAAATGGCGGGTAGGGGCGGGTTTTAACCCGCCTTAATGGGGAGGTCAGCCGCCGAGTTTCTTCCGCAGCAGCTCGTTGACCACTTGCGGATTGGCCTGGCCCTTCGAGGCTTTCATCACCTGGCCGACGAAAAAGCCCATCAGCTTCTCCTTGCCGGCGCGGTACTGCTCTACCTGCCCCGGATTAGCGGCGATGATCTCATCGATCATGGCTTCGATAGCGGAAGAATCGCTGAGCTGCTTCAGGCCGCGCTGCTCGATTATGGCATCTGCCTCGCCCGCGCCGTTCCACATGGCCTCAAAGACGCCTTTGGCGATTGTACCGGATAGAGTGTTGTCCTTGATCCGCTGCAGCAAAGTACCGAGCATGGCTGGAGTGACCGGCGCCTCGGCGAGCTCGAGCCCCGCCTTGTTCAAGGCCGCGGCGAGCTCCCCCATGACCCAATTGGCGGCGAGCTTGGCATCGGCGCACTGCGCGGTCACCGCCTCGAAGTAATCGGCTATGGCACGGCTTGCGGTCAAGACGCTGCTGTCGTAGGCATCGAGCCCAAATTCGCGCATGAAGCGTTCGCGCTTGGCATCCGGGAGCTCGGGTAGCGTCTCGCGGACCTCTTCGATCAGCGCCGGCGGGATCTCGATCGGCAGCAGATCGGGATCGGGGAAGTAGCGATAGTCATTCGCCTCCTCCTTGGTCCGCATGGGACGTGTCTCGTTGCGGCCGGGGTCGAATAGCCGAGTTTCTTGCATCACCGTGCCGCCGTCCTCCAATAGCTCGATTTGGCGCTCAATCTCGTAGTTGATGGCGCGCTCGACGAAACGGAAGGAGTTGACGTTCTTCACCTCGGTGCGGGTTCCAAATTTCTGCTCGCCCAGCGGCCGTACCGAGACATTGGCATCGCAGCGGAAGGAGCCCTCCTGCATGTTGCCATCGCTGATCTCGAGATAGCGCACCAGACTGTGCAGCTTTTTCATGTAAGCCACGGCTTCTTTCGCGCTGCGCATATCCGGTTCCGAGACCACCTCGATCAGCGGCGTTCCGGCACGGTTGAGGTCGATTGCCGTAACCTGCGCGAAGCCTTCGTGCAGAGACTTGCCGGCGTCCTCCTCCATATGCGCGCGGGTGATCCCGATGCGCTTGGTCGCACCGTCGTCGAGCTCAATGTCTAGATGGCCGTTGCCGACGATCGGCAGCTCGTATTGCGAGATCTGATAGCCCTTGGGCAGATCGGGGTAGAAGTAATTCTTGCGCGCGAAGACCGAGCGCGGCGCAATAGCCGCCCCCAGCGCGAGACCGAGCTTCACGGTCATGCGCACGGCCTGCTCGTTGAGCACCGGCAATACACCCGGCAAGCCCAAATCGATGGCGCAGGCCTGGGTGTTGGGCGCGGCTCCATAGGCCGTCGGCGCCCCGGAGAAGATCTTGGTCTGGGTCGCCATCTGAATATGGATCTCAAGCCCGATAACCGGTTCCCAACTCATGTCTGCCCCTGCCTGTCGCGCGGGTTCTCCCGTGCCGTGCTCATGGAAAGGAATGCCCTGACTCATTCATAGCCGGGCGGTACCCGCGCATGCCAGTCCGTCTCCTGCTGATAGCGATGGCCGACATTGAGCAATCGTTCTTCGGCGAAGAAATTACCTATGATCTGCAGCCCCACCGGGCGCCCCGCGGCGAAACCCGCTGGAATCGACAGCGCGGGCAGTCCCGCGAGGTTGGCGGCGATGGTGTAGATATCCGAGAGATACATCTGCACCGGGTCCGAGGTTTTCTCGCCCAAATCGAAGGCCGGTGTCGGCGCGGTCGGCCCCAGGATGACATCCACCTGCTCGAAGGCGCGGACGAAATCATCCCGGATCATGCGGCGCACCTGCTGCGCCTTGAGGTAGTAGGCATCGTAATAGCCGGCCGAGAGCACGTAGGTGCCTATCATGATGCGGCGCTTGACCTCCGCGCCAAAGCCCTCGCCGCGGGTGCGCTGGTACATATCCTCCAGATCCCGCGGTTCGCTGCAGCGATAGCCGTAACGCGCCCCGTCGTAGCGCGACAGGTTGGACGACGCCTCGGCGGGTGCGATCACATAGTAGACCGGCACCGCCAAATGCGTGTTGGGCAGTGAGATCTCCCTGACTTGCGCTCCCAACCGACGCAGCACCTCGGTAGCCGCATGAATGAGGTCGCCGACCTGCGCATCGAGACCCTCGCCGAAGTACTCTTTCGGCAGGCCAATGGTCAGATCCGTGAGCGGCGCGCCGAGGCCTGCCGCATAGCAGGGTACTGGACGGTCGACGCAGGTGGAGTCGCGTCGATCGAAGCCCGCCATGGCCTCGAGCAGTAAGGCGAGATCTTCCGCCGTGCGGGCCATCGGACCGCCCTGGTCCAGGCTGGAGGCAAAGGCAATCATGCCGTAGCGGGAAACGCGGCCGTAGGTTGGCTTGAGCCCGCTGATTCCGCACAGTGCAGCCGGTTGGCGGATGGAGCCGCCGGTATCCGTCCCCGTCGCTCCCGGCACGAGCCGCGCCGC
>JAKDMQ010000053.1 GCA_030452265.1 Nitrococcus sp.
GCCATGGGAAACTCTTCTATGGGAGGCGCTGGACCATGGTGAAGGATCGTAAGAAGCAGATTGACATCGGCCTGCTCCGCGACATGATCAAACAACTCGGGCTTGAGCCGGGAGATATTCTGTCATCGAGGCCATGATGCGATACGTCTACCCAGTGATTCTCAGGCCGGAGGAGGAAGGTAGCGGCTTTATTGTCTCCTTCCCGGATGTGCCCGAGGCGCTAACAAGCGGCGACACCCGTGAGGAGGCCCTGTTTGAGGCCGTCGATGCGTTGGTTGGTGCATTAGGTGGCTATGTGGAGCTTCGTTTGCCGATCCCAACACCCTCGACCATCGAGCCGGAACAGGATGCCGTCGTGCTGCCGGCGCTGACAGCGGCGAAGCTCGCGCTCTACACGACGATGCGAGATCAAGGACTTACCAACGTGGCCTTGGCCGAGCGTCTAGGGGTCTCCGAGACCATTGTCCGGCGCCTGGTACACCCGGACCACCATTCGAAGATCGAGCGTGTGGAGCAAGCGCTGGCGGCGCTGGGGAAGCATCTGGTGGTAGAGGCGGCGTGATGGAGTGCAAATCAAGGGCGCATGGACTGCTCGCGCACACTCGGCTGCACGATCACGAACCAATCTAGAGTCGGTGGCCGCGCTGACTTCCATTAGGGGGATTTCAGCCGAACGACGTAGCTTTCAGGGGCGGCTGCAAAGCGGTCCTGGAACAATGCGCCAAATGAGGCCTGACTCCTTGTTCTTTTCTTTCGGCTTTCGCACACCTGTCTTCCCCGGCGCGCGCAAGGCGCGGGACATCTGGCGTAGCAATGCCGCGGACAGCGCCATCCGCATTGACTTGCCGGCATACAAGTCGCTGGCGGCATCTGGTGCGGATCGCTGCGGTCTGACGCAGCTCGCCGGACGCACGGTTGGCGCGCCTTTCGTCGGCGCTGCCGTGTTGGACTCCTTGCAAACCGGAAATGAAGCGCCAGTTTTGCGAGGTTCATTAGTCCATTAAGGAAACTAACATTGCATTTCCTCCAGTTCATGAATAAAATGCAATGATGATTGAGCGGCGAATCAAGGACAATATCAAGTTGGCCCTGGGCTACCAGGCCGCCGTCGCCATCATCGGACCACGGCAAGTGGGAAAAACCACCCTCGCCCTCGAAATCGGGGACGAGGTTGGCGGGATATACCTTGACCTTGAAGACCGCGCCGACCGGGACAAGCTCGCAGACCCGCGGCTCTTTCTCGAACGCTATCAGGACAGGCTCGTCATTCTCGACGAGATCCATCGCGTCCCGGATCTGTTCCAAGATTTGAGGGGCATCATCGACCGGGGCCGCCGCGAGGGCAACCGAACCGGCCGCTTCCTCATGCTCGGCTCGGCCTCGATCGACTTGCTGCATCGCTCCGGTGAGACGCTCGCGGGCCGGATTGCCTACGTGAATATGGGGCCGCTCGATATCCTCGAAGTACCGGCCGGCGCCGAAGCGCTGAATACGCTTTGGGAGCGCGGCGGCTATCCCGACAGCTATCTCGCCCCCGATCACGGGCGAAGCCTCGCAATCCGCAAAGACTTCATCCGCAGCTATCTGCAGCGCGACGTCGGCCTGTTCGGCCCGCGCCTGCCGGCGGAAACGCTGGAGCGCTTATGGACGATGCTGGCGCACAGCCAGGGCGGATTGCTCAACGCTTCCCGTCTCGCGAGCGGCCTCGGGATCAGCGCGCAAACCGTCACGCGTTATAGCGACCTGCTCGCTGACTTGCTGCTGCTCCGCCGTCTGCCCCCTTTTCGCGCCAATATCGGCAAGCGCCTGGTGAAATCCCCGAAAGTTTATGTACGGGACAGCGGCCTGGCCCACGCCCTGCTCGGCATCGCGGACTACAATGCGCTTGCCGGGCATCCGGTCGTCGGCGCGAGCTGGGAGGGGTTCGTGATCGAAAACCTGCTCTCCGCTGCCCCGGAGCGTACCATGGCAAGCTTCTATCGCACTTCCGCCGGCGCGGAAATCGACCTAATGCTTGAGTTGCCCGATGGGCGCGGCCTTTGGGCAATCGAGATCAAGCGCGGCCTGTCGGCAAGGCCCGGCAAAGGGTTTCACAATGCCCGCGAGGACCTGAAGCCGAAACGCTCCTTCGTCGTCTATTCCGGCGAGGAACGCTATCCGGTGACAGGCGATATAGAGGCGATTGGCCTTCGCGCTATGGCCAAGCAGCTTGCGCTTGACCCGAACGATATTTTATGAGGCAGGGCGTTATCCAGTAAATCTAGAACCGGGGGAAGGCGGCAGTTTCGTTGTCTCTATCCCGGATATGCCCGAGGCGCTTACCGAGGGAGATACGCGCGAGCAAGCCCTAGCGGAGGCCGCCGACGCGCTGGTCGTGGCGATGGGTGGGTATGTCGAGGATCGCCGGCCGATTCCGGAGCCGTCGGCCGCGGGTGCGGGCCAGGAGATGGTGGCGCTGCCGATGCCGACCGCGGCGAAGCCCGCACTCTACACGGCGATCCGAGATCAAGGCGTTACCAACGTGGCCTTGGCCGAGCGTCCAGGGGTCTCCGAGACCATTGTCCGGCGCCTCGTACACCACCCGGACCACCATTCGAAGACCGAGCGTGTGGAACAAGCGCTGGCAGCGCTGGGGAAGCATCTGGTGGTGGAGGCCGCGTGATGGAGTGTGAATTCAGGAGATCATAGAGTCGGCTGCGCACGCTCGGCTTGCCGGTTGTCTGCCGATGCCAACTCGTTGGCAAATCCCACCTCAAGCTAACCAAATTCTGCGAGCTCCTATTCGGGTTCGGCGTGGCAATGCCGCTATTCGCCATGAGCGGTGGCGTTTCGCCGATCAGGGAATAGGGGCAGGGAATGCTGAAAACGGTCAAGGACGCCTGCACGCTGCATGCGTCAACCATGGATTACCAGGTGGCGGGCGGCATCGAGAGCCTGGCGCAGGTGATTGAAGCGCCCGATGAAGGGCGCGCCTTCTTCGAGAAGAACTATCTGACCCAGGGCATGGAGGAGCTGCTGCGCGAAGCGCTGCTGCGGCTTTCCGGCCAGACCAACCAAGCCGTCTTTGAGCTCGCCCAAGCCATGGGCGGCGGCAAAACACACCTGATGAGCGCGCTTGGCCTGCTGGCCCGGCATCCCGCGCGGCGTGCCTCGGTGCTCCCAAGTGATGTGGCGCAGCGGCTCGATAGCGCACCGGCCAGGGTCGCCGTTTTCGACGGCCGCGACAGCCCCGATCATTTCCTCTGGGGCACGATCGCCGCGCAGCTCGGCGCCGCCGAGGCGATGCGGCCTTTCTGGGAGAACGGCCCCAGGGCGCCCGGCAAGGAAGACTGGAAGCAGATGATCGGCGATCAGCCGACGTTGATTCTCTTCGATGAGCTGCCGCCTTACTTTCTCGATGCCCGCACGGTCGCGGTCGGCCGGGGCTCGCTGGTCGATGTGCTTACCCGGGCGTTGTCCAACCTCTTCGTCGCCGCCCTGGAGTTGCCGCGCTGCTGTGTCGTGCTGGCCAATCTGACGGACAGCTACCACGAGCAGGTCAAGGAGGTGCGCAAACTCGTGGCCGATGTGCAGCGCGAGGCGGCCCGCCAGGCGCGCGTGATCACTCCGGTGTCGCTCGAAGGCAGTGAGATCTATGCCATTCTACGAAAGCGCCTATTTGTCTCGCTGCCAAGTGATGAGGACATCGACGAGATCGCCGCGGCCTACGCCGAGCAGATAAAACTGGCCGAGGATGGCGGCTATCTCACGGCGCGCAGCCTGGAGCAGGTAGCGGACGAGGTTCGCGAAACCTATCCTTTTCACCCCTCGTTCAAGCACCTGGTCGCGCTGTTCAAGGACAACCCGGCCTTTCGCGAGACGCGCGGTCTGCTGCAGTTCGCCGCGCGGGTGACGCGCTCGGTGTGGCGGCGGGAGTACAACGATGTCTTTCTGATCGGTACGCAGCATCTCGATCTCAATGACCGCCAAGTGCTGGATGAGGTCACGGATATCAATTCCGCGCTGCGCCCGGCGATCACCATGGACGTTGCCGATGGAGGCAGCGCGCACGCCGAGACCATCGATGCCAACCTGAATAGCGATGCCGGCAGCCAGGTGGCCGCCATGATCCTCTCATCCTCGCTCTCGCTCGCCGTCAGGGGTCATGTCGGTCTGCGGCGAGAAGAGATCATCGAGTACCTCGCGGCGCCGAACCGCAAGCCGCAGGAGTTCAGCCAAGCCTTCGAACAGCTGCGCAAGAGCGCCTGGTACCTGCACTCCGACGGCGAGCTGTTCTATTTCAAGGACACGGAGAACCTCACCAAGCGCATCCAGAAGGAGGCGCAGAGCCTGCCCAAGGGCAAGGTCGAAAAGGCGCTGCGCAATTACCTGCAGGGCGAGCTTCAGCCCCGCTCCCGGCAGGCTTACCAGGAAGTGCTGGTGATGCCGGAGATCAACGAGATCAACCTCGCCGGCCACCGGGTGCTGGTGGTCGTGCCGCCGGATAACCGCGTGCCGCCGGAGGATATCCAGCGCTTCTATGCCTGCGTGGCCGAGAAAAACCACCTGCTGGTGCTCTCGGGCAACGACACGCACATGGCGAGCCGGGTCGATGAAACCTTGCGCGAGCGCTATGCGGTGGAGAGTATTCTCAAAAGCCTGCGCCCGGGCGATACGCTTCGCGCTCAGGCCGAGGAGGCGCTCGAGAGCGTCGAGCAGTCGTTCGTTCAAGCGTTGCAGGGGACCTATAACCGGCTCTTCTACCCGAGCGAAGACGGGCTGCGGGCCGCCACCATCGAGAATGGGCTGAAGTTCGGCCACAACGGCGAAGGCAGCGTGGAACAGCAGATCGAAACCCTGCTTGCGAGCATGCGCTGCGACAACAAGCTCGCGCTCAACGCCCTGGAGGACTTCACCCATTACTTCGCGATGGCTGAGGCGGATCTCTGGCCGGCGAGCGGGCGCCGCACCCCCTGGCGGGATGTCCTCATGCGCGCCAAGCACAATCCCGCCTGGCCGTGGATGCCCGGAGCAAGAGGCCTCGAGCAGCTCAAGGTGCAGGCGATTGCGCAGGGGCGCTGGCGCGAGGGCAATGACGGCAGCCTCGAGAAGGGTCCGTTTCCGCAGGAGAAGACCGCGGTCAGCGTGCTGAGCCAGTCGGTCGATACCTACACCGGCGCGGCGATTCTGGCGTTGAGCCCGTGCCACGCCGGCGCCGAGCCCAGCGTGCATTACTCAACCAGTGCCTCGGTCTGCGAGTCCGACCCCGTGGTGGAGGACCTGGAGGCCTTCCGCACCAGCGAGCCCACGCTCTACTTCCTCGCCGTGGACAGCGCCGGCGCCCACGCCATCGGCGAGCCCACGCGCTGGGTCGCCAAGCTCAAGGTGCGCTACCAAGTCCACGACCGGCCCGATCACCGCGAGGTCGCGCTTGCGGTCAGCCCGCGGGCGCAGATCCGCTACAGCCTCGACGGCACGAACCCGCGCGAGGGCCGGATCTACGAAGGCCCGCTGGCCATTGCCGATGAGCGGGTGCCGCTGCAGGTCTATGCCAGCGCCGGCGAAGCCTCAGCCATCGAATCCTTCACCATCGCCGAGCGGGGCGACTCGCGTGCCGCCATAGACCCCGCGCGGCCGGCCAAGCTCGTGCGCCAGAAGACGCGGCTCGATTGCACCGACAAAGTGTTTGGCCTGATCCGCCAGTTCAAGCCCCGCAGCGGGGTCACTTTCCATGGCGTGAACCTCAACGTCGGCGAGGGCGAGCAGGCAGTGACGGTGCGCTTCAACGATCGCGCCGTCACTCCGGGGATGCTGGAACAGATAATCGGCTCGTTGCGCGAGGCACTAGGCGAGGCCGATGCGCTGGTGCAGATGAACATTCGCGACGGCGCAAGCTTCGGCACCGGCTTCGATCTCAAGGGCTTTGCCGAGCTCGCGGGCATAGAGCTAACGGCGGACACAGTGGAGCAGTGAAATGGCAGTCGTAGCCGAACACATATCGAGCATGATCAAGCAGCCGCCGAAAGCCGGCCGTGCGCCGAGGCCGCAGCACCCCACCTTGGGTTTTGGCGTGCCGGCCACCTTTGCACCGCATCACTTCGTAGTGAGCATTCCGCGCGGCTGTCAGGCGGTGCGCATTAGTGAGGATCTCGGTATGCACGCCGCGGTCGCCGGCAGCGAAGTCCTCGACCGGACCATTATTCCGCGCCTGGTTTGGAACGAGATCGCGAACCCCATCCAGCGGCTGTTCAATCAGCGGCTCAAGGCCCACCGGCTCGCCGCCAGCCGCTGGAAGGTGGGCGAGAATCCGGTCGACCGGCTGCTCGGCAAGGAGCTCTGCGTGCTCGCCTGGGCAGTGGAAGAGCTGCCTCCAGAGAAGCTGGGCACGGCGCTGCGCAATTGGCTCGCGCTGCGCCCGGAGGAGCGCTGGTGGCTGTTCGGCATGACCGCTGCCAGCGCCGGTGCGCCGCAGGATAAGGGTCAGGGCTGGCGGGCGGCGCTGCGCCACGCGCTTGGCGATACGCCGGCGCCGTTTGTCCGCATGGCGGGACGCTGTGGACGTAAGCACAACGCATTGGACTGAGAAGAAACCGCATGGAAGCCGCGTTAAAAAGAATAATGCCTGCCCTGGTGCCGCTGGCGCTCAAGGATGCCCCGGCGCTGATCGAGTGGGTGTTCCCGGCGCAGAAGATCTCGGCCGAGGCGCAGAAAGAGCGCAAGGCCGGGTCGGGGCAAACGCTCACCGCCTTGGGCTCGTATTGGAAAGGGCGCAAGCCGCTGATCATGGTGCGGGCGATCGTGCTCGCGAGCCTGCTGCCGGTAACGGACGATCTGGAGGCGGATCTCGCCCTTTTCGAGAAGCTCATGGCGATCGACGATGACGCCTTCGGCCGCCGGGAGCCGAAGCTCAAGGCGAGCGAGGTGGCGGCGAAAGTTGATCTGGATAATCCCTGGGATTTTTTTGATTTCACTGTCCACGGCAAGGCGCTCGATGCCGATGAGCTTGCGGAGCTAGCCGAGCTGAGCTTTCCCATCAATCTCGATCGCTATCCTGGGCTTTCGATCCGCTGGCGGCGTAACATCGACCCGGCCGACCAGCAGGAGCTGCTCGCCGAGGCCATGCGTGGTCTGCCATACGAAGACAAGGTGGCGTTGTGCAAGCGGCCCGAGGAGTGCAACCCGCGGGTGCTGTACGGCCCAGTATGGCCGCAGGTAAACGCGCATCTCGCCCATTTCGGCATCGAGGCCGAGAGCTTCGAGGCGCTGGTCGAGCAGCTCGGCATTCTGCGCTACGGCCACCGGCCCAGAGTCGGCGATACCTTCTGCGGCGGGGGTTCGATTCCTTTCGAGGCGGCGCGGCTCGGCTGCGACGTCTACGCCTCGGATCTGAACCCGGTGGCCTGCATGCTCACCTGGGGAGCGCTCAATATCATCGGCGCCAGCCCCGAGCGGCGCGCGGAGATCGAGCGGGCGCAGCGCGAGGTGGCCGCGGCGGTGGACCGTGAGATCACCGCGCTTGGCATCGAGCACAACAGCCGGGGCGATCGGGCCAAGGCTTATCTCTATTGCCTGGAGACCCGCTGCCCGGAGACCGACTGGAGGGTGCCGATGGCGCCGAGCTGGGTGATCTCGAAGACGCGCAATGTCTACGCCAAGCTTGTTCCGAACCACGCCGAGAAGCGCTTCGATATCGAAGTGATAACGGGTGCCGGCGCGCAGGAGATGACGCTTGCCGAAAAGGGCACGGTCGAAAACGGCCAGCTTGTCTACGCGCTCGACGGCAAGACCTACCGCACACCGATTCGCACTCTGCGCGGCGACTATAAAAACGATGGCAACAACCGCAACCGGCTCCGGCAGTGGGAGAAGCACGACTTCAAACCGCGCCCGGACGACATCTTCCAGGAGCGGCTCTATGCCATCCAGTGGATCACGGCGGAGACATTAGGCCAGTCCCGCCAGCAGACCTATTTTGCCTCGGTGACGGAGGAGGATCTTGAGCGCGAGCGCAAGGTCGAGCGAGTGGTCGAGGAGAATCTAGCCCGCTGGCAGGAAGTGGGTCTGGTGCCGGATATGGCTATTGAGCCGGGCGCCAAGACCAACGAGCCCATTCGGACGCGCGGCTGGCGGTATTGGCATCAGTTGTTTAATGCGCGCCAGCTACTTATTAATGCGCTGTTCAATGAGATCGCATCCCGCATGCCTGAAGGGCTGGCGAAAGCCGCTTGCATTACTCTTTTCAATAAAACGCTGGACTATAATTCAAAGCTCGTACAATGGGCGCCTACCCATGAAACAATAAACAACAGCTTTGGCAATCAAGCTTTAAATACCCTATACAATCCACCTGCCAGATCACTGCATTATCAATTAGGCGCTGGGCTGGCTGAAAAAATACCGGCCGTTGCGATTGCGCATCGCGTAGTGAATAAAGTTTCCAGTCATTCTGCAACCAAGTTAGATCAGTTGTCAGAGCTTTGGTTTACCGATCCTCCTTACGGCGACGCCATTCACTACCACGAAATCACCGAGTTCTTCATCGCATGGCTGCGTAAAAATCCACCTGCGCCATTCAACGAATGGACTTGGGATTCCCGGCGTGCGTTAGCGATAAAAGGCTCCGGCGACGACTTCCGCCGTACTATGGTGGATGCCTATACCGCCATGGCCGAGCACATGCCGGACAACGGCCTGCAGTGCGTGATGTTCACTTATCAGGGCGCCAGCGTCTGGGCCGATATGGTCTCGATCTTTTGGGCGGCCGGCCTGCAGGTGGTGGGCGTCTGGTACATCGCCACCGAGACCAATACGGCGCTGCGTAGCGGCGGCCACGTGCAGGGCACGCTAACGCTCATTCTGCGCAAGCGCCTGCAAGACGGCGCGAGCTTTCGCCAACGCTTGCTGCCGAAGATCCGCAAGGAGGTGGCCGCCCAGCTCAAGGCCATGCTGCACCTCAATGAAGCAGCCAAGGGGCACGGCAACGCCGTGTTCAATGATTCGGACCTGCAGATGGCGGGCTACGCGGCGGCGCTCAAGGTGCTCACGGGCTACTCGCAGGTCGACGGCCGCGACGTGGCCACGTTCGCGCTGCAGCCCCGGCAGAAGGGCAGCGAGACCGTGGTCGATGAGATCGTCGAGTACGCCGCCGAGGTGGCCAACACTTGGTTGATCCCCGAGGGGCTCAAAGAGCTTAACGCCGATACCTGGGGTGAGATCAAGGGCGTGGAGCGTTTTTATCTGCGCCTGCTCGCGATCGAGCAAACGGGCGCCGCAAAGCTCGATAACTACCAGAACTTCGCCAAGGCTTTTCAGGTCGATTATCCGCCCTTGATGGCCTCGCTAAAGCCGAACGCGGCGCGGCTCAAGGGCGCGAAGGACTTCAAGCCGCGCGAGCTTGCAAGCGGCGAGATCGGCGGCACCATGCTCGGCGAGCTGCTGATGGCCATACAGGAGCTGCTGAACGACAAGGACCCCAAAGCCGTCGTCGGGCAGCTTCGCAGCAGCTTCAATGAAACCTACTTCGCCAAGCGCGCGCACCTGCTCGCGATCGCGCAATATCTGCACGACAAGCTGTGCGAGCGCCGCCCAGAGGAGGCTCAGAAAGCCGAGATCATCGCCAATCGCATCCGCACCGAGGGTATCTGATGGGCAAGCCGACCGGCCTTGCCGCCGGCGAGCCGTCGGAATTCATGTCCGATCCAATTCGGCGTTTCTCATCGCGCACGCAGCGCCTCGACCAGACCGTGCTCTTTGAGCAGCTCCAAGGCGCCCGGCGCTATCACCGCATTGCCGGGTATTTCACCTCCTCGCTGTTCGAGATCGCCCGCGAGGCGCTCGAGGGCATCGAGGAGGTGCGCATCGTCTGCAATTCCGATGTGCGCGCCGAGGATCTCCGGGTGGCCCAGGCCTGGGAGGCGAAGCTGCTCGGCAAGCTGAATGCGACCCCGGTCGAGACCGAGTCGCTGCTGAACAAGCCGCGCTACCAATGGCTCTACGAGTTTCTTACCCGCCACCCGGATGCGATTCGCGTCGCCCCGGATGATTTCTGCGGCTTCATGCACGGCAAGGCCGGCGTGATCGAGCGCCGCGACGGCCGGCGGATCGGCTTTATCGGCTCGATGAACGAGACCCGGGCCGGCTGGCAGCGCCACTACGAAATCCTCTGGGCCGATGAGAGCCCCGAGGGGGTTGATTGGATTCAGGCCGAGTTCGACGCCTTGTGGGCCAAGGCAGTGCCGTTGCCGAGGGTGATCATCCAGGAAGTCGGCCGGCGCGCGCGGCGCCTGGAAATCGAGCTGGGCGAGCAAAAGGAGGAGCAGAACCTCGCCCCCGCCGCCCTGGTGGAATCGCCCATGTACCGGGAGGGGCTCTCGCTCCTGCCCTGGCAGCGCGCCTTCGTCGCGGAGTGCCTGCAGCATCGGCGCTGGCATGGCGCTGTGCGCCTGCTGCTTGCCGACGAGGTGGGGCTTGGTAAAACCCTCTCGCTTGGCACCGCTGCACTGACCTTGGCGCTGCTCGGCGAGCAGGAGGCAAGCGCCGCTACGGCCCGGCGCCGGCGGCCCATTGCGATCTTCGCCCCGGCCACACTCACCGAGCAGTGGCAGACCGAGATGCTCGATAAGCTCGGCGTACCCTGCGCGCGCTGGGATTCGCACAAAAAGACCTGGCTCGATCCCGCCGGCCGCGCGATTTCGCCCACTGGCGCCGAGCACATCGGACGTTGTCCGCTGCGCATCGGCATCATCTCGACCGGCCTCATCACCCAGCCAAGCCGCGAGCGGGATCTGCTCGGCAAGATCAATTTCGAGGTGCTGATCCAGGATGAGTCGCACAAATCCCGCGAGCGCCAAGGGCTGGGAAAAGGCGCCGGCGAGCCCAATGCCTTGCTCGCATTCATGCTCGATGCGGCCGGACGCTCGCGCCATGTCCTGCTCGGCACGGCGACACCGATGCAGACCCGGGTGGAGGATCTCTGGGATCAGTTGCGCATCCTGCATCGCGGCGATGGGCGCTTCGTGCTCGGCAATGATTTCAGCCCTTGGCACACCCCGGATAAGGTCTTGCCGGTGCTCACCGGCAAGGAGCGCATAGTCGAGCCCGAGTCGGCCTGGCGGCTTTTGCGCTCGCCGCTGCCGCCGCTCGAGTCCTCGGACGAGCACGATTTCCGGCGCGTGCTGCACGAGATTCGCGGCGAGCTCGGGCTGGACGAACGTAATTCCGAGGGGCCTGACTCGGTGCTGGATCTCTCGAACGAGATTCGCGATGAGCTCGAGGATCTGCTCGAGACCGAGCAGGCAAACACGAGCTTCTTCCAGCGCCACAATCCCATCGTGCGCCACGTGGTGCTGCGCAAGCGCAAGGTGCTGGAGGAGGCCGGCTTGCTGCAGCGGGTGGGTGTGGACCTGCACCCGAACCGGGAGCGCAGCCGCGAGCCCAATGCCTATACCGTGCTGTTCGAGGGCCAGGCGCTGCGTACCAACGATGCTTTCGACCGGGCCTACGAGGCCGCGGACCGGTTCGGCCAAGCCTATGGCCGCCGGGTGAAAGGCGCGGGGTTCATGAAGAATCTGATGAAGCAGCGCCTGTGCTCAAGCTACGTCGCCGGTCTTGAGACGGCCCGGAGAATCCTCGCTGGACAGCAAATGGAGGATGAGAGCGAGGAAGAGGCGGATGCGGCCATTGTCGTCTCCGATGAGGAGAGCCGGGCGCTGCATGAGCTGATCGATGCCCTGGAGCGCCTACCAGGCGACGACCCGAAGTTCAGGGCGGCCCGGCATTATCTGGTGCATGAGAACTGGCTCGAGCATGGCTGCATTCTCTTCAGCCAGTACTACGACACCGCCGCCTGGGTGGCGCGCAAGCTGGCGGCACTGTTTCCGGAAAAGTTGGTGGGGCTCTATGCCGGCGCCGGCAAAAGCGCGCTCTACCGCGGGCCGGAGGATCGCAACGATGCCGAGCGTGAGGACTTGAAGCGCCTGGTCGAGGAGCAGGCTATTCCCATCATGGTCGCCACCGACGCGGCCTGCGAAGGATTGAACCTGCAGCGCCTCGGGACGTTGATCAACATCGATCTGCCCTGGAATCCCACCCGACTCGAGCAGCGCATCGGCCGCATCAAGCGCTTCGGCCAGACCCGCCCGAGCGTGGATATGCTGAATCTGGTCTACCAGAATACGGTCGATGAGATCATTTATGAGCGGTTATCCGCGCGCATGCGCAACCGCTTCGACCTTTTCGGATCGCTGCCCGATACCATCGAGGCCGACTGGATCGAGAACATCGAGACTCTGGATAAAAAACTCGATGAATACATCGATGTGCAGAAACGGGTCAACGGGTTCGACCTACGCTACAGCGAGCAATTCGATGCCGAGGAGGACGAATGGCGGAATTGTACCGAGGTGCTCTCCCGGAGAAGCATCGACGCGCTAATGCGAAAAGGCTGGTAATGGGGTCAAGTCTCAAGTCTAGTATTGATAGGTTAATGATGTTGGCATGGCAACGGCAAGTCACTGAACGATAACCTGTCAATACTAGACTTGACCCCTAACCTCCCAGATCGAGGCAGGGCGTGGTGCCGCCGTGCTCCAGCTCCCAGCAGGCGCGCCAGCGCTCGGCGCGGCGCTCGAGTATCAGATAATTTCGCTGCGCGGTATAGATGGCGCGCTGCCCAGGCAGCGGATGCAGGCGGATTGGGTGGTTCGGCAGCGGCGACTCAGCGAAGCGGGCCAGCATGCCAAGCGCGCGCGCGTAGGCCGCGGGCGGAGCCGGGTGCGTCACGCCCGAGGCGACGAGCTGGTGCAATGGGCCAACTCGGGTCTGCATGGTGCCATGCGTTGCCAAGTGTATTTCGCCGGACAAAACGGTAACGCGGCCATCGCCGCGCTCATGGACTGCAAGCAGTGCTTCTAGAAACGCCCGCCATTCGCTTCGATGTGCTCGGCTTTGCCACTGATCGCGCAGATCGTCCTCATATTTCTGCATGTGCGGGATCAGGTGCAGCGCGGCCTCGACCCATGAGAGCCGCGGTCCAAGCACAGGGACGCTGGAGAGCAGAAACACATGCTCGTTTGTGACCGCATCCAGTTCGCTGCGCAAGACCGCCCAGCCATGCTCGCCCAACACGCGATTGGGGCGGCGCTCGGAGCGCAGATCGGGGGCAATAAGCCGCAGCCCCGGCAATTGCAGCGCCCAGGTCAAGGTTGAGCCGCTGCGATCCGGGCAAATGGCCGGCAACTCATTGCGCGCAGCGCCAAGCTGGAAGAGCAGGAAGAGCTCGCGGGCAATCTGGAAAACACCCCGGCCGATCGGTGAATCGAGCTGGGCGTAGGGCATAGAGCCCCAGCCGTCGCAGATGTCGTGATCGTCCCACATAGCAAGCGAGGGTACCCGAGCCATGAGCCATGCCGTGGCGGGCTGTCCGTAGAGCTCAAGGTAACGCGCAAACAGATAATTGCGAATACCCTCCGCGAGGTCTGAGAACTTATCGCCATCGGCAACCCGCCAATCTTGGTTGGACCAGGCGCGCAGTGCCGGGTGGAGATCGAACATTTCATCGGCGTAAAGTTGGTCGCCGCCCTGCAACAGAAGCTGAAACGGTCGCTCGGCATGCTGTCGCGCAAGCCGCCGCCACAGCGCATTGCGCTCGGTGACGGCACGGTCACGATCGCCATACTCTCTGCCATTACAGGATACATAGGCCAGACGCAGATCTGAGCCGAGCGCCGCATTGACTGCATAGCGCTCGCCCTCGATGCGGTAATGCGCATCGCTGAGCGTCGGCACGGAGAACGTGTAGCGCCATACCCGAAAGCCACCGCGTAGCTCGACCGTCTCCGGGGAGAATGCGCCCTCCGGGGTCGTGAGGTTTGGCGCCGGTGTATCTACAGGGCGCACCAACAGGGCGGTCAATAGTAATCGGTCGGCGTGCAAGCCGCGGGCAAACAGAATGGGACCGACGCCGCCATCGGTCGCCGCATCGCGCAGCCGTCTCGCCGCTTCGACCGCGGAGAGATCGCTCACGAGCGGGCCTCGAGCGTTGGCGGCGCGCTCGCCGCCAGCGAGTCGCGCGTCGAGATCAACCAGCGAGGGTACGCCATCTCCTTTCTACCCCGCATACACGAGAAACGACTATTGCGCGGTTGGTTGGGATGAGCGTGCGAACACCAACGTTTGCCCCAAGCCGGCTATCGCAGGTACTGGGGTTCCTCCGTCAACCCAAACGCGCCGGCTGGCCTCGCCAGAGTAACCGGCCGCCATCAGAACCCGGCCGCGCGCAGGGTTTGCGCCAAGGTGCCCATAAGCTGGTGAGAGCGTGATGGGAGTAGCGTGTAACTCATTGGTTTCTTTGGTGGGCCGTGTAGGGTTCGAACCTACGACCAGCGGATTAAAAGTCCGATGCTCTACCAGCTGAGCTAACGGCCCATCGTGAAAAGCTGAATCTTATCGAACAAGCCACCTGCAAACAATCTATTAGCCCTGTCCTACTGGTGATGGGATACAAATCGAAAGACTGGGGATAAAAAGACCCCGCTTACCCGATTGGGCTCCCCGCCTTTAACTTCATGTTTACGCGTGGAATTCCAGTACTTGCAGACGGAAAGTCCGCGCCGCGCTGCTGGAAGCCCGCTCTGGCATAGTACCCGCCGGCAGAAACGCGTGCCTTAAGCTCCACGGATACGGCCCCCGGCGCTCTCGGCCCTACTGACCAAGCGCCGAAGAATCCTCTTTCCGACGCCGTGTCCCTGACTGCCATGCCTACAACACTGACGCTAAAGAACATACCTGACGAAGTGTATGAGCGGCTCAAAATGGCGGCTAAAATGCACCGCCGTAGCCTCAACAGCGAGGCAATCGTCTGCTTGGAAAGTGTACTTGTTCCGACGAAAGTAACTCCGAGCGAGCGGCTGGCGCGTGCGCGCGCGAGCTCCGTTCCGGCCTGTCCGCGGCAAAATTCCGTGCAAAGGACATTGATGCATTGAAGCGGCAAGGGCGCCTATGACTGTCGTGGACTCGAATGTACTGGCGTACTTGTACTTGCCGAGCAAGCACACGCCAGCGGCGGAGAGATTGCTCGATAGGGATCCGGTATGGGCAGCGCCGGTGCTGTGGCGCAGCGAGTTTCGCAACATCTTGGCCGGGTACTTGCGGCGCAACAGCCTGACATTTGAGCAAGCGCTTGCCTTGCAGCATGAGGCAGAAGCGTTGCTGCAAGGGGCGGAGCATGAGGTTGACTCGGCTTCAGTCCTGGCACTTGCGCGGGATAGCGATTGCTCCGCATATGACTGCGAATTCGTGGCGCTGGCGATGAAGCTTGGCGCGAAGCTGGTAACGATGGATACCAAGCTATTGCGCGCCTTTCCTAAAGTCGCCGTGTCGCTGACTGCGGGCTAACGACCAAGCTCAGCGGTAGAGCGAACTGTTATGTTCTTGTTTTCCAATGCCGGGAGCTTCGGCTGCCATGCATGACGGCGACGACTACGATCGCCTCTTTCTCAACACGATAGTAGATGCCAAACGGAAACCGGCGGATCAATGCTCGGCGCGCACCGCGGCCAACCGAAGGATACATCGTGGGATGCTCCCCCACCGAGGTGACGGTGAGCAGCACCTCATCGAGAAACTGTTCACCGAGCCCTTATTGCTGCCGTTCGTACCAACACGCCGCCACCTCGATATCCTGCTCAGCTTCGCCGCGAAGCCGAACCGGAAGGGTCACAGCCGCTTCCGAATGTCCGCCAGCGCGATTTCAGCCTCACGTCCCGGATCGCCATCGACCTCGTAGGCATCAAGGCGACGGTTTAGCTCGGTGCGAATTTCTTCGGTAAGCGGCAGAGCACCCTGATCCGCAGCGATGCTGTCCCACAGCTCCTCGACAAGCTGAATCCGCTGCTCTATGGGAAGGTCACGCAGTGTTGGATTCATGGAAACCTCCGTAGCAGACCCCCACGTTACCGCAGGTAGCGTCCGATGGGAACATAACGCCTGAGCTCGGCCGCCGACAGACCGCGTAGCGGAATAGCGGTCGGCTGCAGCGAACTGTGTACGCCCGACATGGGCATGAGCTGATGGGGTGCATGTCCCCTGTAGGAGTACCTGTAAGGCTCTTCGGAGCCGATGCAGCTACTAGCCGACGGCAAGGGCAAGCCCGCGAGGGCAAGGCTTACGGAAGCCCGAGCGCCAAGGTGCGAGCTAGCCTGCCCCGGACTTGATCCGGGGGACAGAAATCGCATAGAAGGCTCAGTCTCCGGGCGAGTCAGCACAAGATGACGAAGCCCACCGGGTGCTGTGGAGATAGGGTAAATGCGGCGGTTGTGCACCGAGGACTTTCCGGAGTTTGCCTGTTCGCACTGGTCCACGATCCGCCAGCAACGTGCCGATGGCTGCTGTCATCCACAACCGGTTCGGCGGGTATCGATCCCCAAGCCGGGTGGGGGTGAACGGTTGCTGGGAATCCCGACGGTTACCGATCGGGTAATCCAGCAGGCTATCGCGCAGGTGCTCACGCCGATCTTCGATCCGCACTTCAGCGAATCGAGCTTTGGCTTTCGACCGAGACGCTCCGCACACGGAGCACTCAGGCAGGTACAAGGCCATATCAAGGCCGGCTACCGCATTGCCGTCGATCTAGACTTAGCGAAATTCTTCGACAATGTCCAGCACGATGTCCTTATGGCCCGCGTGGCCCGAAAGGTGAGCGACAAGCGGCTGCTGGCGCTGGGAACGGGCAAACGCCATGCGATCCTCACGGCGCTGAGCTCCAAGGGCTATTGGCACTTGGCGAGGACGCTGGCGACACAAACCGGGATGATCAATGAGTGGCTGAGACGCCAGGGCCTGATTAACGTCCGCAACTGGTGGATGAAGGCCCATGGTTATGCCTGATCTTCTCGCGTGCTTCCTGCTCATGAACCGCCCTGTGCGGACCCGCATGCAGGGTGGTGTGGGAACTGGGGGTTAAAAGCCCCCGGTTACCCGATTAGGTGCGTGATTTCCAATAGCCCGGCTGCTGCCTGAGATGCATGACCGCGATGACCTCTATGCGATCATTGCCGACGCGGTATACAATGACGCGGTATACAATGCCATAGGGAAAGCGCAGTATCCGACACTTCCTTACTTCCCCTTCGATACGCCGATAGATCAATGGGTTTCTCGTTATTCGGGAAATGGTATCGTTCAACGCTTCCAGAAAACGTACCTCAAGATCAGGCCGTTGCTCTTTATAGAACGCAGCTGCCTTATCGGCCTCTGCAATCGCTTCCGGATGAAACCAGCAGGACTTCAAGAATATTTTTTCTGAAGCCGCGCCAAGGCGTCTTCTGCTGATATGAGCTGAACTTTCCCTTCATCTATTTCACGGCAGCGTTTCTGAATTTCGTTCATCCACTCATCGGAAATCAGAAAATCCTCTTCATAATCTAGGCTTTCTAGCAGTAGTTCTGCTAAGGACGCTCTTGCGGTTGATGGGAGCTTGAGGGCTTTTTCGGCGATCTCTTCGATCTCTGACTTCATGGCGAAACCTCGTATAGTCAACTTGTTAAGTGTACCTCGGACCTGCCGCCACCGCAGCTATCGGGCCGCGCCCTGAGAGGCATCCGCGCACCGGTGTCCGCTCCAGCGAGTTGATAGCCGGTGCTTCGCGCCGGCTGAAGACTCGCCAGCTCGCAGCGAATTGCTATGTTTCATTCGCCTCATGCCGGGCACGGTACGGACACGCTCTCCGCCATCTATGTCCGGTTTTGAACCGCCATCCACATAGACGTCAAGCAACCAGCGCTCGTTGCGTTTCCTCGAATTAACTTGACGCCTAATCTCGCGCTTCCCCGCATGTCGCCACTCCGTTCGTCGGCGCGCAGCGCCGACGAACGCCCCAGCTAACTTGCTGCTGTGGAGCGCCCGCGGAACGGCGGTCAGGTGCAGCGCGTTTTTGGGCGCTACGAAGGAATGC
>JAKDMQ010000054.1 GCA_030452265.1 Nitrococcus sp.
CCACGCTGTTGTGTTGGCTCGCGCCGAAGAAGAACTGCAGTGACCGGGCCACCTGCTGCGCCATGGCCTGCTTGAACGGTTCGAGGATTTCCACCTCGTAGCTGTCGGGCAGACCTCCGCGGCGTTTGGCGGCATCGGCTTGTTCGTAGGACATGCCGTAGCGGTGCATGATCTCTTCGGTGAGCTGACGTCCACCGAAGACCTGCTCGCGCGTATAGACGATACGCTCATCCTCGAACACGGTTAGCGTGGTCATGGTTGCGCCGACGTCCACCGCCGCTACCGCCTGGTGCTCGCCGTCCAATAGGTCGGGCGCAATGAATCGGAACGCCTTTTCCATGGCATAGCTTTCGACATCGACGACCTTCGTCTTTAGACCGGCCGTATCGAGGGCATCGACCCGGATGTCGACATTTTCACTGCGTGAGGCTACGAGGAGCACATCCACCTCTTCCGAATTGTCGGTCGATGCCCCGATCACCTGAAAATCGAGATTGACCTCTTCCAACGGATAAGGGATGTTCTGCCCGGCTTGCAGGTTGACCTGAGCTTCCATGTCGTCATCGCTAAGATGCGCGGGCAGGGTTAGCGTCTTGCTGATCGCCGAGGAGCTGGAAACGGCAATCGCGGCTTCCTTGAGCTTGGTCTTGGAGCGTTTGGCCGCGGCCCGGATAGTCTCGACGACGGCCTCCAGGTTGGCGATGTTTTTCTCCACTACGGCATTTTGCGGTAGCGGCTCGATCGCATAACTCTCTACTCGCATGCGCTGCGCATCGAGGCGGCGCAGCTCGATGAGCTTGACCGCGGTCGAGCTCACATCGATCCCCAGCAGTGGCGAGCCCCGCTTACGAAAGAAGGTGGTGATCTTTTGCGTACTGAGTTTCATCCCAAGCCTATTTGTTGCGCGTAGCGCGCTTGCGCCCGATCGCACGTATATGGCGAAATCGGTGGTATATTGCCGGCATTACACTTGTGCTTGTTGGAGTCGAACGACCGGCGGTTACGATGAAACGCCTGCTGCGCATCTTGGCCTACCTCCTTGTTGGCCTGACCTCACTGAGCCTGCTCGGCTGCATCGCGGTCGGTATCGGCTATCTCGTGCTAGCTCCGGGACTACCGTCCGTGAAGACCCTAGAGGACGTGGACCTCCAGGTCCCGTTGCGGATCTTCACCGCCGACGATGTGCTGATCGCTACCTATGGCGCGAAAAAACGCCTCCCGCTGCATTACGATGAACTGCCCAAAGAGCTGATCAACGCCTTCGTTGCCGCCGAGGACGAGCGCTTTTTCGAGCATCCGGGGGTAGACTACCAAGGCATTCTCCGCGCGATCTGGTACCTAGTTCGCACTGGCGAAAAAGGCCCGGGTGGCAGCACCATCACCATGCAGGTGGCTCGGAACTTCTTTCTTACCCCTGAGCGCTCCTTCCTTCGTAAAGCCAAAGAGATATTGTTGGCGTTGCAAATTGATAGTCAGCTCAGCAAGCAGGAAATCTTCGAGCTCTACGTGAACAAGATCTACCTCGGCCACCACGCCTATGGCGTCGGCGCGGCTGCCGAGATTTATTACGGCAAATCCGTGACGGACTTGACCCTGGCGCAGCTCGCGATGATCGCGGGTCTGCCCAAAGCCCCATCAGCTTTGAATCCTGTTACCGATCCGGAGCGGGCACTGGGCAGGCGCAGCTATGTTCTTGATCGGATGCGCGAGCTGGGCTTTATTGACGCGCAACGCTACCGCCAAGCCATGGCGGCTCCCATCACGGCCGAGCTGCACAGGGCCGAATATGAGATAGAGGCCCAATATTTGGCGGAGATGGTGCGCCTGTTCATGGTGGAGCGCTTTGGGGAGGAGGCGACCTACACCAAGGGCTACCGCGTGTATACCAGTTTGCGGAGCAAGCACCAGCGGATCGCGGTGCGCGCACTGCGTATGGCGCTTTACCAGTACGATGAGCGGCATGGCTATCGAGGGCCGCTGGAGCACATCGAGCTTGGCAAGGACCGAGGACCGCCCCACTGGCGGGAGATTCTTGAGCGCTATGCGCAGGTGGCTGATCTGCGCAACGCCCTGGTGCTTGCGGTCGATGAGAGCGGAGCCGAGCTCGTTAGCGAAGCCCGAGCGGCGCCTTGGCGGCTGCCTTGGAGCGGGATTCGCTGGGCGGCCCCCGAGTCTGATGACGGGGGCGATGACCAGGCTGCGCGACCAGCGACGGTTGCGCCAGTGCTCGAGCGCGGTGATGTCATTCGCGTTCGGATGACCGAGGCCGGTCCAAGGCTGGCTGAAGTGCCCGAGGTGCAGGGCGCGTTGGTGTCCATCGCGCCCTCCGACGGGCGCATTCTCGCGTTGGTGGGAGGCTACGATTTCGAGCTGAGCAAGTTTAACCGCGCGGTCCAGGCGCAGCGCCAGCCGGGCTCGAGCTTTAAGCCCTTCATCTACTCGGCGGCTTTGCACAGCGGCCTCACGCCGGCGACCTTGATTAATGACGCACCGGTGGTGTTCGAGGACAACACGCTGGATGGCGCATGGCGGCCGGAAAACTATAGCGGTCACTTCTTCGGTCCGACTCGCTTGCGCGAGGGCCTCGTTCATTCACGCAATTTGGTTTCGATCCGCATCCTACAGCGCATCGGCATTGCGCCGACTATCGAGTACCTGCAACGCTTCGGCTTCGCGCCGGATGAGCTGCCGCACAGTCTGTCGCTGGCGCTCGGTACCGCCACCGTGACGTTGTTGGATATGGCTCGCGGCTATGCCGTGTTCGCCAATGGTGGCTTCCGAATTCAGCCTTATTTCATTAAACGGATCGTCGATAGAGACGGGCATACTCTCTTTGCGGCGAATCCGGCCGCGGCCTGCGCGGATTGTATTGGGCAGCAAAGCCCGCCGCCCGCGAATGCGCCAGCGCAAATGATGCTGTCGATAGGGGCCGCCGGCGCGAGTGGCGCCGAGCAATGGCACCCGGCTCCACGGGTGATTCCGGCTGCCAACGCTTATCTAATGAGCACGATGATGCACGACGTGATTCGTCGGGGAACGGGCCGCAAAGCTTTGGCGTTGGGTCGCTCCGACCTGGCCGGCAAGACGGGGACCACCAACGATCAGCGGGATGCTTGGTTTTCGGGTTTCAGCCCGAGCTTGGTAACAACGGTATGGGTCGGTTTCGATCGCCCGCAACCGCTTGGGCGCTATGAGACCGGTTCCAAGGCGGCGCTTCCCATGTGGATGGCATACATGGGCGGTGTCCTAAAGGGTGTCCCAGAGCAGCCGCTACAGCGGCCCCCTGGCTTGGTAACGGTTCGCATTGATTCGAGAACGGGGCTGGTGACGAGCCCGGATAATCCTTATGCCATGTTTGAGACTTTCCGGGCCGACAACATCCCGGTGGCCGAATCCCAGGCAGCCAGCCGTACGGCTGAGGGAATACCTGCGCCGCCCGTCCCGTGGCTATTTTGATTAACGAGGTCTGAGTCATGCCACGCCGCGGCAACGCACGCGACACGCGCATGCGCGAGCGCTTGATACAGGTAGCCGCTCGACTGATGGCGGAAGAGGGTATCCGAGATTTCCATCTCGCCAAGCGCAAGGCGGCGGATCGACTGGGTGCATCGGATACCCGGAATCTACCGCAGAACCGCGAAATTCTGGCGGCGTTGACCGACTACCAACGCCTTTTCGGCGGCGCGAGCCAGGCCCGGCACTTGCACCGCCTACGCGAGATTGCACTCGAGGCCATGGAGTTTTTCGGGCGTTTTCGCCCCCGTCTAGTCGGTTCCGTGCTGGAGGGTACGGCTGACGCTCATTCGGATATCAACCTCCATGTCTTTGCCGATACGCCTGAAGAGATCACCCTGTTTCTGATGGAGCACCATATTCCTTTCGAGGAGGATTGGCGCCGCCTTCGCTTCAGCGGGTCGGATGATTATGTGTTTGTGCCGGTTTGTCGTTTCGTGGCGGATAACACCCGCATCGATCTCAGCGTGTTCGATCGCCTGGGGTTGCGGCAATCCCCCCGTAGCCAAACGGACGGGCAACCCATGCGGCGCGCAAACCGCGCCGCCCTACGCCGCCTGTTGCAAGAGAGGCGCTGAGCCGAGCGCTCTATTCGCGGCGAGCCGCGCGATCTTCGATCAAATGCCCATCGCCAGGATTGGGCGGACCGCATCGCGCCGCCAGGGGGCGAGATGGGCGAGCCGTTTGCGCGCTCAACTCGTCCGGCGATGCAATGGCACATAGTTGCGCTTATCCGGTCCGCTATAGAGTTGGCGCGGTCGGCCGATGCGTTGCTCGGGGTCGGTAACCAGCTCTATCCACTGCGCCAGCCACCCCGGCGTGCGCCCGATTGCGAACATCACCGTGAAGAACTCTGTTGGGATGCCCAACGCCCGGTAAATGATGCCGGAGTAGAAGTCGACGTTGGGATAGAGCTTTCGCTCGACAAAGTACTCATCCGCCAGTGCGATCTCCTCGAGTCTCATTGCCAGCTCGAGCTGTGGGTCATTGTAAACGCCGAGCTCGTCCAGCACCTCGTGGCAGGTCTTGCGGATGATGCTGGCACGCGGATCATAGTGCTTGTAGACCCGATGGCCAAAGCCCATTAGCCGAAATGGATCATCCTTGTCCTTGGCCTTATCGATGTAGTGCGGCACCTGCTTCACATCGCCGATCTCCTGGAGCATGTTCAGGACGGCCTCATTGGCACCGCCGTGCGCCGGGCCCCATAGGGCCGCGCAGCCAGCCGCGACGGCTGCAAATGGGTTGGTGCCGGTGCTGCCGCTAAGGCGGACGGTGGAGGCGCTGGCGTTTTGTTCGTGATCGGCGTGCAGGATCAGCAACTGGTCCAGGGCGCGCTCCGCCACCGGGTTGATCTCGTACTCCTCGGATGGTCGGGAAAAGAGCATGTTCAGGAGATTGCCGCAGTAGCTCAAACGATTCTGCGGATAAACGAAAGGCTCGCCGAGCATGTGTTTTAAGGCCGCGGCGGAGATGGTCGGCATCTTGGCGAAGATTCGGTGGGCGCAAAGTAGCCGATTGTCTGGATCGCTCACGTCTACAGTATCGTGGTAGAAAGCCGATAGGGAGCCCACGACACCTGTTAGCATCGCCATCGGATGGGCGTTGTAGTGAAAGCCATTGAAGAAGTTCTTGAGGCTCTCGTTGACCATCGTGTGATGGGTTATCGAGCGATTGAAAGTATCCAGATCGCGTTTGGTCGGCAGCTCGCCATGGATCAGCAGATAAGCTACCTCGAGAAAAGAGCTCTGCTCGGCCAACTGATCGATAGGATAACCTCGATACCATAGCTCGCCCTGATCGCCGCCGATGAACGTGACGTCGCTACGGCAACTCGCGGTAGACGTGAATCCAGGATCGTAGGTGAAATAGCCCATTTTCCGATAGAGGCCCTTGATATCGATTACATCGGGTCCATGTGTTGCCTCGCGTACCGGAAAGTCCACGCTCTTGCCCGTAGCGTTATCGGTGATCGTGACGGTTTTCTGGGCCATGGGTTGCTCCTGCATTATCTAGGGCCACATCCCTAAGCTTGGAGAGTCCTGGGTCGGGATGCATTGGGTTCGCCCCGAGGTTCGCGTAACGATCTGCGCTGGCGGCTATGGAGGGCCAGGCCCAGCGTTAGGTGCGGGTGAGTTGAATGCGGTTGTGTTTGGCAAACGAAGTTGGCTGCTAACCGCGGTTTTGTCCAAGACCGGCCCGCAGCGGCGTATGGCCGTGGCTACTCTATTGGCCGATCGGGGGCTATTTGCCCTTCCCCGGCTCCCCGTAGCGCTTGAGGAACTGATCCACGCGACCGCCGCTGCTGACTATGCGCTGCTTGCCGGTGAAAAACGGATGACTTTTGCTGGAAACCTCGATCTTGCACAATGGATAATCCTTGCCATCTTCCCATTGGATCGTATCCTTCGTGCGCACCGTGGAGCGCGTGAGGAATGCAAAGTTCGAGGAAACATCCTGAAACACGACTTGGCGATACTCGGGATGGATGGCCTTTTTCATTGAAATACCTACTGTGCTCGTGACCAAGACCGTTCCCTGCAGCCCATCTGCAAGGCGTGTCATGATAGGCGCCGGCGAGAGTCAAAGGCAACCGCTTGCGTGTTTATGCCGGTTCTGGGTCATCCTTCGGATGAGGATCAGACGACATCCGGTCGCCGAAAGGGAAGAATTCTCGCCGAGCGCGGCGCGTTTCGCACTTGCGGCAACCCACCCGCTAGGGCCTGAGTGAGGCCCGCCGGTCCGGCGAAATTATCCCACATCAGATGATAGAGCCTCTGACAGGCAAGCAAGGGTGTGCTGGAATGTTCCCGAACGCGGTCCACCCGCCATTGCAGGCAGCGCAGTCGATGGCGACGCTCGGCGGGTTGCGCTTTGATGAAGGAATCCAGCATGGCGCGCCGGCGCGCCTCGAATCCCTCGGCATCCCGCCTGGCGAGATTCGACCATTCATCAAAGTCGATGCTGAAGCGCTGCTTGCTGTCCATTGCTGGAAGCCCGTCGCAAAAATAGCCTATTAGAGCCTAGGCTTGTAAGCATAGCACAGGCATTCGCCGGCAGGAGCGCCAGCCCATGGTCCGTCTGGGCGGAAGGAGGGCAGGGTGGAAGGAGCAGCGACAGCCCGGCATAATACTGCCGCGACGCCTTAGTCTTGCGAAAAAATAGCCTCCGGCGCGGCGTCGTGGGTGGATGTCAACAGGCCCTAGCCGCCTAACTTTTCCTCGTGTGGCTCGGTGCGTCAGGGAAAGAGGGAATCAGCATTGTCCGCGTATATAGTTGCCAAGTCGATCCATATCACCCTGGTCGCCGCTACCTTCATTTCCTTTACGCTGCGGGGGGTGTGGATGCTACATGAGTCGCCCCTGCTCAGCCGGCGCTGGGTTCGGGTGCTGCCCCACGCCATCGACGCCATATTGCTGGCGAGCGGGCTCTACTTGGCCGTGGTATTCTATAATTTTCCAACCGCGCACCATCCTTGGATCATCGCCAAGCTAGTGGGGCTGCTCGCCTACGTTGTGCTCGGCACGATCGCCCTGAAACGCGGCCGCACCAAGCAGGCTCGCCTGCGCGCCTTCGTCGCCTCCTTGTTTCTCTTTGGCTATATCGTGTTTGTTGCGGTGACCAAAATGCCCTGGCCCTTGGCTGGCTCTGAGGCCAAGTTGGGTTACTTTGCGCCGCTCGGGGAGTAGAGTCTCGTCACATCACGCGCGTCGTATTTCGAGATCTCATTTACTCATCGCATCACATCCGCCATGGCGTTGGTCATCGATACGGCAAACTATGCGTGACCGGACGCTAGGCGAGCGCGCGTCCGGTCAATCGTTCGAGTATTTTCAACGATGATCGGTTCGGCTCATCCATCGCGTTCGCGGGCACGAAGAACGTCTGATCGAGCGAATGCTGGCCCGACACCGCGCCGTGAAGTACCAGGTCGGTAATGGCAATCCAGGCCGAACCGGGCGGAAATCCGACGATTTTTTGCGGGCACTCGGCTTGATAGGTCTTGTTGGACTTAGCCTGTGTGCGAATTTCTTCCATCACGTGGTCGTAGAGCGTTCGCTTGCCCTTGATGATGTTGATACGGTATAGCAGTCTCTCGGCCAGGCTGATCGGCTTGATCGTGGCGTTCGGCACAAAGCGCTGGGCAAACGCTTCAAACGTCTCGCCAACGCGCCAGACGCGCGCCTGCTGGTGTGGGTTGACGTTGTAGAAAACGCGCAGCATGCCGCAGCCGCCGGTCGGCCGGCCGTAACTGGCGTCCACATGCAATCCTTGCATCGTCGCGCGTTCACAGGGGCGATACGTCGTGCGGTCGCGCTCGATTTGGCCGCGGTAGTTTGGAAACAGGCCGTTGACGAGCGCGGTGGCCCAGTCGGCGAAGCGGCTCATGATGTTTTCGAGCTCGGTGCGCTCGGGCGGCTTCATCCGCGCGTGCAGTATCCTGCCGCGCGATGGTTCGAAGATCACCGTCGGCCGGCCGTTGCGGCTTTTTCTTTCCTTGCGGGTTGGCAGCGTTGCGCTGGCGTTTGCGATCAGTCTTGCTTCTCGCTCGGACAGCCCAAAGGCGGCGTTTTCCAAATAGATTAGGCCGCCTGCTTCCAATGTCTCAGTTGCGTTTGGCGCGCGCGCGTCGTCCAGCGAGTCGAGTGTCAGTATTTTTGCTACCCGGCCTGTTATTTGCCCCATGTTGCGCTCTTGGCTGTTGTATGTGAGCCCGCTTGTTTCGAACAGCGCAAATAGTAGGCAAGCGACCGCCCGATCTGACTGTTGCCGGCCGGCTCACGGTGTAGGCGTTGGATGATATCGAGATCGGGTCCCTTGTTGCCTTCGACGAGATATGGTCCGTCCTCTAATATAGCAATATCCCACCCTACTAGGATCTGATCGTCGAACGCCGCGTGCGCGGCCCGGGCCAGCGCCAGCGTCTCGTGCCAGAACGGCAGCTCGAAACCCGCGATCGCCGCTCCGCTAGCCGGGTGATGCGTATGCCAGGCGCTATCGGCCAACCAGCCGATGTCAGTGGCCTGGCCTGCTACGCCAGTTGCCAGGTCAACTGGCGCCGCGATTCCGCCCTTGTGAAAATTGTCGACCGGCGAGCCGACGATGCTTGCCATGCGCAACACGGCGTGGGTGACGACGATCGCGCCGGATTCCGTCCAGCAGGTCATGACGCGAACGGTGCTGAGCGCGCCGGCGTTGATCTCGCCAAATGCCACGTGGTTGCTCACAAGCGGCCGCACGATATAACTTTCGTTAAGCGAGCGTTTCTCCAGCTCATGTTGCAAAGTCTTCGCCGTGAGCGCCGTTGAATCGGTGGCTCGATAAATACCATCGCCCGCGTAATACCAGCGCGCGGCGCCGCGACCGCCAGCGCCTTTACGCGGCTTGAAAAACAGGTCCGTGCGCGGAAGTAAGCTCTCGCCATCCGCCATCGTGACCTGGCCGTGCGCGGCTATCGCGGCCACCGGCACCACGGCCAGCTTGCGTTGCTGGCAGTAGATTGAGAACAAGGCTTTATCGCTCAGTGCATCCAGCGTCTGCTGGCGTGACCAGAGTTGGCGTATATCGCGATACACCGCGCGTTTGAGCTCGAAAGCATATAGATACTCCGCTGCCCGTAGCCTATGCGCGGGCCGATAAAACTCGAACCCGTAGTACCAGGGTGGCGGCACGGCTAACCTAACCCCCAAGGTAATTTGTTCGACAAATTGGCGCCACGGCCTAAGCCCTGTCTGGCGATAAACGCGCGGGCCACAGCGCCGCGTATAGACCAATGCCGCTACGGTCAGGGCCGGTAACATAAAGACCAAACCGGCTATCGTGCGCGTTTGATCAACCAGACTGGCTGTTTGCCAGCAGCTCATGCAGAACGCGCGATGAACAACGTAGGGTGGACTGTCGCGCTTGGTCAAGAACAACCAAACGACGGCAGCGCCACTAACCGCTTGCAAGACTTTGATGGGTTGGAATAGACGTTTGATCAGCTTCATCTTCGGAGGCCCAAATAACTAAACGTTACGCCAGGGCGTGTTGAGCGCATTGCTAGCACGTTTGCGATCCCGCATCAGCGGGGCCCCGCGGACATCGGCTGGCGTTGATGCAGCCAAACGGCATCCTTTTCTTGCTCTGGGCAGCCGGCATTCGCCGGCGCGATTAAAAGGAGCGCGGCTCGATGCGCTTGCCGGCGGTGCCGGCGCGCTCAGTCCTCGGCCAGGAAACAGCCGAGCAGATCGTTCAAAAACCGCATTCCAACCGCGGTAGGCAGCAATTGATCCTCCGCGGTGAGCTCGAGCCAACCGCGCTTGCGCGCATCGCGCACCGCGGCCTCGAATGAGCTCCAGGAGAGCCCGGTTCGCGCCATGCAGAGCGGGCGTGGCACCCCCCGCGGTAGTCGCAAGGCGTTCATCATGAATTCGAGCACCGCATCCTGCGCGCTAAGCTGGTATGAGCTCGAAACGGCATTTCCGACGGCGGCCTGTGTCAGGTAGGCCATCGGCAGCGTGAGCTTCTCGTAGCGGGCTATCTTTCCCTGATCAACATCGGTCACCTTGCCGTGCGCTCCGGCGCCGACGCCGAGATAATCACCAAAGGTCCAGTAATTGAGATTGTGCCCACAGCGCTGCCCTGGGCGTGCATAAGCCGATACCTCGTAGTGTTCATAGCCCGCGGCTGCGAGTCGGGCTTGGCAGCGGAGCTGCATCTCATAGATGGCATCTTCTTCGGGCAGCGCCGGCGGGCGTGCCGCAAACGCCGTATTGGGCTCCAAGGTGAGCTGGTAGTGCGAGATATGCGCCGGCGCGAGCGCGATGGCCTGGATGATATCGGCGACGGCCTCGCGCGGGGTCTGATCCGGCAGTCCATACATGAGATCGATGTTGAAGTTCTCGAAACCAGCGGCATGGGCGGTCTCGATCGCTACCAGAGCGGCCTGCGGGCCATGAATGCGCCCTAGGCGGCGCAGGCTCTGCGCGTGGAAGCTCTGCACGCCAATGGAGAGACGGTTCACTCCGGCGCTGCGAAAGCCCTCGAAGCGAGCCTGATCCACGGCCCCCGGGTTGGCCTCCAAGGTTATTTCGCAGTCGGCGGCAATCGTTAGCCGACAGCGCAGTCCTTCGATCAGCCGCGCGAGCGCATTCGGCGGAAACAGGCTTGGGGTTCCACCGCCGAAGAACACCGAATCGATCGCGCGCCCATGGACATGCGAAACTTCCCGTGTTACGTCGGCAAGTAGCGCATCCACGTAGGCTTCTGCCGGAAGGCTCCCGCGCAGCGCATGAGAGTTGAAGTCACAATACGGGCATTTGCGCACGCACCAGGGCAGATGCACGTAGAGTGCGAGCGGCGGGGGCGCGGTGAACTGAAAGACGGGCTTAGGATCTGTCAACGCTTCCATTGCTGGTTGCGCTCAAAGGCTTCTAGCAACGCCCGTAGCGCTAGGCCCCGGTGGCTGATGCGGTTTTTGGCCTGGGTGTCCAGCTCGGCCGCCGTGCACTCGAGTGCCGGTAGGTAGAACAGCGGATCATAACCAAAGCCGTTCTCTCCGCGCGGCTGCTCGCTGATCCGCCCCTCCCAGATCCCGCGGCAAATGATCGGATCCGGGTCTCGTGCATGGCGTAGATAAGCAATGATGCAGATGTAGCGAGCATTGCGCTCGGCGCTCGGGGCGTCGATCAGCTCATCGAGCAGGCGTTGGTTGTTGGCATTGTCGTCGGCCCCCTCGCCGGCATAACGCGCCGAGTAGATTCCAGGCTCGCCGGCTAGTGCCTCGACCTCTAGCCCGGAATCATCGCCAATGGCGCCAAGGCCCGTGTGCTCGCAGGCATGGCGGGTCTTGATGAGGGCGTTTTCGATAAAGCTGAGGCCTGTCTCCGCCACCGCGGGCACGAAGTAGAACGACTGCGATACCAGCTCGATGTTCACTGCCCGCAGCAAGGCTTGCACCTCCGTCGCCTTGCCCGGATTGTTACTGGCGAGAACGATCGGCCGCACTGCGCTAGGCTTGCAGCGCCCGGCGCTGCGCCTCGATCAGGCTACGGATTCCAGCTTCCGCCAGATCGACCATCTGCCCTAGCTCCTCGCGCCGGAAGGCGTGGCCTTCGGCGGTGCCCTGGATTTCTATCAGCGCGCCCACTTCGTTCATGACTACGTTCATATCAGTCTCGGCCTCGGCATCTTCGGCATAGTCCAAATCGAGCACCACCTCGCCGCGATAGATACCCACCGACACGGAGGCCACTTGGCCGAACAACGCGTGGCGTTTGAGCAGACCTTTGTCGGTCAGGCTCTGGAGCGCATCCGCCAAGGCGATGTAACCTCCCGTAATGGCAGCGGTACGGGTGCCGCCGTCCGCCTGTAAGACATCACAGTCGATGATGACCCGGCGCTCGCCCAGCGCCTGCATATCGATCGCCGCGCGCAAGGAGCGCCCGATCAACCGTTGTATTTCGATGCTGCGGCCCTGCTGGCGCCCCCGCACGGCCTCGCGGTCGTTGCGGCTGTGCGTCGAGCGCGGGAGCATCGCGTATTCGGCCGTGATCCAGCCTTGCCCCCTTTTTCGCAGCCATGGCGGTACCTGCTCTTCGACCGATGCATTGCAGAGAACCTTAGTGTCGCCGAACTCGACCAAAACAGAACCTTCTGCGTGCTTGGTGAAATGGCGAGTGAAATGCACGGCTCGCATTTCATGGTTGTGACGGCCGCTTGGGCGCATGGCTTTCCTCACGCTAGGCTCGCGAAATAATGCAGGCTAGCACAGCCGTGGATATCGCGGGAGCGGCGTTTTCCTCGACACGTCTTTGCGCGTAACATTTTAGCCATGGCGCAGGGAGAAGGACCATGATCCGCAGTATGACCGCGTTTGCGCGCGAGGAGCAGCAAAGCGGCGGCGGCAAGCTCATCTGGGAGCTGCGCTCCGTCAACCACCGCTATTTGGATATCCATGTGCATTTGCCCGAGGAGCTGCGCTCGATCGAATGGCCATTGCGTGAGCGGTTGGGGCGCCGACTGGGTCGGGGTAAGATCGAGTGTAGCTTGCGCTACCGCCCGGGTATTGGCGATGTCGGCGCATTGCGGATCAACTGGCCCTTTGCCGAGCAGGTCGTCGAGGGCTGTCTCTCACTTGGCCGGCTGCTTCCCCAAATGGCACCGATTTCGCCAATCGAGCTGTTGCGTCTGCCTGGTATCCTGCAAGAGACCGAGCCTGATCCGCGGCCCATTGCCGAAGCCGCGATCGGGCTGCTGGAGACCGCCTTGGGCGAGTTGTTGAGCATGCGGGAGAGGGAAGGCGAGCGACTTGCGGTGATGCTGCGCGATCGGGCGCGCCAGCTCAGCGAGCTCACACGGCAGGTCCAGGACAGGCGCCCCGCGGTCGTGCGTGCCGCGCAGGAGCGGCTACGCGCACGCATCGAAGGGCTCGATGTGGGCGCCGAGCCCGGACGCTTGGAGCAGGAGCTGGTGCTCATTGCCCAGCGGCTCGACGTCGATGAGGAGTTGCAGCGGCTGAGCAGTCACCTCGATGAGGTAGAGGGGGTGCTGGAGCAGAATGAACCGGTGGGCAGACGGCTTGACTTCCTCATGCAGGAGCTCAATCGCGAGGCCAACACGCTCGCCTCGAAGTCAGCGGATACGCAGACCACGCGAGCGGCCGTGACGATGAAGGTGCTCATAGATCAGATGCGCGAACAGGTGCAGAACATAGAATAGTGGAAGATGGGCCCCGCTCCTACTGCATTTCAGGCAGAACTATGATTGGAACGCTTTACGTCGTCTCCGCTCCGTCTGGCGGAGGTAAGACCAGCCTGGTGCGCGCTCTGAGCCAGCGCGAGCCGGGAATGGTCGTCTCGGTCTCTCACACCACGCGCCGGCGTCGCCCGAGTGAGCGTGATGGAGTGGATTATCATTTCGTAGAGACTGGGGCCTTCAAGCGCATGGCCGCGGCCGGTGAGTTTCTGGAGTACGCGCGCGTATACGACCAATACTACGCGACGGCGCGGGCGAGTGTGGAGCAGGAGCTTGCGCGCGGCCGCGACGTCTTGCTCGACATCGATTGGCAGGGGGCGCGGCAGGTTCGCAAGGTTATAGCCGATGCGGTTTCCGTCTTCATACTGCCGCCCTCGCGCGCGGAGCTCGAGCGGCGCTTGCGCGGCCGTGCCCAAGACAGCGACGCTGTGATTGCCGAGCGGATGCAGCGCGCCGTCGAGGAGATGTCCCACTACGATGAGTACGACTATCTTGTGATCAATGATCACTTCGAGCAGGCACTGGCGGACCTGTGCGCGATCGTTCACGCCTGGCGGTTGCGGCGCACGGTTCAGGCACGGCGCTGGGCGCGCGTGGTGCGCGAGGTGCTGCGCGGGGACAATCCCCGATCGAGGCTATGAAAGCGGCCCGAGGCCGCGGCCGAAACGGCTTGCCGAGCCAGCAACGCGCTCAATGCGGGTGCTCGGGTGTGCGCGCTCACGTTTTAAGCGGTAGAAAGTCGCACGGCCGGCAAATCGACGGCTGCTCGCTACTTTCACCGGCGCTAGGCTTGTGCTTAGAATGAATTTAGGTTGGCTGCAGCAAAATTCCGGGAGGATGTAAACGCATGGCGCGAGTAACGGTAGAGGACTGTCTGGAGCATATCGATAATCGCTTCGAGCTTGTCTTGACGGCAACTCGGCGTGCCCGTCAGATTACACGTGGAGCCCAGCCTTATGTGAATTGGGCGAACGACAAACCCACGGTGGTAGCTCTGCGCGAGATCGCGGAGCGCTATGTTACCGCGGAAATCCTGCGCGCGGGCGAGTTGTCCCAGGCGGACGTCGATCTGGAGGAAGATAGCTTCGCGCCGAGCGCGGGTAGCGGGTAGCGGGTAGCGGGTAGCGGGTAGCGGGTAGCGGGTAGCCAGGATTATGGTTCACGCCGACGCGGTAGTTGTCGAGCTGCGTGCCGGGGCCGATCTCCCGACACAGGCCGCGGATCTATGTTCTTTGCTGGCAAGCTATATGGATGCCGGCGAAGTGCAGCGTGTCGTTGCTGCCTACGAATTCGCCGCCCTTGCTCATAAAGATCAATGCCGGCTCACTGGCGAGCCCTATATCACGCACCCCTTGGCAGTAGCAAAGATCCTGGCCGAGATGCGCCTCGAGGTGGAAAGCATTGTAGCGGCCATCCTGCACGACGTGATTGAGGATACGCCCACCGCCAAAGCCGAGATCGCTACCCGCTTCGGCGATCAGGTCGCCGAATTGGTCGACGGCGTGAGCAAGCTTACTCAGATCGACTTCCGTAGCAAGGCGGAGGCGCAGGCCGAGAACTTCCGCAAGATGATCTTGGCCATGGCGCAGGATATCCGCGTAATCCTGATCAAGCTCGCCGATCGCCTGCACAACATGCGCACCATCTGGGTGATGCCGGCGCGCAAGCGCTCGAGCATCGCGCGCGAGACCCTGGAGATCTACGCGCCCATCGCCCAGCGCCTGGGCATCAATACCTTGCGCATGGAGCTCGAGGATCTCGGTTTCGCGGCGCTCTATCCGATGCGCTATCGCGTGCTGAAGGCGAAACTGCGACAGCAGCGTGGATCCCGCCGCGAGATCGTGAGTAAGATCCGCCACACCCTGGAGCAGCGTTTGGCTGAGGCGGGCATCCCTGGCCGAGTGGTTGGGCGAGAGAAGCATCTCTGGAGCATTTACCAGAAGATGCGTGCCATACGTGGTAATTTTCAAGACATTTTCGACGTCTATGGTTTCCGCGTCATCGTCGAGGATGTAGGCACCTGCTATCAGGTGCTCGGCATGATGCACAGCCTGTATAAGCCAATGCCCGGGCGCATCAAGGACTACATCGCGATACCCAAGGCAAATGGCTATCAGTCCCTGCATACCACGTTGCTCGGTCCGCGCCGTATTCGTCTCGAAATCCAGATCCGTACGGTCGAGATGGACAAGGTGGCCGAGGCCGGCATTGCCGCTCACTGGCTCTACAAACACAATACGGGCGCCTGTAACGTCGCGCGCGCGCGCGAGTGGCTGCGCGGGTTGCTGGAGATGCAGCGCAGTGCCGGCAACTCACTGGAATTCATTGAAAACGTCAAGATCGATTTGCTGCCTGATGAAATTTACGTGTTTACGCCCAATGGCGAGATCATGGAGCTGCCGCGTGGTGCCACGGTCGTGGACTTTGCCTATGCCGTGCACTCGGATATCGGCGATACCTGTATTGCGGCCATGGTCGATCACCGGCTTACGCCACTGCGCACCTTGTTGGAGACCGGACAGACCGTGAAAATCGTCACGGCACCGGCGGCTAGACCCAATCCGGCGTGGCTCGACTTCGTCGTGACCGCCAAGGCGCGGACAGCGATTCGCCACAGCCTCAAGCGCCTCAAGGGCGAGCAAGCCTTAAATCTCGGCCGCCGGCTGGTGGGGCAGGCATTGGATGCCTTGGCGCTAAAGCTCGAAGACTTGCCGAAAGCTCGGGTTGACGAGGTGGTAGCGGGCCTTGGCACGGCGAGCCTCGAGAGCTTGCTGGAGGATGTGGGGCTGGGCCGGCGTATGCCATGGCTGGTTGCGCAGCGGCTCTCCGGTATTACGGGCGAGGTCGACGCGGCGGCGGGCCCAGATAAGATCGCACGTGCGGCTGCACCGCTTACGGTGCGCGCGACCGAGGGCGCGGTGATCACCTTTGCGCGTTGCTGTTGGCCGATTCCGGGCGATCTGATCGTCGGTTTTGTCAGCTCCGGGCGTGGCGTGGTCGTACATCATCAGGATTGTCACAATATTCGTGAATACCGCAACCACCCGGAGAAGTGGCTCGATGTGCAATGGGACAAGGACGTCGAAGGCGAATTTCCGGTCGCCGTCGCGGTGGATGTAGTCAATCGTTGTGGCGTGCTCGCCGATGTGGCGACCACGGTTTCCGATCTCGATTCCAACATCAAAGCGGTGGACATCGAGGAAAAGGACGGTGTAATTGCTACTATCCGGTTGCTGCTCACGGTGCGCGACCGAGTGCATCTCGCCCGGCTCATGCGCCGATTGCGCGTGCACAATACCGTACTGCGGATCATCCGCAAGCGGGGTTAGGGGCCCATTGACTGAAAGGAACATCATGAGTCGCGAGATTATTCGTACCGACAATGCTCCGAGGGCCATCGGTCCCTACTCGCAGGCCGTGCATGTTGGAGAGACGGTCTATCTGTCAGGCCAAATTGCCTTGGACCCACGGACTATGGAGCTGGTCACGGGAGGCATCGCGGCGCAGACCCGGCGCGTATTTGATAACCTTCGCGCCGTCTGTGAGGCCGCGGGTGGTGATCTTGCCCGCATCGTCAAACTCACCATCTATCTCACGGACCTGAGCCAGTATGCCGAGGTCAATGAGCTCATGAGCGAGTATTTTCGTGAGCCCTATCCCGCCCGGGCTGCCATTGGGATTGCCGCGCTGCCAAGGGAGGCCGCGATCGAGATAGAAGCCATTATGAGCCTATCCGGTTAACCGCCGGGGCGAGACTGAGCACACACGCGCCGTTTCAGGCCAGGGTGGATTTCCAGCGTCTCGGATTGGCCATTGTCGATGAGCCGCCTCGCTTTGGGGTGGTGATCGAGCGCATTCATCATGCCTGTGCCGTGGGTCGCCAGGCCCATTGGGCTTGGGTCGGCGAGGGTGAATGCTCCGCGCAGGCGTGAGCTGGTCGGCGACTCGGAGCTAATAGTCAAGGGGAGATGATGACGAAGCGGGACGCCCTGTGCGCGTAGGTGCCGGGCGCTGGCGGCCGCGCCGGTTACCGCTGCAGCGCCTAGCACCGCCGTTGTTGCGCCAGTGGCTGGATGAGCCGGGCTCATTGACTCGGCGTATGCGCCGTGGTTGCCCCGGATGTTTCCATGTGGAAGTCTTGAGCCAACAGTGGGGGCCACCTTTTTTGGACGAAGCACGCCGTCTCGGTCTGCGCCATGGGCGTTGGGTTTGGCTGCGCGAGGTTTTTTTGTGCTGTGGTGAGGGCGCCTGGATTTATGCCCGCAGTGCGATCCCGCGCCAGGCCCTACAGGGGCGCCTGCGCGCCCTGCGGCAACTCGGCCGGCAACCACTTGGCCGCGTTCTGTTCGGGCGCTACCCGGTGCGTCGCACCAAGATTGAAATCGCGCGTCTTGGAGCGAGCGACGACCTGTATTGTCATCTCACCAGAAGGACCGCGGCCGCGCCGGGCTGCTGGGCCAGGCGTTCGGTCTTTCACATCGCCGGGCACTCGCTGCTGGTGACGGAAGTATTTCTGCCTGAGCTCGTGGCCTGGGCTGGTGGCGAGTGCAGGGGGAATCATTAAACTTTGCATCGTTATTGTCAGAGTGCCAAGGCCCCGGGCGGGTGGGGGGGGGGGGGGGGCCGGCGCGGCACAACCCAGAAGAGGCGAACCGGGCCGCCCACGCCCCCACCCC
>JAKDMQ010000006.1 GCA_030452265.1 Nitrococcus sp.
CGGAACCTGTAATTGCCGGTAAGCCAGTGAGAGCGGCACGGACATTCGCTGATGTTACGCCTGGCACGGCTTTCTGGTATTGCAACTCAATCGGGTTGGTAGAGATCGCGGTCAATCAGGGCAGTGCCGCGCGGCGGCTTGGCCTTCAAGTGGGTGATTCACTCCCGTTTCAGCAGTTGGCTTGAGCTAGCGGCATTGGGCGCGCCGGCCCGCTGCTCTTTGCTAGAATGCCATGAGGGCGCCGCTCGCCTTGGTGCGTCGTCTCAACATGCACTTTGTCCCAAGCACTAGGAGGCCTGCCATGAAAGCACCTGTACGCATTGCGCTAACTGGTGCCGCGGGGCAGATTGGTTATAGCTTGCTGTTCCGAATTGCCGCTGGCGCGATGTTCGGCAAGGATCAGCCCGTGAGGTTACAGTTACTGGAGATAACCCCGGCATTGGCCGCGCTTGATGGTGTGGTAATGGAGCTCGAGGACTGCGCCTTTCCGCTGCTGATGGGTGTCGAGACCAGTGATCAGCCCAGAACGGCTTTTCGCGATGCGGACTTCATTCTGCTGATAGGCGCCAAACCGCGTGGCCCAGGGATGGAGCGCAAGGACCTGCTCGAGGCCAATGCCGCCATTTTCTCGGAGCAGGGCAAGGCGATCGATGAAGTGGCAAGCCGCAATGTGAGGGTTCTGATCGTTGGCAACCCGGCCAACACTAACGCCTTGATCGTGCAAGGCAATGCCCCTAACATCGACCCTCGCTGTTTCACCGCCATGACACGGCTGGATCACAACCGGGCGCTGGCGCAGCTAGCGCAGAAGGCGGGATCGCACGTGAGCGATCTAAGGCAAATGATTATCTGGGGCAATCACTCCTCGACCCAATATCCGGATATCAGCCAGGCTACGGTCAAGGGGCGGCGGGTGAGCGATCTGGTCGACAAACAATGGCTAATCCAGGATTTCATTCCGACCGTGCAGCAACGCGGCGCCACCATCATCAGAGCCCGCGGCCAATCCAGTGCGGCCTCGGCTGGGAATGCCGCTATCGATCACATGCGTAGCTGGGTTTTGGGCACCCCAGGAGACGATTGGGTGAGCATGGCGGTACGCTCCGATGGCGGCTACGGGATTGCCGATGGCCTCTTTTATTCCTTTCCATGCCGCTGCAGCGACGGCCACTATCAAGTGGTGCAAGGGCTCGGAATCGATGAATTCAGTCGCGAGCGCATGCTCGCTACCGAGCAGGAGCTAGTGGAAGAGCGCAGCGCGATCAAACACTTGTTGCCCTGAGGTGTCTACTCGGAGCTCGCTGAGCTGCGCTGCCTCAGCTTTGGATCCGAACGCCAGGGGCCTACTCGGCCGCGGCTCGACGCTCGCGCCTCGATGCCAGTAGCGGCTTCAAGAAACGTCCGGTGTGGGATTGTTGGGTGTGTGCGATCGCCTCCGGTGTGCCGGTGGCCACAATCCGGCCACCGCCGTCGCCCCCTTCGGGACCGAGATCGATGATCCAATCAGCCGTTTTGATCACATCCAAGTTGTGCTCGATAACGATTACCGTATTGCCGTGATCGCGCAGCCGATGCAGAACCTGCAGTAGTTGATCGATATCGTGAAAATGCAGCCCCGTGGTGGGCTCATCCAGAATATAAAGGGTGCTGCCGGTATCACGCTTGGATAGCTCCCGTGCCAGCTTGACGCGCTGGGCCTCGCCTCCGGAGAGCGTGGTGGCGCTCTGGCCGAGCTTGATGTAGCTCAAGCCCACATCCACCAGCGTTTGCAGCTTACGCTTGATCACGGGCACGGCGTTGAAGTAATCGAGCGCCTCCGCCACGGTGAGCTCCAGGGTCTGGTAAATGTTGCGGCCCTTGTATTTGATCTCCAGGGTCTCGCGGTTGTAGCGCTTGCCATTGCAGACATCGCAGGGCACATAAACATCCGGAAGAAAGTGCATCTCGACCCGAAGTACTCCGTCGCCCTGGCAGGCCTCGCAGCGCCCGCCCTTGACGTTGAAGCTGAAGCGGCCCGGCGGATAACCCCGGGCGCGGGCTTCGGGTGTCGCCGCAAAGAGCTCGCGCAGCGGTGCAAACATGCCGGTATAGGTGGCCGGGTTGGACCGGGGCGTGCGACCGATTGGGTTCTGATCGATATCCGTGACTTTATCGAACAGCTTCAGGTTATCGATGCCGTCGCAGGGCGATGGCGGCTCACTGGCGCCGTTGATCTCGCGCGCGGCATAACGATACAGCGTATCGTTGATCAGGGTGGATTTTCCGGAACCGGATACTCCGGTTACGCAGATCATCAGTCCAGCCGGGATTTGGACATCGATGCCCTGCAGGTTATTGCCCCGGGCGTTGCGCAGCCGCACGATGCGGCTCCGCTCGATGGGCTTGCGCCGCGTGGGAACCTCGATGCGGCGCCGGCCCGAGAGATAATCCCCGGTGATCGATTCGCGGCTAAGCTCGATTTCGCCCGCACGACCTTGTGCCACCACGGCGCCGCCGTGCGCGCCGGCACCCGGGCCGATATCCACAATATGGTCCGCGCTGCGGATGGCATCTTCGTCGTGCTCCACCACGATGAGCGTATTGCCAAGATCACGCAGTTGCAGCAGTGTTTTTAGCAGCCGCTCATTATCCCGCTGGTGCAAACCGATGGATGGCTCGTCGAGCACGTACATCACGCCCACGAGCCCCGCGCCGATTTGACTTGCCAGCCGAATGCGTTGGGCTTCACCGGCGGAGAGCGTGTTGGCGCTGCGCGCAAGGGTTAGATACTCCAAACCGACGTTGACGAGAAAGGACAGGCGCTTTTGAATCTCCTTGCCGATCGGGCCGGCAATATCACCTTTGCTGCCCGGCAAGGTCAACTGCTGGAAGAAATCGAGGGCGCGGCCTATGGAGTATTCGGCAAGACCCGGCAGACTCTGTCCGGCTACGAAGACATGCCGGGCGCCGCGATTGAGGCGGGTGCCGTGGCAGTCCGGGCACACGCGCAGAGTAAGATAATGGGCGAGCGCCTCGCGCACGATGCTGGAGTCGGATTCGCGATAGCGGCGTTGCATATTCGGTATGACGCCCTCGAACGAATGGCTGCTGGTCTTGTGCCGACCCTTGGGCGTTCGGTAGTGGAATTCAATGCGCTCATCCCCGCTGCCATAGAGCAGGATATCGCGAAGATCCTGCGCAAGCGCTCGAAACGGAGTTTCCAGGTCAAACCCGTAATGCGCGGCGAGATCGCTCAGCAGTTGGCCGTAATAGGCGTTACGCCGATCCCAGCCCCGTATCGCGCCCGTAGCGAGAGAGAGCTCGGGGTGGCTGACGACCCGGTCGGGATCGAAGAACTGCTGCTGCCCGAGTCCGCTGCAAAGCGCGCAGGCCCCTTTGGGGTTGTTGAAAGAGAACAGGCGCGGCTCCAGCTCGGGCAGGGAATACCCGCACCGCGGGCAGGCGAAACAGGCCGAGAAGACCAGCTCATCGGGAGGTGGTTCCGCATCGAGGAAGCCGAGCCGGACAATGCCGCCCGTGAGATCGAGGCAGGTCTCCAGCGAATCGGCGATACGCGTCGCCTGATCCGGTCGCACCCGAAACCGGTCGACCACGGCCTCGATGGTGTGCGAGCGTTTGGCATCGAGCTTCGGAATCTCGTCGAGCTCCACCACCCGCCCGTCGATTCGGGCGCGAATGAATCCCCCGCTGCGTAGCTCTTGCATGACCCCCAGATGCTCACCCTTGCGGCCATCCACGCGCGGTGCCAGCAGCATGAGCTTGGTTCCCTCGGGAAGGCTCAGAATCTGATCGGCCATCTGACTCACCGTCTGCGCGTTGAGATCGATCCCGTGCTCCGGACAGCGGGGTGTGCCGGCACGTGCGTAGAGCAGGCGCAGGTAGTCATAGATCTCTGTCACGGTGCCGACCGTGGAGCGCGGATTGTGCGAAGTGGCCTTTTGCTCGATGGAAATTGCCGGTGAGAGCCCCTCGATATGGTCTACATCCGGTTTCTGCATCAGGGACAGGAACTGCCTCGCGTAAGCCGAGAGCGATTCGACATAGCGTCGCTGACCCTCGGCAAAGATCGTATCGAAGGCGAGCGAGGACTTTCCCGAGCCCGAGATGCCGGTGATCACCGTAAGCCGGTTACGGGGGAGCTCGAGATCGATGCCGCGCAGGTTATGAGTCCGTGCGCCTTGGATTCGAATACTGTCCATTCTTCCACAAACGAGTTTTGGATGGTCCAGAGAAGCCCGTAAGCCAAGGCTCTCCGCGGGGTTGTGACTACCTTGGTAGGGTATTGCATAAATGCGCACGGGTATTCTGCAATCAGGCCAACTTCAGGTTGGCGAATCTACCGAAAGTATTTTGCTTATACCAGGGTGGTACTGAGTGCCTGATTCTGTGTGAACTTCACGACGTTGTGCTCAGTCGCCGGCGCTGCGGGAAACCTCTCGACCTCAGCCCCTCCTGCCAACATGACTCAGACAAAGTTGCCGTGTAGTTGCTCTACGCCAGAGATGAGCCTATTGTTTTTGGCATGCTCGATACCTTGCGCTACTCCAAACGCCTGCAAAACGTGGGTTTCAATCAAGAGCAAGCGGAAGCTCAGGCCGAGGCGCTGCGCGATGAGATCTCGGAATCAGTTGCCACACGAGAGCAACTGGAAAACGCCACCCGGCGCCTCGATGCCAAGATCGAGGCTGTAGAGCAGCGCCTGAGCGCCGAAATAACATCGCTGCACTGCGCAATCGGGCTCTCGGCGGGGTTGGCTGCGGCCGTTTTGGGCATGACGACCGCTGTACTGATCAAGCTGTTGATCTAACCGAATCAAGCGCCTGCTCCGCGGCTTGGTAGTGGAGATAAGCCACCAACGCCGTAAGCGCCATGGCGAAACCTTTTTTACGCACGCTCCGTCGCTTAGTAGCGGACACCGGTTGCGCAGCTTACGTCGCTCGGCTCGTTGCGGTACGCTACGCGTAGCTCATCTCTTCGGGGTGCTGATCGCGACCCGTTAGGGGATTCAGCTGAAATATCTCGGCTGGCCTGAACATGATAATAGGTTCAAACCACGTCAGAAGAGCCTGATTCTTTGGCCAGATGGGCCTGCAGACGTTGCTCCCACAACACCAGGTTGCGGCGCGCTTCGACCACGTAAGCAGTTTTCCGGAATAACCGCAGCATGATCCGGCTCAGCACGACACCCCTGCGCCGCATTGGCCGTTGCACGTCGATCAACAGTACCGCGCGCTCCTCGGCGGTATCGTTGTGGACCTCGTGCGCATAGCGGTCATCGAATACGAAAGCGCGCCCGTTTTCCCACACGCAGCGGACCCCGCCCACATCCATGTAGCACTGCTCGCGCGCGCGCGGAACCATGAGCCCGAGATGGCAGCGAATAAGGCTTTTGGTTACGCCGCGGTGGCGAGGTATATGCTTGCCCGGCGCCAGAATAGAGAAGAACGCGGTCTGCAAGTCCGGGATCCGCCGCAGCACAGCGGTCGTTTTCGGACAGAGCTCGCAGTTCAACCGCGACTTATAACCAAACCCATATAGGATGAACGTTCGCCATTGATCATCGGGAGAGATGCGGTATTGGTCGGCTGAGACATCCTGGAAGCGGGGAATGTGCTCGCGAAATTTGAGGATTTCATCGAGCTCGGCGCGAATATCGCGCCAGTTCGCCTCCAGCTCGGCCACCCAGGGAAACGCCTTGGAGTCGAGCACCGGCTGATCCGGCACCAAGGAGCTTGCCGCGATGTAGCGGTCGATGCTTCTCAGGATCGGCTTGCCCAAACTGCGCACATAGCGCCGACGTGTCGCTCGCAGCGCGTCAAGCAGCGCGGCTGGCTTCCTCTCTCGGATATTCTCCATCATTCATTCCTGACTTTGGTTGGGCGGCGCTGAATGTGACTACATCATTCGGGGTCGGCCTTCAGCTTGGGCCTGAGGCCAGCGAGTAAGGCATCATACAGCCGTACCGGCAGCAACCGATAGACGTTGACGGCCAATACCAGCGGCCACGGGAACGCATAGCGCGGCTTTTGAGCCACGATCGCCCGGTGCATGCGCGCGGTTGCCGCCTCCAGCTCGAGCTCGAATGGCCGGCTCTTACGTCTGGGCTTAGTCCTGACGAAACCGGGCAATAACAATGTCACCTGGATGCCGCGCGGGCGCAGCTCCATACGCAGGCCTTCCATCATATTGGTAAGTGCCGCCTTGGCCGCCGAATAGCCCGCCGCGCCGGGCAGGCCGCGATAGCCCGCGAGGCTACCCATTGCGACGATATGCCCCGCTTTGCGCGCTAACATGGCGGGTAGAGCCGCCTCGATACAGATTGCCGTGCTCATGACGTTTAGGGCGAGCACGCGCTCGATATGCGCGGCCGAGAACGGTTCGATCTGGGTCCGCTCACCGCCGCCGACATTGGCGATCAGCCGCGTCACGGGCCCAAGCGCCGACTCCACCGTGCGCACCGCCTGGTGCACGCTCGCCGCGTCGGTTACATCGCAGGCAATTGCCAGGGCCGTGCCGCCGGTCTGCTTGATCTCCAGCGCGAGCTCATCGAGCAAATCCTTGCGCCGCGCGATGAGCGCGACAGCGTGACCCTCATGCGCAATGCGGCGCGCGAGGCTGCGGCCGATGCCGCTTGAGGCTCCGGTTATGAAGGAGACCGGCTGGCAGGTGCTCATCGGGGCAAGGGTCGACGCCGCCTGTCGTTGCCGTTCTCTGCAGAGCGTTTATCTGGTTTGATCGCGCCTGCGCGCTCGATTTCCGCCTCGCGCAACGCACGCCGGAGAATCTTGCCCACGTTGGATTTGGGTAACTCGCCGCGAAATTCAATCTCCCGCGGTACTTTGTAGCCGGTGAGCTGTTTGTGACAATGCTCGATCAGCTCGTGCTCGGTCAACGCGCCATTGCGGCGCACGACGAATGCCTTCAGGCGTTCACCATGCTGCTCATCCGGGATGCCGATAACGGCCGCCTCGGCAACGTCAGGGTGACTTGCGAGCACGTCCTCGACCTCATTTGGGTAGACGTTGAACCCGGAGAAGTTGATCATGTCTTTCTTGCGGTCGACGATGTAGACATAGCCCTGCGCATCCATGCGCGCCACGTCGCCGCTGCGCAGCCAGCCACCTTCGTGGAAGGCGCTCTTGGTTTCCGCCGCGCGTTCGCCCCAGTAGCCGGCCATGACCTGTGGGCCGCGCACGCACAGCTCACCGTTGTCTCCGAGAACGACCTCATTGCCGTCATCGTCCCGAATGCTGACCTCGGTGGAGGAGATTGGTAAGCCGATGCTGCCCTTGTGATCAGTCAGGTCCAAGGGATTGATGCAGACCGCCGGGGACGTCTCCGTGAGCCCATAGGCCTCCACGAGCGTAGAGCCGGTCGTTGCCTTCCAGCGCTCCGCGGTGCGGTGCTGAACGGCCATGCCCCCACCGAGTGTCAGGCGCAAATGGCTGAAGTCGAGATCGGCAAACCCCTGGGTGTTGAGTAGGCCATTGAAAAGCGTGTTCACACCGGTAATGGCACTAAAGCGTACGCGGCGTAACTCCCGCACGAAGCCGCGCAGATCCCTTGGGTTAGTAATGAGCACGTTCTCGCCGCCGAGCTTCATGAACATCAGGCAATTGGCGAGCAGCGAGAAGATATGGTAGAGAGGCAGGGCCGTGATGATGACCTCTTGCCCGGGACGCATGGCATCGCCAATCCATGCAGAGGCCTGCTGCAGATTGGCGACCATATTATGGTGAGTGAGCATCGCGCCTTTGGCGGTGCCGGTCGTGCCGCCCGTATACTGCAGGAACGCAAGATCCTTCGGCGCCACCACGGTGGGCTCGGGCTCGAGGCCGGCGCTCTCCCGCAATGCTTGCCGAAAGGATACCGCCCCCGGCAAGTCAAACCGGGGCACGGCCTTTTTGATGTACTTCACGACGGCATTGACGAGCTGCGCTTTGGGTGTCGGCAGCAAATCGCCGATACGGGTGGTGAGCACCGTCTCTGGTCGCTGCCCGCTCGGGATTTGCTCGAGCGTGTGGGCGAAGTTCTCCAGAATTACGATCGCCCGTGCACCCGAGTCGGTGAGCTGGTGGCTCAGCTCGCGCGCGGTATAGAGCGGATTGACGTTGACCACCGCAAGCCCCGCGCGCAGGGCAGCGAATAGGGCAACCGGGTATTGCAGGACGTTGGGCAGCATGAGCGCGATTCGATCGCCCTTGCCGAGACCGGCGCGCTGCTGCAGCCAGGCGCCGAGCGCACGGCAGCGGGCGTCGAGCTCGCGATAGGTCAAAGCCGTGCCCATGTTGCTGAATGCCCGATGATTGGCGTAGAGGTGGACGCTGCGATCAAATACGTCATTGAGCGACGCAAATTCGCCGAGGTCGATCTCCGCGGGTACCCCTTGCGGGTAGCTCTCGAGCCAGATCTTCTCCAACGTTCCCCTCCATGCCGGGCGGCTGCGCGTCCTGTCGATCGCTAACCTTCAACACCAGTATAAGGAGGGAAAAGCTGTCGGGATAGCAGCGGGCGCACTGGCCTAATGGGGCGCGTGGATGAACGGTTGCCAATCCCGATGCGCTTTGGCGATTATGAGCAGTCAGCAAGAGAGGGCGGATCTCTGACCTGAATTTGGGAGCACACGAGTGGCCCAGCGGATGAGGAGGCGCGATGGGCAATCCGAGCATGCGCGCGATGGTATTCGATGGCTCCAAGCCACGGCTGCGCCTGCGACAAGTCACTCGGCCTATGCCAGGACCGGGCCAGGTGCAGTTGAGGGTTCGCGCCTGTGCGGTCTGCCGTACCGACCTGCACGTGATCGATCGGGAATTGCCGGAACCCAAGCGAGCGCTTGTTCCAGGCCATGAGATCGTTGGGGTGGTAGAACGCCTTGGCGAGGGTGTCACCCGCTTTCGGTCCGGAGATCGCATCGGTGTGCCGTGGCTTGGCTGGACTTGTGGTCAGTGCCGCTATTGCCGGTGCGCGCGAGAGAATCTCTGCCCGGCGGCGAGGTTCACCGGTTATACGCTTGATGGTGGCTATGCCGAGTATGTGGTCGCCGATGAGCGTTATTGTTTTCCGATCCCTGCCGACTACGGCGATGCGGCGGCTGCACCGCTGCTGTGCGCCGGTCTGATCGGCTATCGGGCCTATCGAATGACGGGCCCCGATGTGGAACGCCTGGGTTTGTACGGGTTCGGCGCCGCCGCCCATATCCTGGCGCAGATTGCCGTTCAGCAAGGGAAAAAGATATTCGCCTTTGCGCGGCCAGGGGATATCGAATCCCAGCAGTTTGCCTTGCGGCTCGGAGCTGTTTGGGCCGGAGATTGCGATGCAGCACCGCCAATGCCGTTGGATGGCGCGATCATTTTCGCACCGGTAGGCGATTTGGTGCCGAAAGCGCTCACGCATATTGCGCCCGGCGGGAGCGTCGTCTGCGCGGGCATCCACATGAGCGATATCCCGTCCTTCCCCTACCGCCTCCTCTGGGAGGAGCGTATCGTGCGCTCGGTGGCCAATCTGACGCGGGCGGACGGCGATGCCTTTCTGGCGCTAGCGGCGCAGGTGCCGGTATGCACTGAGGTGCAAATCTTCTCTCTCGCGCAGGCGAACGAGGCACTCGATTGTCTGCGCACTGGGCGTGTGCGAGGAGCCGCGGTGCTCACCATCGCCTGAAGGCGATGGGGTACAGGCATTAGCCCTGCCTCGTGCCTCCCTGAGTGAGGTTGCAACCGCGCACGAGCGTACGCGCAAGCCGTTTTCTCTGCGTTCGCCACGCCGCACGCGGATAGAATCCCCCACGGTTGCGAGCGCTTTTTGGCCGCGTGCGAGTCTGCTTGTATAATTCAATTTGAGTAGGATCCCGAGCGAAAGTGGCGGAACCGGTAGACGCGCTGGGTTTAGGTCCCAGTGGGGCGCTCCCCCGTGAGAGTTCGAGTCTCTCCTTTCGCACCACACCGCGAATCGGCGCGTGCAGAACCGACCCTCAGCCGAGGTCGAGAAAGCCGCGCAACGAGGTAAGCTCGATGGAAGTATCCGTGGAAACGATCCAGGGCTTGGAGCGACGTCTGAGATTTCAGGTGTCTCAGGAGCGTGTTGACAGGGAGGTGAAAACGCGACTGACCGACTTGAAAGGTAAGGTGCGACTGGATGGCTTCCGGCCCGGCAAGGTTCCCTACAAGGTCGTTGAGAAGCGCTACGGCGCCGAGGTTCGCGACGAAGTGGTGACCGAGCTGCTCCGGGCCACCTATGTGGACGCCATGGAGCAGGCGGGGCTGCGCCCGGCCGGTGCGCCGGATATTCAGCCTCTGCCCACGCAAGCGGGTGAGGATCTCGAATATACGGCAACCTTGGAGGTGCTGCCGGAGGTTGAGGTCAAGGGTCTCGATGAGCTCGAGGTGGAACGCCCGGTGGTGGAGATCGCCGATGCCGACATCGAGCAGGTGATCGAGCAACTGCGCCGGCAAAAGGTCGATTACACGGAGGTGGACCGCCCGTCGGTCGAGGACGACCGGGTCATTATTGATTTTTCGGGACAGGTTGATGGCTCGGGGTTCAAAGGCGATAGGGGCAAGGATGTCAAGGTGCGGATCGGCTCGGGGCAGATGCCCGCGGAGTTCGAAAAGGCTTTGCTAGGCTTGCGTGCTGAGGACGTAAAGGATATCGAATATAGTTTTCCGGAGGGATTCCCTGATCAAGGGGTTGCGGGTAAAACCGCTAACTTTCACGTCACGGTCAATCGCGTCGAGGAACCGCGGCTACCGGCGCTCGATGATGAGCTCGCCAAGCACATGGGAATCGAAGAGGGCGGCCTCGAGCGACTGCGCGAGCAGGTTCGCGAAAGCGTTGCGCACGAGCGTGACCGGGCGGTGCGTACGCGGCTCAAACAGCAGGTGCTGGACAAGCTGTTGGCGAACAATGACGCTCTGGAACTGCCGCAGTCGCTGGTGAGCGCGGAGCTCAAGGTGCTGCGGGAGCGGGCGCTGCGTCAGATGCAGCAATTCGGCCGCGATGCGCAGGAGCCGGATATTCCTGACTCAGCGCTCGAGCAGGGGGCGCGTCGCCGGGTAACGCTGTATCTGCTGATCAACGAGATCGTTCGCAACAACGATCTCCGGCTGGACGAGAAGCGCTTGCAGGAGACGCTGCACGAGCTTGCCGCCAGCCATGACCGGCCCCAGGAGCTTCTGCAGTATTATATGGAACATCGTCAGATGATGGAGAGCCTGGAGCTTGCCGTGATCGAAGATCAGGCCGTCGACTGGATTCTGGAGCGAGCGAAAATACTCGATCAGGCGATGAACTTCGACGAGCTGATGGGCGTCAAAAGTGTATCCGACGCTCAAAGTGGGGAATCCGAAGGTGAAGGCAGCGAGGTGAACGCATGAGCACATCCAGGGATCGGTGTCATGAACCGATGGCCACCGGCCTCGTGCCGATGGTAGTGGAGCAGACCGCCCGCGGGGAGCGCGCCTATGATATCTACTCGCGGCTGCTCAAGGAGCGGGTCATCTTTCTGGTGGGTCCGGTGGAGGATCATCAGGCTAACCTGTTGATTGCGCAGCTACTGTTTCTCGAGTCCGAGAATCCCGACAAGGACATCCATCTTTATATCAACAGTCCCGGCGGTGTCGTGAGCGCCGGCTTGGCCATCTATGACACCATGCAGTTCGTCAAACCGGATATCAGCACGGTTTGTATCGGTCAGGCGGCGAGCATGGGTGCGTTATTGCTCACCGGTGGCGCGGCCGGTAAACGTTACTGTCTGCCAAACTCCCGGGTCCTGATCCATCAGCCGCTCGGCGGTTTCCAAGGTCAGGCGACGGATGTGGATATCCATGCGCGCGAGATACTGGCCATGCGCGAGCGATTGAATCAGATCCTGGCGCATCATTCCGGACAAGACATCGAGACGATTGAGCGGGATACCGAGCGGGACAACTTCATGGGACCGGAAGCGGCGCAGGCCTATGGTATCGTGGATGGGGTGCTGCGCGATCGGGCGAAGCTTGCGGCTCCCGAGCAATGACACTAAAGGGTCGGACGTCATATGAGGGGTGGTGTTAGCGCTTGAACGGAAAGCTTGCTTGCGCCATCCTTGCAAGTAGGACGGTACGTCGGTGTGCCACTCGACGCAGGGCCTGCAGGGGGCTTTAGGCCTTAGTAGCGTGACCCCTTGCTCTTGCGCGAGCCAGCAAAAGAAGGCATGGTTTGGAGGGGGATCCGTCGGCCACGTTCGAGGTTACCATAATGACTGACAGAGAGAACGGCAGGGGCGACGGGAGCGGCAAGCTGCTCTACTGCTCCTTTTGCGGTAAGAGCCAGCATGAGGTGCGCAAATTGATTGCGGGCCCGTCCGTTTTCGTCTGCGACGAATGTGTCGAGCTCTGCAACGACATCATTCGCGAGGAGATGGAGGAAAAGGCGGCGGGGACGGCTAGCAAGCTGCCCAAGCCGCATGAGATCAAGACCGTATTAGATGACTACGTCATCGGCCAGGAGCATGCGAAGAAGGTCCTGTCGGTTGCGGTCTACAACCACTACAAGCGCATGGAGGCCAGCCACTCGAAGAGCGAGGTCGAGCTCTCTAAGAGCAACATTCTGCTCATTGGCCCTACCGGCTCTGGTAAGACCTTGCTGGCGGAAACGCTGGCGCGGTTGCTCGATGTGCCATTCACGATCGCCGATGCGACCACCTTGACGGAGGCGGGTTATGTCGGTGAAGACGTGGAGAACATCATCCAGAAGCTGCTGCAGAAATGCGATTACGATGTCGAGAAGGCTCAGCAGGGCATCGTCTATATCGACGAGATCGATAAGATCTCGCGCAAGGCTGATAATCCCTCCATAACCCGCGACGTCTCGGGTGAGGGCGTTCAGCAGGCACTGCTAAAGCTGATTGAGGGAACGATCGCTTCGGTGCCGCCGCAGGGTGGGCGTAAGCATCCGCAGCAAGAGTTCCTGCAGGTGAATACCGGCAATATTCTATTCATCTGCGGTGGGGCCTTTGCCGGGCTGGAGAAGATCATTCAACAGCGCTCGGAGCGCGGAGGAATCGGCTTTTCGGCCGAGATAAAGGGCCGGGAACAGCGCAAGAGCATCGGTGATTCGCTGCGGGATATAGAGCCGGAAGACCTCATTCGCTATGGATTGATTCCTGAGTTCGTAGGCCGCATGCCGGTGGTGGCGACGCTGGATGAGCTCGATGAGGAGGCGTTGGTACGCATCCTCACGGAGCCCAAAAACGCTTTGGTCAAGCAGTACCAGAGGCTTTTCTCGATGGAAGGGGCGGCGCTCGAATTCCGAGCGGATGCCTTGCGCGGCGTAGCGTGCAATGCCATGGAGCGCAAGACCGGCGCTCGCGGTCTGCGTACTCTGATCGAGCGCGTGCTGCTGGATACTATGTACGAGCTGCCTTCGATGGAGCACGTTAGCAAAGTGGTTGTTGATGAGGCGGTCATAAGCGGTGAGTCCAAGCCCTATGTCATGTACGCTGGCCCGGATCAGCCGGTGGCGGCATCCGACTGATCCCATTTGGGCGAGGTCCAATCGGACCCGCTTGTTTCGCCAGGAGAGCGCCGGCCGCCCGTGCGACCGGCGTTTTTGTCTGCATTGAAAACCGCTCGGACTGGCCGCATATTTGGATTTAATTGCGCCCACGGGCCGCCGTGGGGTGGCGGGCGTGCCACTTAGCCGAGCTCGACGAGGATTCCGGTATGACGAGTAACACCGTGACCGATTCTAGCGATACTGCGCCGGTGCTGCCGTTACGCGACGTCGTAGTTTACCCACATATGGTAATCCCGTTGTTTGTGGGTCGGGAGAAGTCGATTCGTGCGCTGGAGGCCGCTATGGAGGTGGACAAGCGGATCTTTCTGGCCGCGCAGAAGAGCGCCGAAGTCGACGACCCGGGACGGGACGATATCTACCGTGTCGGCACCGTGGCCAACATTTTGCAGATGCTCAAGCTTCCCGACGGGACGGTCAAGGTATTGGTCGAGGGCGCCGAACGGGCGCGGATCGCGGATCTTGATACCACAAGGGCCTATTTTTCGGCTCGCCTCGAAGCGGTTGATGAAAGCGGCCATCGCGGCAACCGCGAAATCAGCATCATCATGCGTTCGTTGCTCACCTTGTTCGACCAGTACGTGAAATTGAACAAGAAGATTCCGCCCGAAATTCTCTCGTCGCTTGCCACGATTGATGATCCTGGCCGCTTGGCCGATACGATTGCCGCGCATATGTCGCTCAAGATCGAGGAGAAGCAGAAGATCCTCGAGATCGAGAACGTGCAGAAGCGCCTGGAGCATACGATGGCCCTCATAGAGGGCGAGCTTGATGTGCTGCAGGTGGAAAAGCGCATTCGCGGGCGTGTCAAGCAGCAGATGGAGAAATCTCAGCGCGAGTATTACCTCAACGAGCAAATGAAAGCCATTCAGAAGGAGATTGGTGAGCTCGAGGATGCGCCGAACGAGGTCGAGGAGCTCGAGCGCAAGATTAAATCCTCGGGAATGCCCAAGGAGGCTCGAGAAAAGGCGGAGCAGGAGCTCAATAAGCTGCGCTTGATGTCACCTATGTCGGCTGAGGCCACGGTGGTGCGCAATTACCTGGACTGGATCATCAGCATGCCTTGGAAGAAGCGCACGCGGGTGAATCACGATCTGCGCCATGCAAAGGAGATCCTGGATGCCGATCACTATGGCCTAGAGAGTGTCAAGGAGAGAATTGTCGAGTATCTGGCGGTGCAGCAACGCGTGCGTAAGCTCAAGGGGCCGATCCTATGCTTGGTTGGCCCCCCCGGCGTCGGCAAGACCTCACTGGGGCAGTCGATTGCGCGCACGGTCAATCGAAAATTCGTGCGCATGTCGTTGGGTGGTGTGCGTGACGAGGCTGAGATACGCGGCCATCGCCGGACTTACATCGGCTCGCTGCCCGGCAAGGTTTTGCAGAAGCTTTCCAAGGCGGGAACCCGTAATCCTTTGTTCTTGTTCGATGAAGTGGACAAGATGGCGATGGATTTCCGCGGTGACCCGGCCTCGGCATTGCTCGAGGTGTTGGACCCCGAGCAGAACTCCACATTCAATGACCACTATTTGGAAGTCGACTTCGACCTCTCCGACGTCATGTTCGTCTGCACGGCCAATACGCTGAGCATACCGCCTCCGCTGTTGGACCGCATGGAGGTAATCCGTCTTCCTGGCTATACGGAAGAGGAAAAGGTTAACATCGCCCTGCGCTATCTGGTTCCCAAGCAGCGGAAGGCCAATGGTATCAGGAAGGGCGAGATGGATATCAGCGAGAACGCCATCCGTGGCATTGTGCGCTATTACACGCGCGAGGCCGGCGTGCGCAATCTCGAGCGGGAGATCTCAAAGATCTGTCGCAAAGTAGTCAAGAGCCTGTTGCTCAAGCCGCGCGATAAGAAGGTTCTGGTCACACAGCAGAATCTGGACAAATACCTAGGGGTACGGCGTTACCGCTATGGCATTGCCGAGGAGAAGGATCAGGTTGGCTGCGTCACCGGACTCGCCTGGACCGAAGTCGGCGGTGAGCTGCTCACTATTGAGACAGCTGTCCTGCCGGGTAAAGGCAAGCTGACCAACACGGGGCAGCTCGGAGAGGTGATGCGCGAGTCCATCCAGGCTGCCATGACCGTGGTTCGCAGCCGCGCTCGGCTGCTCGGCATTGATCCGGAATTCCATCATAGCTCGGACGTCCATATTCACGTTCCCGAGGGCGCCATCCCAAAGGATGGCCCAAGTGCGGGTATAGGAATGTGTCTGGCTTTGGTTTCAGCATTGACCAAGATTCCGGTTCGTGCGGATGTGGCCATGACCGGTGAGATTACTCTGCGAGGCGAAATTCTGCCGATCGGTGGGCTCAAGGAGAAGCTGTTGGCAACGCTGCGTGGCGGTATTAAGACGGTGCTTATTCCGGAGGAAAACCGTAAAGATCTGGCGGATATAACTAAGGATGTCAAGAGCCGGCTCGATATTCGTCCGGTGCGCTGGATTGATGAGGTTCTGGAAGTCGCTTTGACGCGGCAGCCAACCCCTCTACCCGAGAACGAGGCACAGGAGCCGGCGAAAGACGAGCGCCCCGCCAAGACTCGCAAGAAAAGAGATGTGGTTCGGCCCCATTGAGGGGCGGGGCCGTATTGACGCCTTTCCAGTGCGTCTGTTATATAAAAAGCACGGCAGGTCGATTAATTCGGCCTGCCGTTCGCGTAAAACAAAGTTACCGCTTTTTAGGGACTCCATCCACGCCTAGGGTCATCGGGTGCCGAAGGACTCAATAGGAGAAGGGTACGACGCGCCTGTCGCCCCGAATGTCAAGATTGTTCTCGGAAATTTGGGGCGGTAGCATACCGCGATAACGTCTGCGGTGATGCTTGAGGATCGAGCGCAAGCCGGAATCGCGGGTTGATTGAGGCAGGCGCGTCAAGGGAATTTACTGGTGCAGAGAACAACAGGGGAATGTTCGAATGAACAAATCGGAACTGATTGAAGTCGTTGCGCAGTCTGCCGACATTTCTAAGGCCGCGGCAAGCCGCGCTGTCGATGCGTTCGTTGCCTCCGTGACAGATGCCCTGAAGGAAGGTGATCAGGTGACCTTGGTCGGGTTTGGGACTTTTACAGTTCGTGAGCGTGCCGCGCGTACCGGCCGCAATCCTCGGACCGGCGCAAGCATCACCATTCCGGCATCAAAAGCGCCCGGATTTAAGGCTGGCAAGGCTTTAAAAGATGCCGTGAATTAATTCGTTACCTGCTAGGGTGGTTAGCTCAGCTGGGAGAGCGTCGCCCTTACAAGGCGGATGTCGGGGGTTCGAGCCCCTCACCACCCACCAAAAGGATGGAGCGGTAGTTCAGCTGGTTAGAATGCCGGCCTGTCACGCCGGAGGTCGCGGGTTCAAATCCCGTCCGCTCCGCCATCCTAGTTCCAGCAGTAGGAAGGCGCCTTATAGGCGCCTTTTTTCTAACCACTGAACGGATAGCTGCACCATGTTGCAAACCATCCGAGATCGAGCGAAGGGTATCGTGGCCTACATTATCGTCGGCCTGCTGATTATTCCTTTTGCTCTATTCGGTGTTTATAACTACTTTACAGGAGGCTCAAATCCGCCTGCTGCGACCGTGAACGGGATCGATATCACGCGTAGCGAGCTCGACAATGCCGTGCAGCGCCAGCAGGCCCAGCTACGTGAGCTGCTGGGTGATCGGTATGACCCGGCACTGTTTGATGAAGAGCGCCTGCGCCGGCAGGTACTCGACCGTATGGTCGATCAGGCCGTGCTGCTGCATTTCGTTCGGCGCCAGGGGTTACGTATTACGGATGACTCGCTGCGCTCGATTATCCGCAGCCAGCCGTATTTCCTCGTGGATGGTCGATTCTCAGGCGAGCGTTACCGCACGGTGCTGCAGCAGAATGGATACTCTACGGAGCAATATGAGGCGCAGCTGCGCCGCGAGCACCTGCTGCGGCAGTTGGAATTTGCCATTGCCGCCACCTCCGTAATTACGCAGCACGATGTGGCGCAATTTGTGGCACTCGAGCGCCAAAGCCGCAACCTCGCCTGGCTCAGAATCGACGCGGCAGGTTTCCGAGATCAATCCCAGGTGGATAAAAAAGCAGTTCAGCACTACTACGATACGCACAAGCAGGCGTTACGGCACCCAGCGCAGGTGAAGATCAGCTATATCGAGCTCTCCGAGAACGCGATGGCACGTCAGACCCAGCCGGATGACAAGGCTCTGCACCGGTATTACGAAGAGTACAAAGACAGTCGCTTCACACTCCCGAGTGCGCGCAGTGTTCGCCACATTCTGATCAAGCTGCCGGAGGTCGCAAGCAAAGAGCAGGTTGCAGCGGCGCGCAAGCAAATTGAAGCGCTGCGTAAGCAAATCGTACAGGGCGCGGACTTCGCGCAGATCGCGCGGCGCCACTCGCAGGATGTGGGCTCAGCGAGACGCGGCGGCGAGCTCGGATTCGTGCGCCGGGGGGAGACGGCCGAGGCCGTCGACGAAGCGGTCTTCAACCTCCAAGTCGGGGAGATCAGCAAGCCCATCCGCAGCCGCTTCGGCTGGCATTTGATCGAGGTCACAGCCATCCGCCCCGGAGGGGTTAAACCCTTTTCGCAGGTTAAGGCTCAGATTCGACGGGAATTGCTCGGGCGGGAGGCGGCCAAGCGCTACTATGAGCTTAGCAATCAGGTGGCCAACTATGCCTACGAGCATCCTGATAGTCTCGAGCCGGTGGCTGAGAAATACGGCTTGGCGATCCAACAAAGCGAGTGGTTTTCTCGATCTGGCGCCGAAGAGGGTATTGCCGCTAATCCGCAAGTGGTTGAGGCCGCATTCAGTGCCGAGGTTCTAAAGCAAGGGCTCAATAGTCAAAGCATCGAGCTTGATGATGCACGGCAGGTCATCCTGCGCGTCGACCATCGAAAACCAGCCACCGTGCCCGCGCTCGAAGAAGTCCAAGATCAAATTCGTGCTAGGCTGATCGCATTGAATGCCGCTGAACAGGCCCAGGCTCTCGGCGCCGAGCTGCTCGAAAAAGCGAAATCCGGCCGCTCCCTCGAATCGCAAGCCGAGGGCAAGGGCATGCCCTACTCGGCCGTGGGATGGGTGCAGCGTGACAGCAAGAAGGTGCCGGCTGCCATTATCGAGCAAGGTTTTCTTCTGCCACGCCCGAGCGCCGATAAGCAGACACTGGCGGGCGTCGAGCTGCCAGATGGGGATTATGTCGTGCTGGCGCTGCGCGGCGTGCGCGACGGTGACCTCAGTGAGATCGATGACGCCGAGCGCAAGCGTGTGCGCCAGGCGCTGCAGCGCGTGGAATCCGAGCGCACCTTGCAGGCGATGATTGAGCTGCTGCGTAAGCAGGCCGATGTGACGTTGGACCGGAGGCTCACGGCTGGGTAACGAGCCGTAATCGGCTCTCAGGCGTTCCGCTGCAGCCTCGCCTGCATCCCGCCGGGCGAGGCGAGCAGCCGTAGGGAGCGTCGGCCGCTACGGACTATCCGTCAGTTCGGCGCCGGAGAGTGCGACCGCATGGAAGCCGGCATCCACATGCAGCACTTCGCCTGTTATGCCCAACGCTAGGTCTGAGCAGAGAAAAGCGCTGGCGTTGCCGACATCCTCCAGCGTCACGTTGCGCCGCAGCGGTGCGGCCCTGAGGTTGAAATCCAGCATCTTGCGGAAGTTGCCGATCCCGGAGGCGGCCAGAGTGCGGATGGGGCCAGCCGAGACCGCGTTCACTCGGATTCCGTCCGGGCCAAGATCATAGGCCATGTACCGTACGTTGGCTTCGAGGCTCGCCTTAGCCGGACCCATGACATTGTAGTTCGGCAGCGCGCGTTCGCCCCCCAAATAGGTGAGTGTCAGCAGTGCGGCGTTGCGGCCTTGCATCAGTGGCCGCGCAGCTCGAGCCAGGGCGATGAAGCTGTAGCTGCTGATATCCTGCGCCATCCGGAACCCGGCTCGCGTTGTATTATCGACAAATGAGCCTTGCAGCTCTTCGCGCGGAGCGAAGCCGACAGCGTGAACCACGATGTCGATTCCTTCCCAACGCGTGCCGAGTTCGTCGAATACTGCCTCAATTTGGTCATCTTGGGTAACGTCCAAAGGCAGCACGAGCTCGCTGGCGCAGGCCTGGGCACACTGCTCGACGCGCGCTCTGAGCTTGTCGTTCTGATAGGTAAGGGCGAGCTTCGCCCCTTCGCGGTGCATGGCCTCGGCAATGCCCCAGGCAATAGAGCGATTACTGGCAATTCCGACAACGAGGGCATGTTTGTCCTTGAGAAATCCCATGTCATCTCCCAACTGCGATAGTCCAAATTAAACGGCTGTATTAGGCCGCAAGCATGAACCCCATGGAACCCGTAATCGTCCTGGTAGGGCGGCCCAATGTGGGCAAGTCGACACTGTTCAATTATATTACACGCCGCCGCGATGCCCTTGTAGCGGACTTCGCGGAGCTGACGCGTGACCGCCAGTATGGTCTGGGCCGAGTCGGAGCGCGTTCCTACATCGTGGTGGACACCGGCGGTATGGGCGAGGACAACGGGGATATCCGCGCCGGTGTTCAGGCCCAGGCGCGCCGGGCGATCGCGCAAGCCGACGCGCTGCTCTTTCTGGTGGATGCGCGCAGTGGCCCTACCGCGGTGGACGAGGTGCTTGCAAGTGAGCTTCGCGCGCAAGGCAAGCCATTGTTCCTGGTTGTCAACAAAACCGATGGCGTCAACGCGAGCGCGGCGGCCGCGGATTTTTACGCGCTTGGTTTGGGAGATCCGCATCCGATAGCCGCCGCCCACGGCACGGGGGTGGCTCGGCTCATGGCGGCGATGCTCGAGCGCGTGACGACGAGGGCGCAAGATGATGCGCCGGTGTTCAGCGAGCAAGCGCATGCCGCGAGCAGGCGCATCCGGGTCGCTGTTGTCGGACGTCCAAACGTCGGCAAGAGCACGCTGATCAACCGCCTGTTGGGCGACGAGCGGGTGCTCGTCCACGGTGAGCCCGGCACCACCCGGGACAGCATCTTCATTCCCTTCGAGCGCGACGCAATCGCCTATACGCTGATCGATACGGCCGGGCTTCGCCGTCGCGGCCGGGTCTATGAAGCGGTGGAGAAATTCAGCGCCATCAAGACCCTGCAGGCCATTGCGGCGGCGCATGTGGCGATCATTGTGCTCAATGCCCACGAGGACGTGGCCGAGCAGGATGCCCGTATCATCAATTATGTCCTCGATGCCGGGTGCGCGTTGGTGCTCGCGGTCAACAAATGGGATGGGCTGGATCCCCCGCATAAGAAGCACATGCGCCGCGCTCTGGAGCGCAAGCTCGCCTTCGTCGATTTCGCCCAAGTGTATTTCATCTCGGCGCTGTGTGGCACCGGCGTGGGGCTGCTCTACGAGGCGGTGCGGCGGGCTAATGAATCCGCCTGCCGTGAGCTCGATACGCCGTTGCTCAATCGGATATTGGCCGATGCGGTGACGGCGCATCAGCCGCCCTTGGTTCGGGGCCGCCGGGTTAAGCTGCGTTATGCCCACCAGGGCGGCTGTAATCCCCCGCTAATCGTTATCCATGGTAATCAAACGGCATGTCTGTCCGCGGCCTATCGGCGCTATTTGACCAACGTCTATCGTCGCGAGCTGGACCTCTGGGGCACGCCCATTCGACTCGAGCTGCGCACGGGCCGCAACCCTTACGCGGGACGTCTCAACGTGCTCTCACCCCGCCAACAGGCCCGGCGCAAACGCCTGCTCGCCTTCGTAAAGAGAAACCGGCTGCGGCGCAAGCGTCGCCGCCAATAGCTGAGTGCTCTCAGCTAGGGGGGCGCGGGGAGCCGTTTATTCGCGGCGCGGTTGCGCGACTATAGCGCGGCTACTTGTAAAAGCTCGAGCCGCGTGCTACATATCTCAGCACGGGTTGTTGCAAAGTTCTTTGCAACGTTTTTCATAACAGGGGCGTCGTACGTTGCGCATGGCTCGCGCGGAGCGCGAGCTGCTGCGTTTAAATGCGGGCGGGCCTTTTCGTAGACGCGCGCAGGACGTTGGATATATGGAGAATCAGCGCCCTGGGTAAGGAGGTTAAGCGATGCTGAATGCCCCGAGCAGGTGGCGAGCGCAGTTCAAGCAGGTGCTTCTGGTGTTGGTGGCGGTCGGCCTAGGCGTAGTCATCACGGATGCCTGGGCTGCCGATGCGTCCGCCGGTGCCACGCTTTTCAAATCGAAATGCGCAGCCTGCCATACGATTGGCGGGGGTGACACGGTAGGTCCGGACCTTGCTGGAGTAACGGAGCGTCGGGACACGCAGTGGTTGAAGAGCTGGATTGCGGATCCCCCCGGAATGATTGCCTCCGGCGATGCGACCGCGACGTCGCTGAAGAGTAAATACGGCATGACCATGCCCGACCTCGGGCTCTCCGATGACCAGATCGCCAACGTGATAGCGTACTTGGCGAGCGGCGGCGCTGGCGGAGGGGAGGCCTCAGCGGCGGGTGCCGCGGCGGCGGGCTCCACGGCAGCAGCGGCGAAGCCGGAGAGCACAGGCTCGGCTGAGCAGGGCGAGCGGCTGTTCACCGGCGAGGCGAGCCTTCGCAACGGTGGTCCGGCTTGCTCCGCATGCCATGCCGTTGCCGGTGTAGGCGGTGGCAGCATGGGGCCTGATCTGACGACCACATACAGCCGGCTGGGTGATGCGATGATCACGTGGCCGCAGGCGATGCTGCCGATGAAGCCGATTTTCACCGAAGACCCCCTGACGGATACCGAGAAGGCGGATCTGCTTGCCTTCTTCAAAGAGAAGGCGTCAGGCGACGAGCTATCGGCATCCGGGCCGGTGGCGATGCTCCTCGGGCTGTCGATCATTGGAGCCATAGTGCTCGCGGTGATCCTGAGCGTCGTTTGGAAGAAACGGCTCATTGCGGTCCGTGAGCCCATGGTGTCGGGCACCAATCGCTGGCGTCGAGACTAGGGGGGCGAAGCGCGATCGCGAAGCCCGCGATCGCTTAGGCTGGTTACTGAATTACGATTCGACGAGGAGGTTCAAAAGCTATGGGCTGGATTCAGGATCTAATCAACCCCAAGACTCGCCGGTGGGAGGAGTTTTATCGCAACCGCTGGCAGCACGATAACGTCTTCCGCAGCACGCACGGCGTGAATTGCACGGGCGGCTGTTCATGGGCGATCTACGTCAAGGACGGCATCATCACCTGGGAGATGCAGCAGACCGACTACCCCTTGCTCGGGCGCGGTGAAGGCGGCCATGGTATACCGCCCTACGAGCCGCGCGGCTGTCAGCGCGGCATTTCGGCATCGTGGTATGTCTATAGCCCGATTCGTGTCAAGTATCCCTACTGCAAGGGCGTGATGCTCGATTTCTGGCGCGAGGCGCGCTCTCGCCACAACAACCCTATCGAGGCGTGGGGCTCGATGGTCTCCGATGAGAACAAGCGCACGCGCTGGCAGAAGGCCCGCGGCAAGGGCGGGTTTCGGCGCACGACCTGGGATGAGCTGCTCGAGCTCATCGCCTCCGCTTGTCTCTACACCGTGCAAAAGTATGGGCCCGACCGGGTGATGGGCTTCGCCCCGATTCCGGCGTTTTCGATGGTCTCGTTTGCGGGCGGCCAGCGCTTCTTGCACCTTCTCGGCGGTTCGACGATCAGCTTCTATGACTGGTACGCGGACCTGCCCACCGCCTTCCCTGAGATCTGGGGCGATCAGACCGATGTCTGCGAGAGTGCCGATTGGTACAACAGCAAGTTCATCGTCTCGATGGCGGCCAACCTCAATATGACCCGCACGGCGGATGTGCATTTTATTTCCGAGGCGCGTCATGAGGGCGCGAAGTTTGTGGTGCTCTCGCCGGACTTCAGCCAGGTCAGCAAATACGCCGACTGGTGGATTCCGGTCAAGCGGGGTCAGGATCTGGCATTTTGGATGGGCGTGGGTCATGTCATTTACACCGAGTTCCATATCAAGCGCCAGGTGCCCTACTTCGTTGACTACCTCCAGCGGTATACGGACATGCCCTTCCTGGTCAAGCTGGAGAAGGACGGTGACAGCTACCGCTGCGGGCGCTATCTGACGAGCGAGGAGGTCAAGAAGTACAAAAAGCAGGAGAACGCCGCTTGGAAGATGCTGGTGCTCGACCGTAAGAGCGGCGAGACTCGCTGCCCGAAGGGTCAGATCGGCCACCGCCACCAAAAGCAGCACGGCCAGTGGAACCTCAAGATGGAGGATGGCCTCGATGACAGCCCCATCGACCCCGTGATGAGCTTCATCGACCAGAGCGATGAAACCCCGCTGGTGCAGTATTACGAGTACGCCACGGAGGTCATGTACAAGCGCGGCGTGCCGGCGAAAAAGCTCGAGACCAGCGATGGCCGTAGCGTACTGGTCGCCACGGTCTATGACCTTAATATGGCGCAGTACGCGGTGGACCGGGGATTGCCCGGCGATTATCCGAAGGACTACGACGACCCCGCGCCTTATACGCCGGCCTGGCAGGAGCAGTACAGCGGCGTCGGCCGCCAGACGGTCATCCGCTTCGCCCGTGAGTTCGCCGGCACCGCCGAAAAGACCAAGGGGCGGTGCATGGTCATCTCAGGCGCCAGCGCCAACCACTGGTACCACAACAACTTCTATTATCGGGCGGACATTAACTGCCTGATCGCCTGCGGCTGCTGCGGACGCAACGGTGGCGGCCATAACCACTACGTGGGCCAGGAGAAGCTCGCGCCGGTGGCCTCATGGGCGGCCATAATGAGCGGCGCGGACTGGGGTATCAAACCGCGTCTCACTCAGTCGGCGTGTTGGCATTACCCGAATAGCGACAGTTGGCGCTACGATGATTTGTTCGAGAAGTACTCGAACCTGCCGCCGCATTCCAAGTTCATGAAGGGCCAGCACTCGATCGACCTGATCGCAAAGGCCGTGCGCTTGGGCTGGATGTCGTATTACCCGCAGTTCAACCGCAGCCCGATCGAGCTCTGTCGTGAGGCAGAGGAGGCCGGGGCCAAGAACGACAAGGGTATCGTGGATTATGTGGTGCAGGGTCTGAAGAAGAAGACTCTTCAGTTTGCCATCGACGATGTGGATGCCCCGGAGAACTGGCCGCGGGTGTGGATCATCTGGCGGGGCAATGCCATGCAGTCGAGCGCGAAGGGGGCGGAGTTCTTCCTGCGCCATTATCTCGGCACGCATGACAACGCGGTCGCCGAGGAGCGAGCCAAGCCCCACGTCAAGCACGTGAAATGGCGGGAGCCCGCGCCGCGCGGCAAGATGGATTTGGTGCTCGACATCAACTTCCGCATGGACACCACGGCGCTGTACTCCGATATCGTGCTGCCGACGGCGTTCTGGTATGAGAAGAATGATATCAATACCACCGACCTGCACTCCTTCATCCACCCGCTGGGTCAGGCGGTGCCACCGGTCTGGGAGTCCAAGACCGACTGGGATATCTTCAAGCTGTTCGCCAAGGAGGTTAGCAAGCTCGCACCGCAGGCGTTCTCGGGGCCAGTGAAGGATCTCTGGCATGGGCCGCTGGCACACGACACAGTCGATGGGATGGCCCAGCGAGAGGTGCGCGATTGGATGTATGGGGAGGGCGAGCCCATTCCCGGCAAGACCATGCCGCATTTAGCCGTGCTCGAGCGGGATTACACGCAGCTCTACGACAAGTACATCTCCCTCGGCCCCGCGATCCGGGAGAAGGGGATTACCGGTAACGGCTGCAACTTCCCGATCACCAAGCAGTACGATTATATGTGCGAGCAGCCGCTCGGTGCCTCGCCTGATCCGCGGCACAAGCGGGCGATCGAGTGGGGCGGTAAACGCTATCCCAGCCTCGAGGATCCGATCGATGGCTGCAACGCGATCATGTACCTAGCCCCGGAGACCAACGGTGAGGTCTGCTATCAAGCCTTCGAGGCCGAGCAGCACCACACGGGTGTCCCGCTGACCGACCTGGCCGAGCCGTACCGAAGCGTGGAGATGAACTTCTACGACATCACCCGGCAGCCGCGGCGTGTGCTGACCAGCCCCTGCTGGAGCGGCAATATCATCGAGGGGCGAGCCTACTCGGCGTGGTGTCTGCAGATTGAGCGGTTGGTTCCGTTCCGCACGCTTACGGGCCGCCAGCACATCTACCTCGATGCTCCCTGGTATCTCGATTGGGGCGCGCATCTGTGCACCTATCGGCCGAAGCTGGACTATCGCAATACCGATGATCTCAGTGTCAGCCCGATCGATGACAAGACGTTGATCCTAAACTACATCACGCCGCACGGTAAGTGGAACATTCACTCCACTTACAAGGACAATCACCGTATGTTGACCTTGTCCCGCGGTATGGATCCGGTTTGGATCAATGACAAGGACGCCGAAAGCGTCGGCTTGAAAGACAATGACTGGGTTGAGGTCTATAATGACAACGGCGTGATTGTGACGCGGACGAATGTGAGCCGACGGGTACAATCGGGTATGTGCCTTTACTACCACGCTGTGGAACGGACCATCTACATACCTAAGTCGCAGATCCGCGGCGGCCGGCGTGCGGGTGGTCACAACAGCGTGACGCGTACCCGCATAAACCCGCTGTTTATCGCCGGAGGGTATGGCCAGTTCACGTATCTGTGGAACTACTGGGGCCCGACCGGAGTATTGACGCGGGATACGCACGTCGCGATTCGCAAGCTCGAGAAGCTTGAATGGTAGGGCAAATGAGAGCTTGAGGTGTAGGAAAGCGGCCGCGCGCAGCGCGCGGCCGCGACGATTTACGATCTCCTAGGAGGTAAAAGATGGATATTCGAGCGCAAGTCTCCATGGTGTTCCATCTGGACAAGTGCATTGGCTGTCACACCTGCAGCATTGCCTGCAAGAACATCTGGACGGACCGCCAAGGCACCGAGTACATGTGGTGGAACAATGTTGAAACCAAGCCTGGTACCGGTTATCCGACGCAATGGGAGGACCAGGAGAAGTACAAGGGTGGTTGGGAGCGTGATTCTCGCGGGCGGCTGAAGCTGAAGCTGCAGGGCCGTGCGGGCGCTCTGACCAATATTTTCTACAATCCAAGCCTCCCGACCTTGGATGACTACTACGAGCCGTGGACTTACGATTACAAGAACCTGTTCGATGCCCCGGAGGGCGACGACCAGCCGACGGCGCGGGCTGTCTCCCTGGTGACAGGCGATTTCATGGACACCCTCGAGGCCGGCCCGAACTGGGACGACGATCTGGGTGGATCGGAGGTCTACGCGGCTAATGACCCTAACATCCTGAAGAGTTTGAGCGACTCCGAGCAGCAGGCGGTGAAGTCCCTCGAGCAGACGGTCTTCTTCTATCTACCGAGGATCTGCAATCACTGTCTCAACCCAGGCTGTGTGGCCGCGTGTCCGACCGGGGCCATCTACAAGCGTGGCGAGGACGGCATCGTTCTGATCAGCCAGAATCGCTGCCGTGCCTGGCGGATGTGCGTGTCGGGCTGCCCCTACAAGAAGACTTACTTCAACTGGTCGACGGGTAAGTCCGAGAAGTGCATCCTGTGCTACCCGCGTCTCGAGAGCGGACAGCCTCCGGCCTGCTTCCATTCCTGCGTCGGGCGCATCCGCTACATCGGCATGGTGCTCTACGATGCCGATGGTATCGAGCAGGCGGCGCGCTCACCCGATAGCGGTTTGGTAGATGCGCAGCGGGCGCTCATCATGGATCCGTTCGATCCTGAAGTTATCGCCGGCGCCAAGCGTAACGGTGTTGGTGACAGCGTGGTTGCGGCGGCGCAGCAGTCACCGGTCTACAAGTTCGTGAAGGTCTGGGGTCTGGCCTTGCCGTTGCACCCGGAGTTTCGGACCTTGCCCATGCTCTTTTACGTGCCGCCGGTGTTGCCCGTGATTGCGTCGATTCGCGATGGGCAGTACGAGACGACGGCCGGTATGGAGTCGGCGCCGGCGGATGAGACCGGGCCCGACCTCAATACCGTAGAGAAGGCGCGGCTTCCGATGGCGTACATGGCGAGCCTATTTACAGCGGGCGATTTGGACGAGATCAAGTTGGTCTACCGCAAGCTGATCGCGGTTCGCATGTACATGCGTCAGGAGCAAGTGGGCGATCAGAAGGAAGAGGAAGTGCAGGAGGCGATGCGGCTCGCGAAGTTTACCGGGGAGGATTGCTTGCGGGTCTTCGAGCTGACCTCATTGCCCACATTCGAGGAGCGCTTCGTGGTCCCGCCGATGGAGCGGGAGCGTGCTATGGATGGTGAATTGCCGCCGCTTGATCCATACAGCCGCAAAGCGGCCGGTGGGTTCGGCTTCAGGGATGCCCCGGCGCGGAGGTTCTGACGTGCCGCGGATGAGCAATCTGGTAATGGTGGTGCCGAAGCGCGTGTTTATGCTCTTCGGCACCATACTGGACTACCCGACCCGGGATCTGAGCGCACATATCGCAGAGTGTGCGGAGGTTATCGGCGACCGAGCTCCTGCATCGGTCGCCGATCTCGAATCGTTCCGCGAGGAGGTCGAAGGCGCCCCTTTGGGTTATCTCGAAGAGGTGCATACGGCCTTTTTCGATCTCAATCCTGTGTGTAGGCCTTATGTGGGCTATCACCTTTTTGGTGAAACCTACCGCCGTAGTATGTTCATGATCCGGCTCAAAGAGATCTACGCGCAAAACGGGTTCGAGTTCCCTAAAAATGACCTGCCTGACCGATTGTCCGTTTTTTTAAGCTTTCTAGGGACCAACGACGACAATGTGCTCGGGCGTGAGCTCATCGATGAGGCCTTGGCACCAACCATGGCCAAGATGACGGGCATGGAAGTTCCGGTAAGCCGTGTAGCGTCGGGTCGTGGCCGAGCGCGGTCAGCCAAAAAGGAGAAGGAAGAGGTCGGACCCGTTCCGGGTGGGGCAGAGGCTGGGGGCCCCGAGCGCCCAGGAACGGGCGGCGGGTCGGAGGAGTTGCAGGGCCATAGCCACGGAGGCGAGGTGGACGATGGTGTTCTGCTCGATGCTGTTCATGAATCGGCGGGTGTAGCGAGCGGCGCCAGTTGTTTGTACGTAAAGCCATTACGGTCCCTCGCGCGGATTATCCCAGCGCTGTGGGAGCCCGGGCGGCAGGCGGCCGCTGGCCGCGGTGAGCTATAGAGGAGCAAGCCATGTCGGATGTGATATTAGTGGGGATTCCCTACGTCGCGGTAGCGCTCGCCATTTTGGTGGGGGTTTACCGGTTCAAAACGGATACATTTTCGCATTCTAGCTTTTCGTCGCAGTTGCTGGAGAACCAAAAGCTATTTTGGGGATCTGCGTTGTGGCATTACTCGATCGTGCTGATATTGTTGGCACACTTTATCGCGTTTTTGATCCCGCCGTTGTGGGGCGCGATCTATGGTGGCGCGGAGGTGGCGTTCGAGGCGTTTGGATTGATACTTTCCCTCGTGGGTTTCCTCGCGCTAGGCTGGCTGATGATGCGTCGTTTTAGCTCGCGGCGGATCTTCGTGGTCACGAGCCGTATGGACTGGGTGGTAATCAGTCTTTTGTTGTTGCAGATGGCGTTGGGCTTCTTGGTCGCGTTGTCCTACCGTTGGGGCGGTCAGTGGTTTGTTTCCAGCACCGCGCCATGGCTCTGGTCAATGGCGACCTTGAACCCGCAGCCAGAGTATGTCAGCGCGCTGCCGTTTTTGGTGCAGTTCCATTTCTTGGCGGGATTTGTGCTGATTGCGCTGTACCCGTTTTCTCGTTTGGTGCATTTGGTGTTTTTCCCCATCCATTATATGTGGCGGCCTTATCAGCGCGTTATTTGGAACCGGGCGCCGCGCCCAGGCCTTGGGTCGACCCGGTCGGTGCCTGAGGACATCAGGCTGCGTAGGTTGAGTTCCTAAAGTTCGGAACGGGCCCGTTCGCATAGCATTGTAAGCTGGCCAAACCGCCCGCCGCCCGAGCGTTTAAGCAAATTCACCGGATTTGCTGGTGCTTTGGGTGGCGGGCGTTTCCGTTGCACGGGCGAAACAGGTCCGAGTCGCCCGGGTGTCGCATTTTCCCCATCGCGCAACGAACTCAATCAGGAATCGTTTCATGAAAAGAGCAGACGGTGGCGACTGCGTGCGCAGGGGCAAATGCAGTTGCTGTATGGTTACAGTGCGATTTGGCCGTCCGGACCCGTTAATCGGGTGATTCACGGGGCGGCCTGTGGAGCAGGTGGGTTGCTTCTGGATTTGCGGAGCAACTCTTCGTCATAGACGGTGTTATTCTCGAGGAGGTGAAAGGTGGCCTATATTGCACTGTCAACCCGGTGTGTTTGGATATCGCCTGAAGAAGGCCCGCGAATGGTTGAGATTGCGTGTGTGGAGATGCGCGATGGGGTGGCGACGGGAGAGAGCTTGCATCGCTACGTAAATCCCGGGGTGGGCGTCAGTGATGAGATTCTGGGGGATGTGGGAATAAGCTCCGCTGAGCTCGCTGACAAGCCTCCATTCGCGGAATTGGGCCCATACGTGTGTGACTTTCTGCGCGGGCGGGCGGTGATTGCCTATGATTTAGATCAGGTGTCGGTGCTGGAAAGAGAGTTCACGGCGCTGGTTGCGCGTTTGTTGCCGCCTTGGAAGAGCGGGAACTGGGATCTAGACGCACAATGTAGCCTGCAGTCTCTGTCCATGTTGGCGAGATTGATCGAGGTGCCGGGTGAGGAGCTCGGGGAGATATGTGCGCATTATAATATTGAGCCACCTCGGTCACCGGGGGCGCTGGATGAGGCAATGTGCGTTGGAGCCGTATATCCGGTTATGGAACCGGATATTCTGGCGTGGGAGCGGGAGTACGGTGAGGGGCTCATCACGACGAGTCTGGATGAGTAAGGCAGGCGGGTTAGGGTGATTTTGGTTTCACGATAAGAGCCTCTCACGCCGCCTATGGGCGGTGCGGTGTCGCTAGGAAAACGAGCGGCTGTTTGATGAGGTTTTGGCGCGAGCCGAGCCCTCGCCGCGAATGGCCTACGCTCGTGATCGTCGCCGCCAAGGCCGCTCGTGGCGGCAGTCGAGTTTAGGTGCTCTCCTTAGACGAGCTCTACTTCTCCTTGCCGGGGGCTCAGCGGTGGGCCCGGTCCACGACCAAGTGTTCCACCACCGATGGGTCCGCCAGGGTGCTGGTATCGCCGAGATTGTCGACCTCGTTCATGGCGATCTTGCGCAGGATACGGCGCATGATCTTCCCCGAGCGAGTTTTGGGCAACGCCCCGGCCCACTGGATGACGTCGGGTTTTGCAATTGGGCCTATCTCCTTGCGTACCAGATCGATGAGTTCCCGGCGCAGTGGATCGGAAGGAGTGTTGTTCTTTACCAGGGTCACGTAGGCATAGACGCCTTGGCCCTTTATCGCGTGAGGGAAGCCCACCACGGCAGCCTCGGCGACAGCGGGGTGGAGCACCAGTGCGCTCTCGATTTCCGCGGTACCCATCCGGTGGCCGGATACGTTGAGGACATCATCGACACGGCCGGTGATCCAGTAGTAGCCGTCCTGATCGCGGCGCGCCCCATCACCCGTGAAGTACTTGCCGGGATATTGGGTGAGATAGGTGTTGAGAAAGCGTTCATGGTCGCCGTAGACGGTACGCATCATGCTGGGCCAGGGACGGGCTATGCACAGGTTGCCCTCGCCGGCTCCGTTCACTAGGTTACCCGCGGTATCGAGGAGCTGCGGCTCGACGCCGAAGAAGGGCAGGGTCGCGGATCCCGGCTTGAGGTCGGTCGCGCCGGGCAAAGGCGAGATCATGATGGTACCTGTCTCGGTTTGCCACCATGTATCCACGATCGGGCAGCGAGTCTCGCCGACGACGCGATAGTACCACTCCCAGGCTTCAGGATTGATGGGCTCACCGACGGTGCCGAGCAGCCGCAGGCTGCGCCGGCTCGTCTGCTGGACCGGCTCGTTGCCCTCGCGCATGAGCGCGCGGATCGCCGTAGGCGCGGTATAGAAGATACTCACGCCATGTTTGTCGATGACCTGCCAGAAACGGGAAGCGTCCGGATAGGTGGGCACGCCTTCAAAGATCAGAGTGGTCGCGCCATTGGCGAGCGGCCCGTAGACGATGTAGGAGTGCCCCGTTACCCAGCCGACATCGGCGGTACACCAATAGACTTCGCGGTCATGGTAGTCGAAGACGTACTTATGCGTCATGGCCGCCTGTAGCAGGTATCCGCCGGTGGTATGGAGCACCCCTTTAGGTTTTCCGGTCGAGCCGGATGTATAGAGGATGTAGAAAGGATCTTCGGCGTCCATGGGCTCGGCCGGGCAGTCCGCGGAGGCCGCGCTGATTGCGTCGTGGTACCAGACGTCTCGTGCGTCGATCCAAGTAATATCCCCGCCCGTGCGCCGGACCACAAAGACCGTGGCGACGTTTGGGCATTCCTCGAGGGCGCGCTCGGCGTTTTCTTTCAGCGGTATGGGACGGCTGCCGCGTAGTCCTTCATCGGCGGTGATGAGGATGCGACAGTCGGAGTCGAGAATGCGATCGCGCAAGGCATGCGGCGAGAAACCGCCAAACACCGTTGAATGAACCGCGCCGATGCGGCTGCAGGCAAGCATGGTGACGGCGGCCTCCGGGATCATTGGCAGGTAGATGCACACCCGATCGCCTTTGCGTACGCCACGAGCCTTTAGTGCATTGGCGAATCGACAGACCTCTTCGTGCAGCTCACGGTAACTGATGCGCTTGTCCTGATCGGGCTCGTCTCCTTCCCAGATGATGGCGGTCTGATCGCCTCGGGTATTGAGGTGTCGATCTAGGCAGTTATAGCTTACGTTGAGCGTGCCCCCTTCGAACCAACGGATATCGCCTTTGTCTAGGTCCGAGAAGTGGACGCGATTCCAGGGCTTGAACCAAGTGAGGAACGCCTCCGCTTGCTCAGCCCAGAAACCTTCCGGGTCGGTGATCGAGCGTTGGTACATCTGTTCGTATTGCTCCCGGTTCAACAGGGCATGCTCGGCGACGGTGGCCGGAACTGGATACAGTTTTGACTCGGGCATGATCGGCCTCCTTCGTATTGGCTGCCTGCGCGCTCGCATGCGTGATGGGTCTAAGCGTTTTCTCGTCAACCGATCGCACGCGGTAGCATGAGAGCATCGCTAGTACGTGGTCCGCTCGGTAATCCTGCTAATCCTAGCTTAGCAGAGGTACACTCAGTTCCTCGGGCGCGCTGAGACATCGATTAGAGCCGACGGAGCTTGGCGCGCTCGCCTGGGCGCGCGAGGCCGCGCCGATACGCTGGCCAAGGCTCTAGCGCTCCCCCTGCTCCAAGCGCAATAACGTTGCGCCGATTACCCCAGTGGGCATGGCGATAAGATTGGCCACGGGGATGAGTGTGATGGCGAGTAGGCCGGCGCCGAAGCCGAGGTGGAGCATGCGCCGGCCTCGGACGAGCCGGCGCTGCTCCTTGAAGGCGATGCCGCGGTTGCCAAGCGGGTAGTCCATGTACTCGAGCGCCATAATCCAGGCGCCGTAGAGCAGCCACAGCGGTGAGGTCAGCAGGTTCGCCACCGGCACGAAGAAAAGGATTAGCAACGGTGCGGCGAGCAGCACGAAATAGGCGATCTTGCGCAGCTCGTCGCGGATCGCGCCTAGGGCGTCCACGAATAGCCCGCCGCCGGACGCCTCCCGCGGCAGACGGCCGGTCACCTGTGCCTCTACCCGGGCGGAGAGCATGCCGTTGAAGGGCGAGCCGATGAGATTCGCGACCGCGGTGAAGGTGTAAAACATCACCACGAAGGCCATCAGCAGGAACAGCGGCCAGAGCAGCCAACGCGCGGCGACGACCAGAAAATCCAATATCGCACCGAGCCAGCCCTCGACCCGGATCTCCGCGGGCTCGGGTACCAGGTAGTTCATTAGCGACTGCAGCCAGTCGGCCCCGATCCAGAACAGCCCGGCGAATACCAGCACGTTGACCACCACGGGCAGCCACACGTAACGTCGTAGTCCCACGGTGTTCAGCATCCGAAGGCCGCGAGGGACATAGGTGGCGCCGCGTAAGAAGTCGCCGAGCATCAGGGCAGCTCCACTTGCGCGGCGGGCGCCCAGTCCGGCGCCCGATGTTCGGCCACCACACTGGTGTGGATGCCGCCGCGCACGTTAAATTGCGCTTTAACGCGAACGAAGCGCGGCGTCAGCGTTGCGACCAAGTCGTCGAGAATGCGGTTGGTCACCGCCTCATGGAAGGCGCCCTCGTCGCGGAACGACCAGAAATAAAGCTTGAGTGATTTGAGCTCCACGCAGTGTGCTGCCGGCACGTAGTCGATGATAATCGTAGCGAAGTCCGGCTGGCCGGTCACGGGGCACAAGCAGGTGAATTCCGGTACCCGGATGTGCAGCGTGTAGTCGCGTTCCGGTTTCGGGTTGGGGAAGGTCACCAGAGACTTGGTCGGTTGTGTGGTCATGGCCATGCGCTGAGCGTGAGGCAGTGAACGGGAATGATTTTAGCTCTCGTCCGTCGGTTTCGCTACCGGGGTGGATTTGCCTGCAAGGCGTGGGGCGTTATCGTATGTGGTCGTTGGCTGTTCCAAAGGCGCAAGGCGAACGGGGCCGGAGTGGACATGAGCCGGGAGAGAGCCGCCTCGGCCTTTACAATGAGCTCGATAATCCGCAAAGACCATGCATCTAACTAAAATCAAGCTCGCGGGCTTCAAGTCCTTCGTCGAGCCGACGACCATTTCCTTGCCAGGTGCGATCATTGGCATCGTGGGCCCCAACGGCTGCGGCAAGTCCAATATCATCGATGCCGTGCGCTGGGTCATGGGCGAGAGCTCGGCGAAGTATCTGCGCGGCGAGTCTATGGTGGATGTCATCTTCAATGGCACCGATTCTCGCAAGGCGGTGAGCGTGGCTTTCATCGAGCTCGTTTTTGACAATGTGGATGCCGCGGTCGGTGGTAAGTATGCGGCTTACAGCGAGATCTCGGTGCGTCGCCAGGTCAATCGCGACGGACAATCGACCTATTATTTCAACGGTACCCGCTGCCGGCGTCGGGATATCACCGATGTCTTTCTCGGTACTGGCCTTGGGCCGCGCAGTTATTCCCTCATCGAACAAAGTATGATCGCCCGCATTATCGAGGCACGTCCGGAAGAGCTTCGGGCGCATCTGGAGGAGGCAGCCGGGGTCTCGCTCTACAGAGAGCGGCGCAAGGAGACCGAGCGCCGGATGCTCGATACCGGGGAGAACCTGGCGCGCTTAGATGATATGCGCGGCGAGCTCGCGCGTCAGCTCGGCAAGCTCAAACGTCAGGCGCAGGCAGCCGAGCGCTACCGGGCTTTGAAGAGCAAGCTGCGCGAATGCCAGGCACATCTGCATGCGCTCAAGCTGAAGATGCTCGATAGTGAGCGCCAGCGCGTGCGCCACGAGACGGCGGTGCACGAGGACAATCTCGCCTCGCAGCTTGCTCAGCAGGGCGGGTTGGAGCGTAAGATCGAAGATCAGCGCGGCGCTTGCGCGCAGCGCAACGAGCGGGTCAATGACGTTCACGCTCGCTGTTATGCGATTGGCAGCGAGATTGCCCGAGTCGAGCAGCAGATACAGCACCGTCGAGAGCTGTGTGAGACGAGCCGACGAGAGCTGGCGCGAACGCGTGAGGCGCTGCTCGAAATCGAGCGCAACGTCGATCAGGATCGGGATAAGCAAATGCAGCTACAATCGCGGGCCCAGGAGCTGGCGCTGGCGATTGCGGAGGCGTTTGCGGCCGAGACGGCGGCACGCGAGGTGGTCGAATCGAAGCAGGGCCAAATCGAGCAGTGGCGCGGGTGCTGGGAGCGGTTAACCGATGAGGCCGCGCAGCCGGTGCGGATTGTCCAGGTCGAGCGTGCCCGCATCGAGCAGCTCGAGCAGCGCGCGCGCGAGCGCGGCGAGCGCGGCGAGCGGTTGCGCGAGGAAAGCGAGCGGCTGATTCGCGAGAACCCGCAATCGGAGTTAGAACAGCGCATCGAGCGCGAGCAGGCGTTGCTCGATGAGGTCGCTCGGCTGCGGGAACGTCACCGGGAGCAACAGACCCGGCTCGGTGAGCTGCGCGAGCGGATAAGCCAATTGACCGATGGGGTGGATGAAATGCGCTCCGTACTGCATCGGGATCAGGCACGGCTCACCTCGCTGGAGACGATCCAGCAAGCAGCCTTGGGCGAGGATGAAACGGTCAGGGCCTGGCTCGATGGTGTAGGGCTCGATGGCGAGCATCGGTTGTCGCAGTCGCTTGATGTCGAGCGTGGATGGGAGCATGCGCTGGAGACGGTGCTCGGCTGCGCGCTGCACGCCTTCGTGACGGAAAGTGCCGGCGGCGCGGGCGGCGAGCCGCTAAGTCCGCTCGGTACAGGGACCGTGATGCTGTTCAGCCCATGTTCTGGCTCAACGCCCGCGCGCCCGAAGCTCGGCCTTGCTCCGGCGCTGCGCGACAAGGTGAGCGCCCCCTGGGCCCTGGATGATCTGCTCGGTCATGTTTACTGCGTCGATGACCTTGCCGCGGCCCGCACCCTCGCCGTTGCCCTCGATACGCATGAATCCGTCGTTACGCCCGAGGGTGTCTGGCTGGGCCGGCGCTGGGCTCGGGTGTATGGCGCCAATAGCCCCACGGCCGGCGTTCTCGCTCGCGAGCGGGAGATTGAGACGCTGCGTGCCGGCGTGGCTGCCAGGCGGCAGCGTTTGGCGGCCTTGCAGTCCGAACAGGGAAGCTTGCGCTCGGATTTGGCGGAGGCAGAGCCAGTTTTTGATGCGCTGCGCGAGGAGTTGGCCGATCGGCAGCGGGAGCTTGCAAGCGTACGTGCCCGCATAGATAGCCTGCGCGAGCGCCAGGATGAAATTGGCCAGCGGCGCCTGAAGATCGATCGGGAGCTCTTAGAGATTGCCGCGGCAAGTGAGGACACCGCCCAGGCCGTTTCTAGCGCGCGCGAAGGGCTGCAGGAGGCGTTGGCGCGTGGCGAGGCACTCGATCGCGAGCGCGCGTGCTACAAGGAAGAGGGGCAAGCTTTGCAGGTGCAGCTTGCAGCCGCGCAAGTGCGGTTCAAGGAGGCGCAGGCGCACCACCATGAGCTGAGCTTGCAGGAAAAGAGCGTCGCTACGGCGCGCGCGGCACTGGAGGAGTCCGTCGATCGGTTCGGTGAGCAGCGCCAGCGGCTTTTAACCCGCAATGCAGAGCTCGAGGCGCAATTAGCGCAGCTCGATGCCCCCGAGGGCGGCCTCGAGCTAGAACGCCGGCGTCTCGTGGATGAGCGGGCAACGATTGAGGAACGGCTGGCGCAGGCACGCCGCGAGCTTAGCGAATCCGAGCAGGCTCTGCGAGCGCTCGAGCCCCAGCGCGCGGAGAACGCTCAGCGAGTGCTGGAGCTGCGTGAAGCGCTGGAATCGGCCCGGCTGCGCGAGCACGAGCTGAGAATTCGGCTGCAGACCCAACTGGAGCAGCTTGCGGAGCTGGGTTACGAGCTGGAGGCGCTGAGCGCCGGATTGGATCCCGAGCTTACCGAATCCGCTTGCGCTCAGGAGCTCAACCGCCTGCAGGAACAAATTAGCCGGCTCGAGCCCGTCAATCTGGCGGCTATCGGCGAGTGTTTGGATTTGGAGCAACGCAAGAGCTACCTCGACGCACAGCATGACGATCTCAGCGCGGCTCTGAGCACTTTGGAGCGCGCCATCCGCCGCATCGATCAGGAAACACGGCAGCGCTTCAAGGAGACCTTCGAGCAGGTCGATCGACGCCTGGGCGAGCTCTTCCCGCGCCTTTTTGGCGGCGGGCAGGCTCATCTCGAGCTCAGCGGTGAGGATCTGCTCGAGGGGGCGATTGCCATCATGGCCCGGCCGCCGGGCAAGAAGATCACCAGCCTGCATCTGCTCTCGAGCGGTGAGAAGGCGCTGACCGCGGTTTCCCTAGTCTTCGCCTTGTTTGAGCTCAATCCGGCGCCGTTTTGTATGCTCGATGAGGTGGATGCGCCGCTCGATGAGGCCAATGTGGGTCGCTTCTGCGACATGCTCCAGGAGCAAAGCGCGCGGGTACAATTCATCATCATCACCCATAACAAAACCACCATGCAGGCGGCTAGCCACCTTCTCGGTATTACCATGAACGAGCCTGGAGTCTCTCGGCTGGTGGCGGTGGATTTGACACGAGCGGCTGAACTGACGGCCGTTTGAGGCCCTAGGGGTTGAGCTTCGCCTGCGCCGGGTGCAGTCTGTAAAGTTTCACGGGGGTGCCTAGCCGTTGAGGTTATCTCCCAAGAAATGGAATTATCGTTTCCTCGGAACGCCTGGCCGTCGGCGGCGGCGGCGGCGGCGGCTTAGGATGCTAAGGTTAAGGTCACCGGGACGTATGCATGGAAGAGCTTCGCTGGCTATTGCTGATTTTGGGTCTGCTGGTCATCGTGCTGGTATATGGTTACGGACGCGTCCAGCAATGGCGCAATGAGGGGCCGCCTTGGCGGCGCCGGCGTTCGGGGCCGGAGCCCTTCGCCGAAGATTTGCTCCTGAACGAGGATGTCGAGGAGTCGCTCAGCGAGCTGGACTCTTTGATTAGCGAGCGCCAGGAGGAGCTTCGTGGAGTGCATCCGCTGGGCGAAGCCACGCCGGCAGATGAGCGCAGTGCGGCGGCTACGAATCGCCTCAACGAAGACGTGGACGTGCCTGCACAGCCGGGTAGCCAACGATCTGAACGCCGGGAAGGTCGGTTGGCGGCGTTGCTTGGCAGCCGTGGCAGAAATCCGCGGCCGGACCGCGAGCCGCAGGGTCATCCAAAGAGCCCGGACGAGGAGAAAATCGTCGTAATCAATCTAGTCGCGGTAGCGGAGGGCGATTACTTTTCGGGGCCGGAGCTGGTGCAGGCGCTGGAGGCGGCCGGCATGCACTTCGGTGAGCACAATATCTTCCACCGTTTGCTGGATACGCCGAGCGATCCCAGCACCCTTTTCAGCGCCGCCAACATTCT
>JAKDMQ010000257.1 GCA_030452265.1 Nitrococcus sp.
TCGCCTTCAACCTCCGCCTTGGTCTCGAACTCGATCTCGCTGTTGAAGACTATCCAGTCATTGAAGCGGTAGCCGAAGTAGAAGGTCTGGCGCAGGAGATTCGCCTTGTCGGTCTGCTCATCGGAGAAGTTGATAAAGCCCTGCCCGTACCCGGCGATCGAGACTCCTGGCTGCGTTCGGGTATAGACCCTAGACGCTGCCGGACCGAGTTGGTGGCTTATCTTGTAGGGTTTCTCCGTTATCATGGCCTCACGGCGCATGGTCTCGATTTCCTCAGCGAGGATTTCGAGTTTCTTTTCGAGCTGCTCAATAACATCGTCCTTCTGCACTTGCTCCCGCGGCTCTTCTCGGGCCGGGGCCGGCCGGGCCGCGGTTCGATTTTGGGATCCTTCTTGGGCGTAGACTGGGATCGCCAGGCTCACCGCAAGGGCCCCCACAGCCAAGGTGGATATCGTCCTCTGCATTATTCTCTCCTCAGCGTAGCATTGTAACAAAAACTATTCTCAACGGCTTCTATTTGGCAAAAGTCGAGACGTAGGAGAGAATAGAAGACTGTGTGAGAATGTCAATAGAAATGAGACCGATTCACGGAACTGATCGCGGATGGTTGCTCTCGCTAGGGACGAGGCGGGCGTTGTCCGCCTGTGGCGCCCGGACCGCGCGGCCGTTGTCGTGGCTGGTCGGGCTGCTGGCCGCGCTGCTGGCAGTGACCGGCTGCCAGGCGCTGCAGCGATCGCATTCGGCAACAGTCTCCGGCTCGCACTCCGCGACCTTCTTTGTCTTCGGTACCCTGGTCGACGTAACTCTGCGCGGCGTCTCCGAAGCAAAAGCCGAAAGCGCCTTCGCGGCCCTCCAGGAAGACTTCCGGCGCATGCATCGCGACTGGCATCCCTGGCAACCGGGAGCGCTGACACGGCTCAATAACGCTCTGGCGAGGGGGGAGTGCACCCAGGCGCCGGCGAGCATACGCACGTTGATCCGCCGTTCCACGGCAATGGAGCGGGCCACCGGCGGACTTTTCAATCCGGCCATCGGCAAGTTGATCGAGGTGTGGGGCTTTCATACCTCAGATTTCCCAATCGAGGGGCCGCCGCCAAGCGCTGCCGCAATCGAGAATATCGTTGCTCAAAAGCCGAGTATGATAAACGTGGAAATCCGCGCCGGCTGTGTGGCGAGCGGTAACCCGGCCGTGCGGCTCGACTTCAGCGGCATTGCCAAGGGCTACGCCGTCGATCTTGCCGTGGACCGGCTGCGCGACATGGGGGTGCCGGCGGCACTGGTGAACGCCGGTGACCTGCGCGCCTACAGCGGCGGCCAAAGCAATTGGCGGATAGGCATTCGCGACCCCGCCGGCGGCGTGCTGGCAACGCTACTGATCCGTGGCGACCGGGCGGTGTCTACCTCTGGTGTGGACCAGCGCTATCGCAAGTTCGCTAAGAAGCGCTATCCGCACATCATCGATCCCCGCACCGGGTATCCGGTCAACCACGTCGTCTCGGCTACGGTTATCGCCCAACAAGGAATTCGGAGCGATCCCGCGGCTACCGCGCTGGTGGTGGCCGGGCCGGGAGAATGGCCGGCCGTTGCCGCCGCTCTAGGCATCGATGAAGTGCTGATGGTGCTGCCCGACGGCAGCCTGGCGATGACGCCCGCCATGGCCAAGCGCCTGGAGGACGGACCCTGGCAGGATCGTGCCACTCGAATCGTCGAGCTGCCCGCAACCTCGCTGGGAGACGACTGACCAACCCCGCTTGCCGGGATGCGAGCACGCCCTAATGAGTAACGGATCTAGAAAAGACATTGAGCACGATAACGCCGGCGATAATAAGGCCAATGCCTGTTAGGGCTGGAATATCGAGCCTCTGGCCCAAAACGATCCATCCAACCAATGTGATAAGCGCAATCCCGGTGCCTGACCAGATCGCATACACGATAGCGACCGGTATGCTGCGCAAGGTAAGCGAGAGAAAGTAAAACGAAACGGCGTAGCCTGCGATAACGATCAGCGATGGCCCCAAGCGAGTAAAGCCCTCGGCTGCCTTCAGGGCCGATGTGGCGGCAACCTCCGCGACGATAGCCACAGCGAGAAAAAGCCACTGCACTGTTTCTACACCTTTCGCAAAATAGTGACGATGCTCAACGCTGAGTCTGGCCGTACGTTTCTTGCGTATGAGATCGCCGTGAATGATACGCCAGTTGTTTCAGTGGTTTCCAGACGTTCTCGGCAATCGGAAGATAAGCGAGAATTGCCGACAGCCACGCCGCACCTAGCCGCGGTGAAAGTCTGACGGGCCAAGCGCCTTCAGCGGGGCGGGTTCTGAAGCAACGGCGCTCTGTGGGGCCCTTGCGACGCTTTGCCTGAGAGCCGCGCAAGAATAGCAATACGAATGACTTGCAATCGCATAAAATTATGTCTACTATACACGGCATTGGACGGTGAAACCGAGCAGAGGTTGGCCTCATGCGCATCGTCCTTACCGCTGTGGACTGAAAGGGATTTGTGGGCGCGCACCACGGCCTCGAGCCTCGGCGCGGCACGCTGACAATGGCAGTGCAAGGATTAGGTCATGCGCCTAACGCACAGGTTCACTGGGTCGTTCTTTGCTCAGTGTATGAACGAAGGAGCGAAGTACTAAGGAGCAAGAAGTGGAAGGAGCGAAGTGATATGGCCCGGCGAATACTCACAGAACGGATGTGGCAACTGTTGGCAACGATGCTACCGCCCGCGCACGGCCGCCAGGGCCGTCCCGCCAAAAACAACAGACGCTTTGAGCGTTGGAGCCGCGCGGGTATCTGGCGGCGCGTGCTCGAGGAGTTGGTGCGCCACGCCGACGAGGAATGGCTGATAATCGACGCCACCGTGGTGCGCGCCCACAAGTCTTTTCCAGTCCAGAAATGAGTTTGAATAGGCGAGCGCTTTAAGGTCATAGAGCCTTGCTCAGGCGTTAACAAAATCGTGTTGGATGTGGGACAGTTTCAGTTGAGCGCCGGACGACGTGCTGGCTAATAGCCGGCAGGGCCTTCGGCAATGGCCGACTTGCGCTGCTGTCTGCTACGGCGTTTGTGCTTCCAGGTCGGATACCAATAAAGAAAGCCCGTCACCGGCAAGCCGGCAGCGATCAAGCCGGCGACAAAGACCAGCAGCTTGGTGCACAGACCACCAATCGAGCCCACATGCAGGTCGTAGTTCATGGCCAGCAGCTTCTCACCGGCGTTCATTTCAGAGTAGAGACGCTGCTTCACCAAGCGACCGCTTTGTGAGTCGAACAACAACACACTCGGTTGATCATAGCGCCCCTCGGCGGGCTGAACCTGTGCCTCGATCGTCTTGCCATCAGCACCCGGCAGCGTAAAGGTAATGGCGTCTGCCTCGGGAAAGCGTGACCAGGCGATCGCATAAGCCTTGGCCAAAGGGGTTTCGCCGTCTGTTTGGCTCGCAGGGGACGCATTCGCTACCCGACTCGGCGCACTCTCGGGCAGGGTAAAATCACCCGTGCCCAAAAAGTAGAATGTTTTCTGGACAAATGGGAAATACCAGTAAAGACCAGTAAAACCGATGACAAGCAGCACCACGAGCGCGTAGAAGCCCAGCACCCTGTGCAGATCAATGTTGAGGCGCTTCCAGGGCGCTTTGCAGTTGGTGCGGAAACGACCTTGTCGCCCCGACCGGTTCCAGCGCCTTGGCCACCAGAGAATGAGCCCGCTCAGCAGCATCACGCTGAATATCAGGGCGCTGCAGGCGACAATCGGTTGGCCGATGGGTTCCGCGAGCAGCAGGCTCCAGTGAATGCCCTTGACGATCTGGAAAAAGTCCTGCTCTTCGTTGACGATGCCCGCCACCCGGCCGGTATAGGGATTGATGTAGCCGGTGCGGTAGTCCTTGATGCTGCCGAAGTAGGTCCAATTGTCCTCGCCACGACGAAAGGTGACGGCTTGCCAGTTGCGTGCCGGATCACGGAAGCTGGTGATGCCGTAACGCAGCCGTTTGACACCCATCACCTGCGCCAGCCTGTCGTGCAACTGGCTCAGCGGCAGGGTTCGTGATTTCACGACATCGGCATGGCGCAAGTCGTAGCGCGGCCACTGAGTAATCTCCTGGTGAAACACGAACAGAGCGCCGGTCACGCCGAGGATGAAGACGACGAGACCACTGGAAAGCCCCAGCCAAAGATGAACCTTTTTGATGCTTGCCCTGAAACTCATGTGTGATCGATGACAGACTGCCGCTAATCAAGTTTCACCAGGTGTAGCGCACGGTCCCTATGACATTGCGCGCGGTACCGAAAAAGCACGAACTCGTGCTACCACAGCCGGTTACATATTTGGTGTCGAACAAGTTGCGCGCATCCACCGCGAAGTAAAAGGGGCTCCAGTCGTAGCTTATTCCGGCGTCCACTAGGGTGACGGGGTCAACCTTGAATGTATTGGCGCGATCGCCGAAGCTGGGCCCCCGATAACGCACCCCGAGCGCAAACCCAAGCCCCGAAAGGCAGCAATTCTAATTATGGCGTGGAAGCCAAGGCTTGTTGGGCGTGAGCGCGCAG
>JAKDMQ010000258.1 GCA_030452265.1 Nitrococcus sp.
AAGCAACCTGAGGATGCGGTTGATCAGTAATAAATATCAGTCTGACCCTATTTCCAGGTTGAGTTCGCCGGCGCTTCGCGCCGGTTAACGGGATCGCGAGTTGATGAACTCGGGGGACGGCGCAAAGCGCCGTCGAACCCCTCGTTCGAGCGGACACTGCGCGACTGCGCCCGCTTTGGTCGGGCACGCGCCCGCGCGCGCCCTCACGCCGCGGGTGCCGCTCAACTCGCGATCCCGTTAACCGCCTAGGACAAAAGGCACACAATGTGCTATGCTTCACCGGTGAAACCGATCGTCTGGAGCGCAGAGAAGAACGACACCCTGAAAGCCGAACGCGGCATTTCCTTCGAAGACGTCGTGTTTCACATACAGGCGGGCGACGTATTTGAAACGTTCGATCATCCTAATCAGGAGCGGTACCCGGGCCAATATATTCACGCAGTTGTAATCGAGGAATACGTATACCTCGTCCCGTTCGTAGAAACGCAGGATGAAGTTTTTCTGAAGACGATAATTCCGAGCAGGAAAGCTACGAAGCGATATCAGAGTAAAGATGATGAGTAAGCTTGATAAGGAAGAGAAGGAGATTCTCGAAGCATTTGAATCTGGAAAGCTCAAGCGTACGAGCCGAGCGAAGGCGCTACAGAAACGGCACCAGGAGTATGCTGATGCGATGTTTCGGAAGGACGCGAGAATCAACATTCGCCTGTCGTCCAGAGATCTTCGAGGACTTCAGAAGCGGGCGCTCGCTGAAGGCATTCCGTACCAAACACTTATAGCCAGCGTGTTGCATAAATATGTTGAGGGCCGCTTGCGTGAGAACGGCGGCTAATCGGGTAACTGGGGGCTTTTAACCCCCAGTCTCCAACCACCCTGCATGCGGGTCCGCACGGGGCGGTTCATGAGCAGGAGGCACGCGAGAAGATCAGGCATAACCATGGCAATTACGCTGACGCCTTACTATATACACTCATTATAGAAGCCGTCCCACATCCGTTACGGTCGGACGCTGATGGAGGATTGGCAAGTGCAAGCGTTGGGAAAGCGCAAAATCAATCGGCGATCTCGTAAGAGGTACTGCGCCCTCCCGCTGGTGATTTGCGCAACACGCCGCGCGCGATCAGCTCGTTGATATCGCGCAGTGCCGTATCGGGCGAACACTTGCCGATGGCGGCCCACTTGCTGCTGGTGAGCTTGCCTTCGAAGCCGTCGAGCAGGCGATTGAGCAACTTGATCTGGCGCTCGTTCATCGGCACCCCGGCATGGCGTTGCCAGAAATGCGCCTTGGCCAGCACCGCATCGACCGAGTACTGTGCCTGCTCAACGGCCCGTCGCAGGGTACCGAGAAACCATTCCAGCCAAGCGGTGACATCGAGAGCACCCTTTTGGGTGCGCTCCAGGATGTCGTAGTAGTCCTTGCGTTCGCGCTCGATCTGCGCCGACAGGCTGTAAAAGCGTTGCGGACTGCCGTCGGCGCGCGCCAGGTACAAATCACCGAGGGCCCGAGCGATGCGTCCATTGCCGTCATCAAAGGGGTGCAAGGTCACGAACCACAGGTGCGCAAGCCCCGCCTTGATCAGCGGCGGCTCCTTGGTGTCGCCATTGATCCAGTCGAGAAAGCGCTTTGTTTCCATCCCTAGCTGCCCAGCTGGCGGCGCCTCGAAGTGGACACGCTGGCGGCCGATGGGCCCAGATACCATCTGCATTGGGCCATTAGCGTCGTCGCGCCAGGCGCCGACCCTGATCCGGGACATACCGGAAAAGCCGGTAGGGAACAGCGCCGCGTGCCATCCGAACAGCCGCTCGCGCGTCACAGGCTTTTCACTGCTGGTGGTAGCATCAAGAATCATCTCGACGACACCCTCAACATGACGATCCACTGGCGCCAAGGCCCCGATATCCACGCCGAGTCGGCGGGCGATGGATGAGCGCACAGAGTGGGCATCGAGCCGCTCGCCTTCGATCTCGCTGGTTTTCACCACGTCATCGGTGAGCGCGGCGAGACTCGCCTGGCCACGCAGCGCCATGCCGACGTCGGCCATCCGCCCCAGGAGCATTCCCTGAGCGCGACAGACCCCCGCAAGCGGCTCGGCCAACGCTGCCAGCTCGTAACGCCAGGACGGCCAGTCGGGCGCCTGCCAGATGTAAGTATATTCTCCGCATATCATGCGGTTATTCTGGGGTCTAATCGCCGCAGCGTGCAATGATTGGTCGCATGATATGCGGAGTCTGTGGCAATCATTTGCCGTATACATTGCGGCAGAGATCGCCGAGCGTTTGCCCAGTTGCCGCCCCCTGCCCTCCAACTAGTCGCTAACGCGACTCGCGGCGCCATCGACGAGTTCACTGAGGGGACTGGCTAAATCGGTACTCGCGGCAAATAGTGTAAATGGTAAAGCGTCACCGTAATACGCCCCATCCATGGTGCTGACCCTGCGGGCGCACTGCGTGCGTCCAAATTCGCTCCGGGCGAATTTGTCACGGCGTGCTCGCACCGAACAGCCGGCATCGGGCCTCGGTGACACCCGCCAAGCGAGGCAAGGGCAAAAAGGCCAAGGTAGCAGAGGAACCACCAACACCCGCTGAGCGGCGCGCATCCATGCGCTGGGCGCAGCGCCTCAAACGCGTGTTCCGCATCGACATCGAAACTCGTGCCTGCGGCGGCACAGTCAAGGTGATCGCCTGCATCGAAGACCCCGTGGTGATCAAGACCATCCTCGACAAGCAAGACAAGCCAACAGGCTTAGCGCGGCGAGCGCCGCGGTTTCGGATGGGCAACACCCGGAGATGAGCCCGGTGCGCGCGCGGCGGAGGGTCGATCCCCGGGGGCTGAACGCTGGTAGAGTCACAGGGCGAACGATCATGGCGAGGGCGACGACTGGCTTATGCTGCATCCGGTGTATCAACGTTTCGGCAAGACACCGAGCCGGCGGCGTGGTTCACTGCAAGCCGTTATGGACGAGATCCGTGATGCGCACGGCCATGCTCCGGCGTGGGTCGCCGGGCAAAGCCTCAAAGCCGAAACGGCAGTAGAAGGCGCGCACGTCATCGTCCAGCGGGTGCATCAGGACCGCGAAACAACCGATCTCCCGCGACAAGGCCAAACAAGTCTTGAGCGCGTAGAGTAGCAATTGGCGCGCGAAACCGCGCCCTTGAAAGCGCCGATCGACAGCGAGCTGCCCGAGGAAAATCGCCGGAATATTCTCGGGCCGGTTGCGCCGCGCCGATTTAGCCAAGTATTCGCGTTCTATGTGGCCCGCGGAAAGGCTCACGTAGCCGACAATCGTGCCCGTACCGGCTTCGGTAAGCACCGTAACACGTGAAATTCCCGCGTCGTGGTTGCGTCGAGCATGCCGGCGAAACCAGGCGTTCATCGAGTCGCGGCCGCAGTCGAATTCCTCGACAGGGTCGTCGTCTCTAAGGGATCTCGGCGGATTCAGCTCCGCCACGCCGGATGCGTCTCGGCGAGCTCGCGCAGGGGGGGTACATCCTTGGGAGGCCCATTCACCCAGGCTTCGAACTTCTTCCAGCGAGCCGCCGGAATCGTGACGACCCTTCGCTCGAGCACCTCGATTTCAGCAGCTTCCACGGCCTTGCGCCGTATGAAATCACTCAGATTTGTCTTCGACTGCGCGGCCGCTTCCTCGAGCAGCTCGCGCTCGTGCTGCGAGACCCGCACACTGACAGGCGCGAGATGGGTCATTATTGTACACCGCTTTGCGTGGAAACGTAGGACATTAGCATACTGGCGCGTTTGTAAACAAGTCGATACGGTGGATTGGCCGCCAGATCCTTCGCGGCTAAACGTCGACAGTTCTCAGAGGTTCTGCTTTAGTTTAGGGCTCCTCAGCAGAATCTGTGGGTGGATCCAACGTAGCTGCTAGCGAGAAGCCGATGGTTTGAAGTCGCTGTGGTCCAGGAGGGGCATCCCGGCCCCGGTTCTAGGAAGATGTAGGTGCGAACCAAACATCACTCAGAAGAAGAGAGCCGGGATGCAGCTTAAGACTATCCTGAACCGGGTCCAGAGGTTCAAGTCGTTTGTGTATACCAAGGCCCGCTGGGCGGGCAGCGCCGAGGCTGCGGAGCTGGAGGTCGAGGTAGTCGAGCGGGCCAACGGCCAAGCGCTTTGCTCGGGTTGTACTCGCCACAGGCCGGGCTACGATCGCCTTCCTACACGGCGCTTTGAGTTTGTGCCGCTGTGGGGCATCAAGGTATTTCTGGTCTACGCACCGCGCCGGGTAGACTGCCCGAGCTGCGGAGTGCGGGTGGAGTCGATGCCGTGGGCGTTGGGCAAGAGTCCGTTGACCAAGGCCTATGCTTGGTTTCTCGCCCGCTGGGCAAGGAGGTTGTCCTGGAAAGAGGTGGCGCTGGTGTTTGCCGCCTCCTGGGAGAGCGTGTTCCGCTCGGTGGAGATGGCCGTCGAGTGGGGCCGCGCCCATCAGGATCTCAGTGGCGTTCGGGCCATTGGGATCGACGAGATCGCCTGGAAGAAGGGGCATAAGTACCTGA
>JAKDMQ010000055.1 GCA_030452265.1 Nitrococcus sp.
TTTGTGCCGGAGCCAGAGTCAGACTCGGTGCGCGCTTGGTTTGCGGCCCAGGGGCACGAGGCGCTGGCGATCAGCGAGTGGACGCTAACCGAATTCGCCAGCGCGATGGGAATCAAGGTTCGTGATAAAGGCCTCAAGGCGAACCAAGCAAAGCGTGCTTGCAGCCTTATGGAAAAACTGGCGGAAGAGAGCTTCAAGGTATTCACGCCGACCCGCATGGATTTCCGTAAGGCGGCCGAGCAACTGCGTGATCATGCCGTTGGACTCCGAGCGGGGGACGCGCTTCATCTGGCGATCGCCCAGAACCAATGCGTCGACTGTTTGTACACGATGGATCGGCGTCTCATCAAAGCGAGCCATAAGTTGCAGTGCAAGGTCGCCACTCCCATCTGAAAATTGGCACAGTGGGCCGTGAGCAGCCGGACATTCAACGTGGTCCGGCTTTGCATGGGCGGATGAAATCGTCAGACTTGCTCGCGTGGCACCGTGATGTCCCAGCTGTCGCGAAACACGGTACGGTCTTGCTCTTGCGCCTCGATCGATGCGCGGATCGTGAACTTTTCGGCGTCGGCTTCCATTTCGGTATGGGTGAAGGTGCGCACCTGCCACTCCCCGCGCTTGAAGCCGAGCACCCATTCGGTTTCCCCGCGCGCCGACTGAAAATCATCGTCCACGGCGGTATAGCGCTCGCGGCCACGCTTTTCTACTACGGTGCCGGTCTCGGCCACGCGGTAGACCCCATCGGCGTCCTCCACGTCCAAGGTGAAGCTGTGGCGCTCGAGATCCTGTGTGATGTGCCAAGCGTAGGAGCTAGGCTCCAGCACCTCGTTGTCGTCGCGCACCGAGCCGATGGGCTCGGCGAACGCGGGCAACTGCTCGTCACCGGCTTGCCGCCGGCGTACCGGCAACTCCAGGCGGCAGCCCGCGCCATACACGGTCATGGTCACCGGCTCCGGGGGCGGCCATGCCAGCGGCCAATAGGAGGTGGACAACGCCAGGCGCACCCGGTTGCCGGCGCTAAACACCTGCCCGACCTCGTTGAGCGCGAAACTGACCGAATAGCGCTTTCCCGGTTCCAGCGACCGCGGGTGCTCGTGGCCGTCCCGATGGTTGAGATTGAGCAGGGCGTAGGTCACGCGGGTGACGGCGCCGTCGGCTTGCACGTCGTTTAAGCGGGCGGCGAGCATAGCCGTCGGCCGATCTACCGCCAACTCGAGTGTCAGACGCGGCGCACCAAGGATTTCCAGCGGCTCGTCGAGGATCTCGCTGTCGAAGACCAGCGAACCGGCGTCGTCGGAGCGCTGATCGCCCGCGAGATCGGGCCCGTCCGCGTAAGAGCACCATTTACCGGCCATCAACCCGGTGCGTAGCGGCGAGCACAGGGTGAGCTCGGCGCCCTCGCTTGGCTCCTCCACGTCCGACAGGCGGCCTTCGGCTAAACCGTAACACAGGCTATCGTCACGCCGCGGCGGCCAGAGGGATTCCGCGACCCAGCGCCCGGGACGCGTTTCGTAGCGGCGGGCCGGCGGCATGCTCTCCATCATCCAGGCGCGCAGCATGGGCTCGTCCATGATGCCGGTGTCTTGACCTTTGAGCCAGTAATCCCACCAGCGCAGGCATTCCTGCAAAAAGCCAATCGCGGGGCCGGCTTCGCCCAAGTGCGGATAACGGTGGCTCCACGGCCCCACCAAGCCTTTGCGCGGGCCGCTCAAATTGGCGAGCAACCGGAACACGGCATTGGAATAGCCGTCGGCCCAGCCGCTCACCGCATAAATCGGGCAGCGCACCTGGCTGTAATCCTCGCAAATCGAGCCGTGCTTCCAGTAGTCGTCGCGGTGCTGGTGGGTGCTCCAGCGCTCGAGCCACAGACCGCTGCCTTTGAGACGCTCGAGCCACAGATGGCGCCAGCCTTCGCCCACAACCTCAGGGTCCGGCGGGCAGGAGTTGGCGGCAAACATCACCGACGCCCAGGAGAGGTTATCCAGCAGCATGCAGCCGCCCATGTAATGGACGTCGTCCGCGTAACGATCATCGGTGGAGCAAACCGTAACCACGGCCTTCAGCGCGGGCGGTTGCAGGGCGGCGATCTGCAACCCGTTGAAGCCGCCCCAGGAGATGCCTATCATGCCCACGTTGCCGTCGCACCAGGGTTGCTCGGCCAGCCAGGCGATGATGGCGACACCGTCGTTGAGCTCCTCCTGGGTATACTCGTCGGTGAGCACGCCCTCCGAGTCACCGCTGCCGCGGATGTCAACGCGCACCGAGGCATAACCGTGACCGGCAAAGTAAGGGTGATTGAGATCGTCGCGGTTGCGGGTGAGGTCGCGTATGCGGTAGGGGATGTATTCCAGGATCGCCGGCACCGGCTGTTGCTCGGCGCCCTCCGGCAGCCACACGCGCGCGGCCAGGCGCACCCCGTCGGCCATGGGAATCAGAATGTCCTGCAGCTCCTCAACCTGATGCGGAAAAATACTTACGCTTCGCATACGGTCCCCCTCGCGGATTTCAAAACGCAGGCGGCGGCAGTGCCGGTAAGTCGCATGCAGCGCCCGCGGGCTACCACCGCCAATATATATCAGCGCGAGGACTTAGCTGTAGCTGTCCTGATAGGCTAGCGCCGACAGTCGGGTGCCCACTATACAGTTTCGCGGTAAGGCCGCGTGCTCCTATCACTAGGGATTGCAGGGTAGCATCGCGGGGCGCATCATCTAACTCATGGCAGCGGCATCGTTCAGCACTGGATCAACCGCCTGAGGCGAGCCATGGAGAAGTCGGTACGTCGTGCCATGGGCCGGAGAGCAACAAGCCGTGCGCTAGACGGTATGCGCGACCCTGTCACGGCGGCGTTTCCAAAGTATGTCTACACCGAGGGAGACGAGCTCTACCGAGCCATGCTCTCGACCATCCAATCGGCTCGCCGCAGTATCAGCCTTGAAACCTACACGTACGCCGACGATGCCGTGGGGCGGCGTTTTCGCCGTGCGCTGGTCGAACGCGCGGAATCCGGGGTCAGGGTCAGACTCTTGGTCGACGCATTCGGGTCGCTGGGGTGCTTTCCGCGCCGCGCGGAGAAGGAGCTACGCACCGCCGGCGCCCAAGTACGCCGTTTTCACCGCTGGCAATGGCACGATCCCTTGCGTTATAACCGACGCGATCACCGTAAGTTGCTGGTAGTCGATCGCCATTGCGCCTTCCTCGGTGGTTTTAACATCCATGAACAGAGTTCCCGCGTTCACTCCGGGCCGGAGCGCTGGCGCGATACGCATGTTCACTTCGAGGGCGCGCTGGCACGCGAGGCCGAAGTGCTGTTCGACTTGTTTTGGTATCGGCGCTGGCGGTATCCACACCCGCTGCGGCTTCCTGCCACGGATGTGCTTGCCTCTAATCACAATGTCAATGCGCGACAGCGCCTGCGCTACTTCGTTGACGATATTCTGGAGAGTGCTCGAACCCGGCTTTGGGTGAGCACCCCGTACTTCGTGCCGGATCAGCATATGCAAAAGCGCCTGACCCGGGCGGCGCAGCGGGGAGTGGACGTGCGCATGCTCGTGCCGCGCAAATCGGACGTGCAGTTGGCGCGCTGGGCTTCCCGTGCCGCTTATGCGAAACTGCTGCACGAGGGCGTACGTATTTTCGAGTACCTGCCGCGAATGCTCCACGCCAAGATCGTAGTAGCCGATGGCGGATGGTGTATGGTCGGGACATCCAATCTCGACTACCGCAGTTCGCGTCACAACTACGAGCTCAACCTCATTTCTGCCGACCCCGCGCTCTGCCGTGAGCTGGAGGAACACTTCCGGCGCGATTTGTGCAGCTCAGCCGAGGTGCACCATAGCGGCTGGGTAATACGGTCCCCGTTTCAGCGCTTTCCCGAGACCATCGGCTGGTTGATGAGACGCTGGCTCTAGGGGCTGTTGACGTTCAACACGGTCGAGATCACGTCATCACTTCAATTTTCTACGTCCAAGAGAGGCTGTATCGAATGCGAAATGCCGCCACTATCCATCGCGTGCTGCTAACGGCCGTGTTGCTGCTTGCAGTGGGACTTGGCACCCCGGGATTTGCAGCCGCACAGAGCGGAAGCGGTGCTTCGCTCGAGGCGTTAAGCGAACAGACACGACAGGAGCTTCTGGATACCCGGGCAAAGTTAGAGGATCTCCACCGTCAACTGGTGGAAATCTCCGCCACGGCTTTGAAGAACAATCCAGCCTTGCAGGAGCAGGAAGGGAAGCTGCGCCACCTCGTTCTCAACACGATGAAGGCCGCCGGCTACGATCCAGAGAAGGAAGTAGCACATATCAAAGAGCTTAGCGGTAAGCTGCACTCCGAGAATATCGACACCGAGCAAAAAAAGCGCTTGCTTGCCGACTATCAGCAGACGCAGGCACGCCTGCTCGCGGCAGAGCAAAAGGCTCTGGCCAATGAAGAGGTGCAGCAAGCACGACAGGCGTATCAGGATCAGATGCGTCAGGCGATGAAGAAGGAGGATCCCGACACCGAAGTGCTGCTTCAGCGCTACGAGGAGACACGGACGGAACTACAGCGCCAGATCAAGGCGGCGCTGAAAAGTCAGGGCGCAGATAACTGAGGGACCGCCGGATAAGCGGATGGCGCTTTGCGTTTCTGGTAGCGAGCGTGATCTGCCCCACTTGCGCCTGGGAGTGCGCGCCCGCTTGATCGACCAGCGCCAACGGGGCGAGCTGGGTAGCATCCGTTGGCGAGGGGTTCTGCTTGCCACGTCAGCCGAGGAGCGCTCCGGACGACCGCTGCAATCAAGCGAGCGCAAGCACCTCGCGCGCGGCCGCGGCGGGTCGTCGAGATCGAAAAGTGCGGCATCGGTAGCAACCAAGGTATCTACTCACCCCCTTGCGCGGGTGAACGGTCACCCGCCGGTGGCGAATCCCGGGTACAGTGTCATGCCGCCGTCGACGAAGATCGAGGTGCCGCACAGGTAATCGGACTGATCGGAAGCGAGCCATACGGCGGCGCGCGCGATCTCGACCGGCAAACCGATGCGTCCGTACGGAATCAGCCTTGTCAGCGCCTCAGCAGCCTCGGGGGTTTCCCAGGCATTGCGGTTGATCGCGGTTTGGATCGCACCGGGGCAGATGGAATTAACGCGAATCTTCCGCGGCGCGAGCTCTTGCGCGAGCGAGCTCATCAGCAGCATGATACCGCCCTTCGTGGTGGCGTAATTGCAATGCCCGGCCCAGGGGATCACCTGATGCACCGAGCTGGTGAAGATGAGCTTGCCGAGCGCGGACGATACCTCGCGCATGCCGCGGCGGGTAAATTCGCGCACCGCCTCGCGCGCCACCAGGAACGCGCCCGTCAGGTTGACGCCGATTACCTGGTTCCATTGCTCCAGCGTCATGTCGATCAGGTTTGCATCGCGCTGGATGCCGGCGTTTGAGCACACGATGTCGAGCGTGCCGAACTGTTTGACGGCTTCGGCGAACATCGCCCGCACCTGGTCCTCCTTACTGACGTCGGCCTCGATCGCGATGGCCTTGCCTGCACCCTGTTTGGTGATCTCATCGCAGATCGCCTGTGCGACCTCGGGCTTCGCCACATAGTTGACCACCACGTTGGCGCCGGCGGCGGCCAGCTCGCGCGCGATGCCTTCGCCGATGCCGGAATTGGCGCCGGTGACCAACGCGTTCTGGCCGATCAGCAATTTCGGGGTTGGCAAATTGGGGGGGGATGCGTTCATATCGGCTCCTTATGATTCGGTTGCTGTCAGTATCTGCAAGTGGCCGTCAGGGTCGCGCAGCAGGGCATGGTCGGTGCCGCGGCGCGTGGCGATTATGGCGTCCGCGCTGTGCGCAGCGGTGATCGCATCCAGCAGCACGTCGATGGCATCGACGCGCCAGACCAGGCGGTCGCGGGCGATGGCGGTCAGGGGAGTGGGTGGTGCGATACGAGCGCGCGGCTTGCGATAGCCAAGCAGTTCCAGGTGCGGCGTGCGCGCGGCGGCAGTTTGCATCGCGATCACGTCGACCTCGACCTGCGCGAGGGCATCCAGTCGCTGTTGCTCGACGCCACGGTTTACGCCGCGCGCGACGACGTGCAGTCCGAGCAGCTCATAAAACCTGATGCTGCGTTCGACGTCCGCAACGCTGAGCGCGCTGTGGTCGATGCCGAGGGTTGGCTGAGTTGGCCGCGGGCTCTGCCAGAGCGGATCGCCGGCGCCCGGCGGAAAAGCGAGCAATTCCAGCGGATGCCCGTCCGGGTCGCGGAACTTGAATGCGGTGACCGCACCGCTCGAGGATGGCAGCAACTGCGGGCCGCCCTGGGTGATCGGTTTTGCGCCACATCGCATCGCGCGCCCGAAGGCCGCGTCCATGTCGTTGACGACGATCGCGCCATGCTGGAACCACAGGTCGCAGGAAGTGCTGTTGGCGGGGTATGGCTCGATGTCCGGGTATTCCGTCAGCTCGATTTGCTGCGCACCCAATGACAGCCGCGCGCAACGCGAGGGAACGCCATCCACCCTCGGCAGGCGTGTCCAGGCGGGCGGTTCGCTCGAGACGCGGTCCAGGCGAAAACCCAGCGCATCGCGGTAAAACACCAACGCGCGCTCGAGGTGGCCGGTGTTGCGGCCAATTCGCAGCAGTTGTTGGATGCCGTGGCTCATGGCCGCTGCGCACCGCGCCGGTTTACCCAGATCGCGTACAAAGTCTGCGAGGCGCACAGGAACAGCCGGCTGTAGTGGCGGTCGCCGAAGCAGAGGTTGGACACCGCGGATGGCACCTTGATTTTCCCGAGCAAGGTGCCGTCCGCCGCGATGCAATGCACGCCATCCCCCGCGCTCGCCCACAAGTTGCCCTCCTCGTCGCAGCGAATGCCATCGGCGGCGCCCGGCGATACTTTGTAGAAGTCGCGGCCGTTGCCAAGCGCCGTGCCGGCCTCGCCAACGTCGAACACGCGGATGCAACGTTTCGATTCCGGGTCAAATTGCAAGCCCGTTTCGGTGACGTACAGTCGCTTTTCGTCGGGCGAGAAACACAAGCCGTTCGCTCCGGCAAAATCGTCTGCGACCGCGGTCAGCGAAGCGTCGCGCGGATCGAAGCGGTACAGGTTTGTCGGCAATTCCGAGGCACGGCGGCCGCCTTCGTAGTCGCTCTGGATGCCGTATGGCGGGTCGCTGAACCAGAGCGTGCCGTCGGATTTCACCACCACGTCGTTGGGCGAGTTGAGACGCTTGCCCCGGAAACCATCGACCAGCGTGGTGAGCGTGCCGTCGAGCTCGGTACGCACAATGGCACGCTCACCGTGCAGGCAGCCAATCAGACGCCCCTCGCGGTCGCGGGTATGACCGTTGGCGAACCGCGAGGGTGCGCGGAATACCGATACACCGCCACTTGCGCTCCAGCGCATGACGCGATCGTTGGGTATGTCGCTGAACAGCAGGCATTGCAAATCCGCAAACCACACCGGGCCTTCGAGCCAGCGGAAGCCATCGGCCAGTAATTCCAGCGGCGCGTTCGGCAGCACCATGGCGCGAAAGCGCGGATCGATTATTTCACAATCACTCAAGAGAGCACCTGCACCAAGCGTTGGCCGCGGATTTGCCCGCACGCACAGCGCTGGCAAAGCTTCTATCCGCGACTGTCCCTATTCAGGTGTTCACCCGTGGCAAAAATCAGCTTTCCATCTGCACCAGCATCAATACGGCCGGCTGGTCGCCTACCGTGCCGGAACGGTGTCCCTTGCGGCCGTGCTCATCCGCGACGCACCCTTGATCGCCGCCGAACGACACCTCGCCCGGACCCATCTCGACGCGGGCCCCGTCCATCGTTTCGACGAACCAACGCCCTGACAGCGGCACGATCCATTGCGGGGCGGGGTTCTCATGCCAGTCGCCAATCCAGCCCACAGGCAGTACGCAAAACAGCGTGCGTGCCGGTTTGTCCTTCAGTACCGCGTTCCACTGTGGCGCCGCGCCGCCCATGCTCTGGCGTTCGAACCCGCTCAGTGCGCGGCGCTCCTGGCGGCTGACGCCGTGGGCATCGACGTGGACTCGCCAAAATTCGAGGCTTGGCTGCGCGTTGCTCGTTTCAGGGGTCATGATTGCTCCGAGCGTGTACCGCGGAGGCTGGCGCCGTGCCCGCGGGTGTGTAAACGGCGCTCGAGGACAGCGGGTGGTGCGCCACGACGCCCGCCGGAGCGAGTTGGGCCGCGAACACGATCAGCAATAGGCCTCCGACCAGCCCGAAGTTCTTAAGGAAATCCCAGAAGTGGGCGCGTGCCTTGCTCTCGCCGGGCTCCCAGAAATCGGGGAACGCCCAGAACGGGTGGTAGAGGATTGCGGTTATCACGCAAAACAACGCGAGGATCAGAGCCGCGATCCGGTCGTGCCAGCCGAACACGATACAAAACGGCGCTACCGCTTCCACCACAATCGCGCAGACCAGCAGCGGCGGCCCGCTGCTTTTTGGCAGGAACGTGGAATTGGCCTGCGCCAGCGCGTCCTTCCAGAACACAATCTTCTCGACTGCGCTGAATGGAAAAAGTACCACGAGGCACACGCGGATCACGATGGGTACGAGGTACAGATCCAGCCACATGCTGCACTCCTTGCTCTTTGTCGTAACTCTGGATGCCAAGGTAGCTGAAAGCTCAGCCGCGCCGGCGCTCGGCCCGGACCTGCTTCGAGGCAAGGTGGATTCCCATCCGCTCGGCAATCCGATCCGCCACCCGCAGCGCATTGGCGATGATAGTGAGGGTGGGGTTCACGGCGCCGATCGAGGGGAAGAAGCTCGCGTCGGCGAGGTACAGGTTGTCAAGCTCGTGTGCCTTGCAGTCGAGATCGAGCACCGAGCTTTTCGGGTCGGTGCCAAAGCGCGCGGTGCCGGCCTGATGGGCAGTGCCGCCTATCGGGATATCCTTGGAGAGGTACAGCTTACGTTCCAGCAGGCGTGGGTACGCACCCATCGGTTCCAGCAGCGCTTCGAGTTTTGCACGCAGGCGCCGGTGCCCTTCCATGTTGTTCTCGGTCAGTTCGACCACCACCCGGTCGCCGTCGTAGCGAATGCGGTTTTCCGGGCGTGGCAGATCTTCGCTCGACAACCAGAAATCCAGCGAGTGCTGCGCAAGCAATGCAAACGGCATCTCGGGAAACCATTGCAGCCACTCTGGCAGCGCCTCGCCGCGGATGGTATCGGCGTGCGATTTGCCTACCATCTGGATAAGGCCGAGCGGGTACTCCCAGTCGTCCGCGCCGAAATAGAAATCGCTCAAGCCCACGGTCTTCTGGAACACCGTGTCGTTGGGTTGCTTGTCAACCGCCATCACCACCGACTGGTTGTGGCGAATATAGTTGCGCCCGAGCTGGTCGGAGCCATTGGCGAGGCCGTGCGGGTGGTTGTCGTTGGCCGAGCGCAGCAGCAGCAGCGCCGATGAGAGCGCGCCACAGGCGACCACCACGACGTCGGCGCCATAGGTTTCCCGCGCGCCGTTGCGTTCCACCTGCACCGTGGTCACTTTGCGCCCTAGTGCGTCGGTACCAAGCCGCGACACGTAGGCGCCGGTTAGCAACGTCACATTGGGATATTTCGCCAGCATCGGGTCGATGCACATGACTTGCGCATCCGCCTTGCCGTTGGTAAGGCAGGGATAGCCGTCGAAGGCGCCGCAACGAATACACGGGCTGCTAGGGGCAGCTTTGCCGTCGTGCTCGTCCAGCAGTATTCCCAGCGGCATATGGAACGGATGCAGACCGTGGCGCGAGAACGTGTCGGAGAGTTGCTGCATCCGCGGCTCGTGCGAGACCGGCGGGTACGGATACGGCCCGTCGCGGGCCGGCTCGGTCGGATCCTCGCCGGCCGCGCCGTGGACGTGAAACAGCCTCTCGGCCGCGGCGTAATAAGGCGCAAATACGTGGTACTTCAAAGGCCACTCGGGCGAGACGCCGTCGGCGTGTCGCAGCGCTTCGAAATCGCGCTCGCGCAGCCGGAACAGCGCCGCGCCGTACATTTTGGAATTGCCCCCGACGAAGTAGTGCAGCCCCGGGTGGAATGCCTCGCCCTTCTTGTCGTGCCAGGTCTCTCCGGTCTCGTAGACATTGTCGACGAAGACCTTCTGCGGACTCCAGTTGTCGATCGAGCGCTTGAGGAAATCGCCGCGTTCGAGGATCAGAATCCTCTTGCCGGACGGCGCCAACCGCTGCGCCAGCGCGGCGCCTCCGGGACCGGATCCGATCACGATGAGGTCATGATGTTCGCTCATGGCCTGCCCGTGTGTAGTGACGAAGCGTTTCGTACCACTTATGAATCGGGCACATGGTTTGTCCGCCGCGTCGGGTTCCCGCAATTTGATGTGTGCCCCATCGCAGTATAGGTGCGCGGTTGCCTGAATGCCACGGCAGTTCCTAGGCGCGGCGGCCACGGCTTCCGCCGCCATGCGCGACAGGGGGCGGCTGCTCGGAGCAGTCGATGGTAGGGGCAACCGGCTCAGCCGGCGCGGCGCAGCCGCCGGCGCCAAAGATAGGCGAGACCCGCCAATAGCACGGCGAGCAGCAGCGCGATCACGAATGGCTCGATTCGTTGCACAACGGCCAGGACCGCGCCGATGTCGCGATCGAGCCAGTATGTGCCAAGCCCCCACACCGCGACCCAAAGCACCGCGCCGAGCAGGTTCCAGAAGCTGAAGCGCCACCATGGCATCCTCAGCATGCCGGCCATGATGCCATTGAGCTGCCGTGGGCCGTCGACGAAGCGGGCAAACAGAATGAACCAGCCGCCATGGCGGTGAAACAGCTGCTCGACTCGGTCGAGCCGGGTGTCGCTGATCGGAAGCTTGCGCAGCAGGCGCCGGCCGCCGACCCGGCCGATCAGATAGCCGGCGCTGTTGCCGAGCGTCGCCGCCACCACGGCCAATGCGAGAAGCGCGGCGATGCTCAGACTGCCGCCCGCGGCCTCGATCGCCGCGGCTATCAGCAGCATCTCACCGGGTGCCGGGACACCCATGCCCTCGACACCTACCGCGACGAACACTGCCGCATAGCCATAGCGCTCGAGCAGGGGCTGCACTCTTGCGATCCCGGCCTCCACCTCCTTGACCACCATCTGCTCGGCTTCGTGCAGGAGCGACGGCTCGCGGGTCTGGGCCGTGGCGTGGGGCTGACCCGTCAGCCAGACGAGCATAACGACGGCCGCGAACCATAGCAGTCGGTTGCTCATCCAGGAGGAGCGCATAATTCGATCAGCGGCTTCCCTAGGGGCGGCGCTGCGCGGCGAGATCGTCATCCCATACGTCCCAGAGACCGCCAGTCGCTTGCCGCCAGGGCGTCGCTGAATGGGTGCGCACGACAGTGGAATCCAGATACAGCTTCGCGAACAAACGCTGTCAGATTTGATCGAGGGTTACCACCACACTGCGACCTTTGACCTTGTACTCGAGCTTCAGAAGCTGCCGGTCCTGGTCGAACCAGAGCGAGGCCCGCCAGTCGCCGGTGAAGTCGAAACGTTCGGCCTCGATCGATTTGCCGTCGACCTTTACTCTCTCGTCACGTTTGCCGACCTTGACATTCATCAGGCGCAGATCGGTCACATTGAACAGCAGCGACTGCTCCGTGATTTGATAGTTCCAGACCGAGCTGGGGAAGGCATTGGGCGGCAGCGTCAAGTCCTTGCCATTCAAGGTGGCGGCAAAGTCGTCCGCCTTGCGCTGCACGGAGACGAGATACTTATCGCCGTCGTCATTGGCGTAGCCGTTCAACGACTGTAACTCGCCCGAGCGCCAGTGCTCGGTGAGATCGTGCGAGAAGCTGTAGACCTCGAAACCGAGCACGGAGTACGAGGCGTTGGTCTTGAACGATTCGACCTCGCCTTCGGCGTCGTAGGTGACCGTATAGTGCACCTGGCCGATCTTCTTGCCGTCGATGCGGATGCTGGCAAAATGATTCTCGTGCGTCTTGCCGGCGGCCGCCGCGGCGCCGATCGAGCCGAGTACAATAACCGCCGCGAGCCACCATATCAGTCGTCGCATTGCCCTTCCTCGAATCGTTTGCGTAATCCGGCGCAGGATGCACACGGGCGGGCGCGGGCCGCCTATTGCGAGCGTACAGTCAGTATAAACCGCCTTCTCGTCTTTTCCATCTGGGCGGTGATCGGACTCAGCCGGACCAGCACCGCGGCCACCTCGGTCAGCCAGAGTACGGGTTGCCGGGCAGTAATTTCACCGCCGGCAACCTGCGCCTTGAGCGCTGATCCCCGCAAGTTGGGTGTGATAGTCCTCATCGGCAAAAAGCACCGCCCGTCGATTGATGCCACGCCGAATCACGTGCAGCGGGTCTTGCCGCTGAGCGTTTGGTAGTATCGACTGTCACGGTATCCGAGTAACGTTCATGGTGCCGCCCAAGTATTTCGTGCCCGCCCGCTACGCCGCTTTTGTGCGCCGACGCGCTGCACTTGCCAGATATGACCTGGTGGACGTTCAGGCCATGGAGCGCAAGAAATTTGCATTGGCCGGGCTCGATCCCGATGCCGGTCGAGCGCGGCTCGACAGCGTGCTTCTTTCCTTGTCGGGCAAGCGCTTCGACCATGTAAGCGGTACCGATTCGGTCCATTGGCTGCTCTTTGCCTGCATCAGCCTTACCGACTGGGGCAGAGGCGTTCGCGACATTCTTGAGATTGGCACGTTCCGCGGCAAAACGACGGTGATCCTGAGGGCATTGTTTCCCCAGGCTCAGATCGTTACCTGCGATCTTCCAGACGAGGACCCGATTCTCGCGTCATCCTATCGCCGGGGCGACCCCGCGGTGCTCGCGGAATACAAGCAGATGCGTGACAGCCGGGTGAGCCAGGACGGTATCCGCTTCGTGCAGGCCAATTCATTCTTCCTGCCACAGAAAGCGCCCGGTCCCTACGATCTGATCTGGATGGATGGCGGGCATCTTTATCCCGAGGTCGCTTGGGATATGTGCAATGCATGGCACATGTGTCGGCCGGGCGGGAAGGTTTTGTGCGACGATGTCTATACCGACCCCAAGGGCGGCGGTGCCTATGCGTCGGCCGCCGGTTTCGATGTGATCAACTATCTGGCCACGCGCACGCCGGTCGAGGTGATCCATTTCATCAAGCGTGAGAACCCGGCTTGGGCGGCCGATACACGCCAGTGCAAATATGTCTCGATGCTCCACAAGCCCGCCGGAGTGTAGACATGGTCCGGTTGCGACGTGTGCTGGGATACGCGCCGTCTGGCTGCGGGTGAGCAATCGTCCGCGGCCAGACGGCCCGTAATGAGCGCTTGCCCAATCACGGCGTAAGCCGTGCTAGAATGACCGCAGCCTTTGATAAGACGGTACCGAGGCCGTTACTATGCCCGAGCCGCTTTCGGTTGTTCCCGTAGGCTGCCTGCGGCGTGCAACTCTTGACAGCGCCGATTCTATCCGCATGCGGCGGTGTAGGATATGGCTAGACAAGCCAAGCGGCTGGCTCGGCGGCACGGGGTTTGACGCTCCTGCCTTGGCTATCAATCACGCGATCTAGGGTAGGCCTGAAGACACGACCTCGCCTCGCTCAGCCGGCCAATAGCTTCAAATGAACACGTTCGATGCTTTTACCCGTATCCATCGCCGGATAGTTAGCATGCGATGATCATTATGGATGTCCTGCACGCTAGACGATGGGTTTATACGCTATGTCGGCAGCGAACGAAGCGGGTGGCTCATGCCTTTGAATCCGGATGATCGCATGCCTTTGAAGCAGCGCTCAAGGCGAGCCGCTGCGCTCGTTATCAGTGGCATGATCGTTGGCATCGCGCTTTCCGCGGTGGCTCTGGGTGAGTCGAGCTCGAAGCCGATCGGGGATTGGAGTGAGGAGGAGCTTGGCCGCTATGTGGATCAGCGCATCGAGCAACGGCTGCAAAAAGGCCGGCTGACCGAGGAGCAGCTTAATGCGCGAATCGAGCAAGGTATCCTCGCCTTTATCGCCAAGCAGCAAGCACGCCACGACGTCAAACCGATTCAGCCCGATGATCACGTGCTGGGGAATCGCTCCGCACGAATAACTCTTATAGAATATTCGGATTATGCATGTCCCTATTGCCGGCGGTTCCATGCCACGGCGCATCGAATCGTCGAGCACTATCAGGGCAAGGTGAACTGGGTGTATCGCCATTTCCCGCTAAGCATTCACAACCCGGGCGCGCGGCAAGCGGCGGTCGCGGCCGAATGCGCGGCCGAGCTGGGCGGTAACGCGGCTTTCTGGGATTTTAGCGATCGAATTTTCGATCGCGCGCGCTCCGTTGGCGGTGAGCTTTCTGCCGCGGAGCTGGTGTCGCTCGCAACCGAGGTTGGGCTGGAGCGGGAACCATTCAAGCACTGCCTTGATAGCGGCGGGACACTCGCGGCCGTCCAGGCCGATGTTGCCGAGGGGACGCGAGCCGGCGTTAGGGGCACACCGGGGAACTTCGTGCTAGATAACGCCACTGGCGCCGTGGTCCCGATGATGGGCGCGCAGCCCTATGAGCAGCTTACCCACGTCATCGATCAGTTGCTCGCTCGTTCACCGGGCGGTAAGCAGCCAATGACTCGATCCAAGCAGTAGGCAGAGGACGAAAGAGCTCATGTGGATCTGGCTACATCGATTGGGATCGCCACCCTACTTCTATCGCTTCGCGGGGCGGCTAATGCCTTGGCTCTGGGCAGCCTGTCTCGTATGTCTAGCGGTTGGTCTCTACTGGGGCCTTGTGGTGGCACCGCCAGACTACCAGCAGGGCGATAGCTACCGGATCATGTTTATCCATGTGCCAAGCGCCTGGCTGTCATTGCTGAGCTATGTCCTCATGGCCAGTTTTTCCGCGGCCGCCCTCATCTGGCGGGTCAAAGTAGCTGAAGTGCTCGCACGCTCCATCGCCCCGCTCGGAGCAAGCTTTACGTTTATCGCCCTGGTCACCGGCTCAATCTGGGGTAAGCCAATGTGGGGTGCTTGGTGGGTATGGGATGCGCGTCTGACCTCCGAGCTCATTTTGCTGTTTCTTTATCTGGGATTCATTGCACTCGCCTCCGCATACGACGATCCCCGGCGCGCGGCACGCGCGGCCGGGTTGCTGGCGGTAGTCGGCGTCGTCAATGTCCCGATCATCCATTTCTCCGTGCAGTGGTGGAATACATTGCATCAGGGATCTACCGTAATTAAGCTCGGCGGGCCCTCGATCGCGCTGAGCATGCTGCTGCCGTTGCTGGTCATGGTCGTTGCGCTGCACTTGTACTTGTTCGCCGCGTTGCTGCAAAGAGCGCGCTGTGAGCTCATCGCCAGAGAGCGCAGTAGTCGGTGGGTCAATGACTTGCTACCTGGACGAGGGGTTGGCGATGAGCTGGCATGAGTTTCATGAGTTCCTGCAGATGGGCGGATACGGCGCCTATGTATGGTCGGCCTATGGGGTTGCCGCGGTGGTGTTGACTACAAACGCGCTGTTACCCGTATTTCGGTTCCGCGCGCTGCGACGCGAGATTGAGCGAGGAGGAGGAAGAAGATGACGCCTCGGCGCAAGCGATTAGTACTGGTCGGCCTGCTGGTGGCCGGAGTCGGCGGCGCGGCGGCGCTGGCATTGACCGCGTTTCAGCAGAACCTCCTTTATTTCTTCTCACCATCCCAAGTGGCCGCGGGTGAGGCTCCGCCCGATTATCCGTTTCGCTTAGGCGGGCTCGTCGCGGCCGAGACCGTCGAGCGCGAGCCCGGCACTCTAAGTATCCGCTTCGATGTGACCGACGGTAGTCAAACCATACCGGTGACCTACACGGGGGTTCTGCCGGATCTCTTCAGAGAAGGACAAGGGGTGGTCGTCCACGGCCAACTCGGCGCGGGCGGCATCTTTCATGCCGACCAAGTTCTCGCCAAGCATGATGAAGAATACATGCCGCCCGAGGTCAAGGAGGCCTTGCAAGTCTCCGACAACAGCGCCGGTGGGAGCCGCACCGCCATGGGAGGTGCGCCGTGATTCCGGAGCTTGGCCACTTTGCGCTCGTGCTCGCGCTCTCCCTGGCGCTGGCGCAGGCCATCTTCCCTGTTTATGGCGCGCTGCGCGGGCGCGCCGAGCTGATGGCCGTGGCGGTGCCGGCCGCCCGTGGGCAGTTCGTTTTCGTTGCCTGTAGCTTTGCCGCCTTGGCCTATGCATTCTTGACCAACGACTTCTCGGTCGCCTACGTCGCGGAAAACTCCAACACGGCCTTGCCCTGGTACTACCGGTTTGCGGCGGTGTGGGGCGCCCATGAGGGGTCACTGCTGCTCTGGGTGTTGATTCTGGGAGTATGGACCGTAGCCGTCACGGTGTTCAGCCGGGAGCTGCCCATTGCCTTCCGCAGCCGGGTGCTCGGCGTGATGGGAGTAGTGAGCTGCGGCTTTTTGTTGTTCCTGCTGACGACTTCCGATCCGTTTACGCGCCTGCATCCCGCTCCGCTGGAGGGCCGGGCGCTCAACCCCCTGCTGCAGGACCCGGGCCTGGTCATTCATCCGCCGATGTTGTACATGGGCTATGTCGGCTTCTGCGTCGCATTCAGCTTTGCCGTTGCCGCTTTGCTCGGCGGCCGCCTGGATTCGGCGTGGGCGCGTTGGTCACGGCCCTGGACCACGGGTGCCTGGGTGTTTCTGACCATGGGGATCACCATGGGCAGCTACTGGGCCTATTATGAGCTCGGTTGGGGCGGCTGGTGGTTCTGGGATCCGGTGGAGAATGCCTCCTTCATGCCTTGGCTTGCCGGAACCGCGCTCATCCACTCTCTTGCAGTCACGGAAAAGCGTGGCGCTTTCAAGCGCTGGACCGTGTTGTTGGCTATCCTGACGTTCTCTTTGAGCCTGCTCGGGACCTTCTTGGTGCGCTCAGGCGTATTGACCTCGGTGCATGCCTTCGCAGTCGACCCCCTGCGTGGCGTCTTCGTGCTTGGGCTGTTGGTTTTCTTCGTTGGCGGCTCGCTCACGCTTTATGCTTGGCGCGCACCGAAGGTCCGCTCGATCGGCCGCTTCGAGCTGCTATCTCGGGAGACGATGCTGCTACTGAATAACGCCGTGCTCACCGTTGCCGCTGCCACCGTGCTGCTCGGCACGCTCTATCCGTTGGCAATGGACGCACTCGGCCTTGGCCAAGTCTCGGTGGGTGCGCCGTATTTTGAGACCGTTTTCCTACCCCTGGGTATTCCCTTGCTGGTGTTGGTTGCGATTGGGCCTCTGCTGAAGTGGAAGGGGGATCGTTGGCAGGATCTCGTGCATAAGCTTCGAGGGCCAATGCTGATTGCCGGGAGCGCACTGCTTGTCCTTACCTGGTGGCTTTGGCAGGTCAG
>JAKDMQ010000259.1 GCA_030452265.1 Nitrococcus sp.
GGCCGTATCGCCGCGATCACCCGTACGCGTGTAGATCTTCGTCAGTTTGACCACGGACGGTTGCCACCCATTCAGAAATTGGGCTTAGGGTGCGCGTCGTCGTAGCGCGCAACGGCCTCCAGGATCTCCTTGCGAGCCGCCTCTGCATCATGCCAGCCCTCTATTTTCACCCATTTGCCGGGCTCGAGATCCTTATAGTGCGCAAAGAAGTGGCCTATCCGGTCGCGCAGCTCCTGCGGCAGATCCGAGGGCTCATGTACTTGATCGTACACCGTGGTCAACTTGCGCACCGGCACCGCCAGCACCTTGGAGTCGTGCCCTGCCTCGTCCGTCATCGCCAGCAACCCGACCGGTCGGCAACGCACCACGACACCGGTGATCAGCGGCACCGGGGTCACCACCAGCACGTCGGCCGGATCGCCGTCCCCACACAAGGTATGCGGGATATAGCCATAGTTGCATGGATAATACATAGCGGTGGCCATGAATCGGTCCACCGTCATCATGCCGGTTTCCTTGTCGACTTCGTACTTTACTGCATCCCCGCGGAAAGGGATCTCGATGGCGACATTGATGTCCTCCGGCACGTTACAACCGGGGGTGACTGCATCGGAGATCATGACTTGCACTACCTCATAGAGCTAAGAGGCCGGCGATTCAGCCGCGCCTTGGCGGGTCATAGGGTATCGCAGTGCAAGCAACTGTTAAATGATTTGACATTCATAGCGCGGAGATTGTTGTGCCATCGGCGGGGTAACAATATATATATTTGATTTATCACGCGTTATATATCGCTTGCACATATTTTGCCTTATATTACGTGGCAGCGCGCAAACCGCTGCCAACAACAATAAAGAACAACAACAAAGCACATACCCCCCCTAAGTTCCAGCCGGCGTACGCCGGCTGCTTTTTTTTTCGATGCAACAATGCCCGCTCATTGCGCTTCGAATGGCGGCAGCTTCTTGTCCACGATGACGCGGCGCAAGCGCGCATAACTCGGCAGCCCGTTCTCGTAAGGTGGATAATCCTCACCGGCAATGAGCGGGCGCAGATAGCGCCGGCACTCCGGCGTAATATGCAGGCCGTCCTCGGTAATGTACTCAGCCGGTAGCGTGCGCTCCACATTGGCCACGTCGGCAAGCCTTGCCTCGCCCACTTGCCAGCGGTAGGGATCATCACTTAAGCGCACGATGCTCGGCATGACTGCGTTCTTGCCGGCCAAGGCGAGCTCGACCGCCGCTTGTCCGACGGCGTAGGCTTGCTCCACATCCGTACGCGATGCGATATGGCGCGCCGAGCGTTGCAGGTAATCGGCAATGGCGTAATGGTACTTGTAACCGAGCTGATCGTTGATCAAACGAGCGATCACGGGAGCCACTCCACCGAGTTGAGTATGGCCGAACGCATCCTTGCCGCCCTGGTCGGAAAGGAAGCTGCCGTCGGCGCTACGTGTGCCTTCCGAGGCCACTACTACACAGTAACCTTGCTCCCGCACCGATTGTTCGACCGCGGCGAGGAAGCGCTCCCGATCAAACGCAATCTCAGGAAGTAAGATGATGTGCGGCGGCTCACCAGGAAGCTCTCGAGCCAATCCGGAAGCCGCCGCTATCCAGCCCGCATGACGACCCATGGTCTCTAGAACGAATACCTTGGTCGAAGTCTTGGCCATGGAGGCAACATCGAGCCCGGCCTCGCGGGTGGATACGGCAACGTATTTGGCAACCGAACCGAAGCCTGGGCAGCAGTCCGTGCCTGGGAGATCATTGTCCACGGTTTTGGGAATGCCGATGCAGGTGATCGGGTAGCCAAGCGTCGCACCAAGCTGCGAAACTTTGTGCGCCGTATCCTGCGAGTCACCACCGCCGTTGTAGAAAAAATACGCTATATCATGGGCCTCGAAGACTTCGAGCAGGCGCTTATACTCGGCACGGTTCTCCTCTAGTCCCTTGAGCTTGTAGCGGGCGGAGCCAAAAGCGCCGGCCGGTGTGTGGCGCAAGGCGGCAACCGTTGCCGGGCTCTCCTGCGATGTATCGATCAGTTCCTCATGCAATGCACCGAGAATGCCGTTGTTCCCGGCGAAAACCGTGTTGATTTCCTCGGGATGGCGCCGCGCAGTCTCGATCAGACCACAAGCCGTCGCATTGATGACCGCGGTCACTCCTCCGGAATGTGCATAGAAGGCGTTGCGCTTGGCCATGAATAGCCTCTCGGTTGCTCTTGCCCGCTCGCCCGCTGGCGCACTTCGGCCCCCACCGGCACAAAGCGCGCCCCACGCTCGCGGCGCTTAGGCTCGCCGCTCTTCCACCCTCTGGCGATGCAGGGGATGGCTCCCTTCCAATTTGTCATCGGGTGTCCTATGTAAATAGCCACGCGTCAGCGGCACTGCCGCCGTATCCCGGGCCAACTGGAACTGAAACACGACTAAATCGCGCCAACGAAAGGCGGCCTCGCAGAGCGCGAGATAAAACTCCCACATGCGGCAGAAGCGCTCGTCCTTTTGCGCCGCTACATCAGTCCGGGCGCGTTGGAAGCGCTGCTGCCATTGCGCCAAAGTGAACGCATAGTGCAAACGCAGCACCTCCACGTCCGAGCTCACCAAATTCTGCCGCTCCACCGCGGCCGTCACCTCGGACATCGCGGGAATATAGCCCCCCGGAAAGATATACCGTCGGATCCAGGGGTTGGTCAGCCCCGGCGGGGCAATCGAGCCGATGGTATGGATCAGCGCAATACCGTCCTTGGTAAGCCGCTCACGCACCGCGCGAAAATAGGCATCGTAGTTGCGGGCTCCCACATGCTCGAACATACCGACGCTGACCACCCGATCATAAGTCTCGGTGTTCTCCCGATAGTCCTCGAGCCGAATATCCACCTGCCTCGCCAGTCCACGCTGCTCGACCCGTTCCCGCGCGATTCGGTACTGCTCACGCGAGAGCGTCAAACCCGTAACGCGAACCTTGCAGGTCTCCGCGAGAAAGATCGCCAAGCCGGCCCAACCACAGCCGATGTCGATCACCCGCTGTCCCGGGCGCAGAAGAAGCTTGCGGCGAATATGCTCTTTTTTCGCTATCTGCGCCTGCTCGAGCGTCATATTATCGCGTGGCCAGTAAGCGCAGGAGTATTGCATGTCCTCGTCCAGGAATCGACGGAACAGCGATACGTCAAGATCGTAGTGATGGGCCGCGTTGCGGCGGCTACTGGCGATCCGATTCCATTGCTGAAGAGGCTTGACCAGCTTGATCATGAGCCGTCGAACCCAGCTCACCGACTCCCTGGGAAAATTCCGCATCAATACCTCGAGCAGGGTAATCAGCGAGGGAGAGCTCCAGGCGCCATCCATATAGGTCTGGCCGAGCATGAACTCGGGGTCATCCGCCACCTTCTTAAGGATGGAGGCATCATGTATATGCCAATGGGCCTCTGGGTTACCGTTGCCATAGTGCAACACTGTCCCATCGGGCAAATCGACTACGAGGGAACCCTTGCTAATCCGATCTTCGAGCACGTTGTCCAGAATCATTGTTGCAGCCTCCGGTCGATTCATTGTAGTGATTGTTTTTGCTCGTGCGAACGCTAATAGGTCGTGGCCGCGGGTGACCCTCATGCCGGGAACGGGTACCATGCTGGCCAATCCGATACGCCTACGCCCCTGCTTTTAGTTTTGGATGTTATGGACGGATTTTCAAATCCATGCTTCCTCTCGATCAGCGTGAGCAGTGATATGCCGCCCATTACAACTATCACACGCCAAATGTTTGACATCTGCCTGCTGCGATCTGCACCCCAGCACCTGCCCTACTCTTGGGAGCTGCTTGGGCTGACTATTATCGTAAGCGTGGGCCTCGCCTATCCCGCGATGCAGGCGCTCGAGCCGGCTCCGAACCCACTATCAAAGCTTCTCGTCGGTTTGCTGTTCACGCTGGGTTTGACCTACGGCATCCTTGCTTTTCGCGGGCTTAAGGTTCGCTTCGTGCAGACAGCGAGCGCGCTCTTCGGCACCGATGCCATCATTACTTTAGTCGCCTTTCCGCTGCTCTATGCCGCCGATGCCGCAAGCGCGCAGGCTACCTATACGAGTTTGGCTTTTATCGGTCTCGGAATCTGGAACCTATTGGTCATGGGCCACATCTTCCGCCATGCCTTGTCGTTGCCGTTGCCGGGGGGCATTCTGGTTGCACTCGGCTATGTCTTTGGCTCCCTGTGGGTGTCGCAGCTTATCCAAGGCTAAACTCCCGTGTGTGGTTGGTAGTTATTAATATTGATAATTATATGTCCTTCGACAGCTACTGTCGGCGTGCGGTTCCACAACTTGCGGGCGGTGCGCTCGGGCGGGACCGTCGGCGGCAGGGAGGCCGCCGTCGAGCCTACATGGAGGTATTCACGGCGTGTCACGCCAGAGCGGACCGCTGCGGGCC
>JAKDMQ010000260.1 GCA_030452265.1 Nitrococcus sp.
GATGCGCGGTGCGTGATTTCGAGGCGCTCGCCGAGCCCGGCATAGAGCACCGTATGTTCCCCGACGATATCGCCGCCGCGCACGGTTGCAAAGCCGATGCTTTTACTCGCACGCTCGCCGGTGTGCCCCTCGCGGCTACGCACCGCGCAGGCGCCGAAATCCCGCCCCAGCGCCGCTGCCAGTATCTCTCCCATGCGCAGTGCCGTCCCGGAGGGCGCATCGACCTTATGCCGATGATGCGCCTCAATCACCTCGATATCGAACTCATCACCGAGAACCTGAGCGGCGAGCTCAATAAGCTTGAACGCCAGATTGACGCCGGCGCTGAAATTAGGTGCGAGCACGATCGGCAACACCTGCGCCGCGCGGGTAAGCTCGCGGCGTTGCGCATCATCGAGGCCGGTGGTGCCAATAACGATTGGCTTGCCTGCCTCGCGGCAAATCGCAACATTGGCCATCGTCGCCGCCGGCGAGGAAAAATCAATCAGCACGTCGCACCTCGTGACCGCCGCCCCGAGATCGCCAACGAGACGCACACCCAGGCTACCGATACCCGCCAGGTCGCCCGCATCGGCACCAATCCACCGGCTACCCTGGCGCTCGATCGCTGCCGTGATTTCTGTATGCGGATTCTGCGCGGCCGCCGCAATGAGTGTGCGGCCCATGCGACCGGCCGAGCCACTGATACCGATCTTGACCATCGAGCGCCGGCTTTAGCTGGTTAGAACTTCATGTTCTCAAAGAAAGACTTGACTGAATCGACCCAGCTATTGCTCTGGGGATTGTGGCGGTCACCACCTACTTCCAAGGTCTCGGCCAGCTCTTCGAGCAGCTCCTTCTGTCTGGCCGTAAGATTGACGGGCGTCTCAACCTTCACCCGGCAGAGCAGATCGCCGTGAGATCCACCGCGCACGGGCTCCACTCCCTTGCCGCGCACGCGAAAGATTCGCCCGGATTGAGTTCCCGCGGGTACCTGCAAAGTGACTCGACCATCTAGCGTCGGCACCTCCAGCTCCCCTCCGAGCGTGGCGGTGGACATGCTGATCGGTATATCACAGCGAAGGTGCGACCCGTCACGCTTGAATATCGGGTGATCACGCACGGCAATCTGCACGTAAAGATCGCCGGGCGGAGCGCCTTTCTCGCCGGGCTCGCCCTCCCCTGCAAGGCGGATTCGATCGCCCGTATCCACGCCACCCGGAACCCGCACCGAAAGGGTTTTTTGCTCCGGAACACGGCCATTGCCGTTACACCGCCGGCAGGGCGTGGAAATTATGCTGCCGCTGCCCCGACAGCGGGGACAAGTTTGACGGATGGCGAAGAAGCCCTGTTGGACACGAACCTCGCCGTGCCCCTTACAGGTCGCACAGGTATGCGGCTTGCTGCCCTGGGCTGCACCGCTGCCGCCGCACGCCCCGCACCTGACCATGGTGGGCACCTCAAAATCCTTCTCGGTACCCGCGACCGCCTCCTCCAGCGAAAGCTCCAATGTGTAACGCAGATCCGCGCCGCGGAATGCGCCCACACCGCCATGGCCGGCGCCACCGCCGAAGATATCGCCGAAGACGTCGGAGAAGATATCGGCGAAGTTACCCGCCCCAGCTCCGAAACCACCCGCTCCGGAGCCTGCATTGACACCGGCGTGGCCAAATTGATCATAAGCCGCCCGTTTCTGCGGGTCGCTCAGAATCTCGTACGCTTCTTTTGCTTCCTTGAAGCGGACCTCCGCCTCTTGGCTGCCGGGATTGCGGTCGGGGTGATACTTCATCGCCATGCGCCGATAGGCCTGTTTGAGCTCGGCCTCCGACGCGTTAGGCGCCACCCCTAGACTCTCGTAGTAATCTCTGTCCGTCATCGGCTAAAAGCTCGGCCCCTGTTTTGACTCATCCCCCGCGAAAACCGGAGGAAACTACAATCAGCTCGGACCGACCGTCCCAATTGTTCGATCCCATGCTCTATCAACAACTTGGCGGAGTCGCCCCCGCCAATCATTTACGCTACCCACCGTGGCGCTCCCGTGCGCGCGCTCGGCGAACCGGGCTTGCCGGCGTCACAGGCACTCACAGTGCCCGTTGCGCCGGCATCAGCCAAATTACTTCTTCTCATCCTTGACTTCTTCAAACTCGGCGTCAACCACGTCTTCCTGGCCGCTCTCACGCGTACTGCCGGCTTGCTGTCCTTCGCCGCCGGACTTGGTCTCTCCTTGCGTGTCGCCGCTCTGATAAGCGCGCTCTGCAAGCTTACCGGATTTCTCCGCCAACGCCTCCGTTTTGCTCTCGATCGCATCCTTGTCGTTGCCCTTCATCGCTTCTTCCAACGCGGCAATGGCATCCTCAACGTCCTTTTTCTCCGGCTCCGAGATCTTCTCGCCGAGGTCACGAATGGACTTGCGGGTGGCGTGGACGAGATTATCCGCCTGGTTGCGGGCATCCACCAATTCGCGCGCCTTGCGATCTTCGTCGCGATGCGTCTCGGCATCCTTGACCATGCGCTCGATCTCCTCATCATTGAGGCCGCTCGAAGCTTTGATCTGGATGGACTGCTGCTTGCCGGTGGCTTTGTCACGCGCCGAGACGTGCAGAATGCCATTCGCATCGATATCGAAGGTAACCTCAATCTGCGGCACTCCGCGCGGGGCCGGTGGAATATCCTGCAAATCGAATCGGCCAAGGGACTTATTGTGTTTTGCCACTTCCCGCTCACCCTGCAGCACGTGCACGGTAACCGCGGTCTGGTTATCCTCCGCCGTCGAGAACACCTGATTCGCCTTGGTCGGGATCGTGGTGTTCTTATCGATCAACTTGGTCATTACACCGCCGAGCGTCTCGATACCCAATGACAGCGGAGTCACGTCCAGCAACAACACATCCTTGACGTCGCCGCCGAGCACACCCGCCTGCACGGCCGCGCCGAGCGCCACCGCCTCATCCGGGTTAACATCCTTGCGCGGCTCTTTACCGAAGATCTCCTTGACCAGCTCCTGCACCTTTGGCATCCGAGTCTGGCCGCCGACGAGGATCACCTCATCGACCTCGGAGGCCGAAAGCCCGGCATCCTTTAATGCAATCCTGCAGGGCTCGCCCGTGCGCTTGACGATATCCTCGACCAGCGCTTCGAGCTTGGCCCGGGTCAGCTTCAAATTCAGGTGCTTCGGTCCGGCGCGATCCGCGGTGATGTACGGCAGATTGATCTCCGTTTGCTGCGCGAATGACAGCTCGATCTTGGCTTTTTCGGCCGCTTCCTTGAGGCGCTGCAAAGCCAGCCGATCGCCGGCCAGGTCGATGCCCTGATCCTTCTTGAACTCGGCAATCAAGTAGCTGATGATCGCACGGTCAAAATCTTCGCCGCCGAGGAAAGTATCGCCGTGCGTGGAGAGCACCTCGAACTGGTGCTCGCCCTCGACTTCGGCAATCTCGATGATGGAGATATCGAACGTGCCGCCGCCTAGGTCGAAAACGGCCACCTTACGGTCGCCGCCCCGCTTGTCCAAGCCGTAAGCCAGCGCGGCCGCGGTGGGCTCGTTGATGATGCGCTTGACCTCGAGGCCCGCGATGCGACCGGCGTCCTTCGTCGCCTGCCGCTGAGAGTCGTTGAAGTAGGCGGGCACGGTAATCACGGCCTCCGTGACCTCCTCACCGAGATAGTCTTCCGCGGTTTTCTTCATCTTGATCAGCGTGCGCGCAGAGATCTCCGGAGACGCCATCTTCTTGCCGTACACCTCCACCCAGGCGTCACCGTTGTCGGCCCTGACGACCTTGTAAGGCATCTCGCGCACGTCACGCTGCACGACTTCTTCCTCGTAGCGCCGGCCGATCAGACGCTTGACGGCGTAGACCGTATTCTCCGGATTCGTAACCGCCTGGCGCTTTGCCGGGGCGCCGGTCAAAACCTCGCCATCCTCGGTAAATGCCACCACCGATGGGGTCGTACGATCGCCCTCGGCGTTCTCGATAACCCGGGCCTTGCCCGCTTCCATCACGGCTACGCAGGAATTCGTCGTGCCCAAGTCAATGCCGATGATCTTACCCATAAGCTTTTGCTCCCTCTCTCACCTCGTGACCGTTGGGGTTCTCGCAATATTCCAAATCTGCTTGGTTAAATGCGGCCAGGCAGCGGTATTTCAAGCCTGCTCATCGATCTCGGCGCCGGAGGGACGATGGTGGTCGGGCTTGGAAACAATCACCAGCGCGGGCCGCAGCAGACGGTCGCTGAGCAGGTAACCTTTTTGCACCACATGGATCACGGTATTCGGGTCGTGCGCGGCCGACTCCTGGACGGCCATCGCCTCATGCTTCTCGGGGTCGAAGCGCTCGCCCCGCGGGTTGACCTCATGGATATCGAACTTCTCCATGGCCTGATTCAACATCTTGAGCGTGAGATCCGTGCCTTCCCGTAACTTGGCCACGTCAACGTGG
>JAKDMQ010000261.1 GCA_030452265.1 Nitrococcus sp.
TTCGCCGGCTTCCGGAATGACTTGCCGCGGGTGCTGCCGAATCTGGAGCTGGTGGTGCACCCGGCGCGCAGGGAGGGGCTGGGCGTTGCGTTACTGCAGGCCGCCGCCTGTGGGGTGCCGACGGTCGCCTGCCGCGCCGGCGGCATCCCCGAGGCGGTACGCGACGGCGAAAATGGCTTACTGGTAGAGCCGGGCGATACCGGCGCGCTCGCCTCGGCCGTGAACCGCCTGCTCGCCGAGCCGGCGCTCGCCCGGCGCTATGGCGCGGCGGGTCGTGTGCTGGTGCAGCGGGCGTTTTCCATCGAGGCCATGGTGCGCGGCAACCTGGCCGTCTATGCCAAGATCTCGGCAGGCAGACGACACGGTTACTAGCGGGCGCAGCGGGCCCTCGTTATGGGCGTGGCATGCTACCCATGCCGTTGGTCTAGATCATGGGGTCCACTCAATGCACCGGCGAATCGGCTTTGTCGATTTCAGTACAAATCCCGGCGGCATCGGCAAGGATATGACCAACCTGATGAACGCAATGGCGGATGCGGGTGGTAGCGTAGACATGCTGATTCACGAGGCCGCGGCCCCGGGTTTGCCGTTTCTGAGCAAATCCATCAACGTCATCAAGTTTGGTGATGGCGGACGCTTCGCGCGCGTGCGCACGCTAGCTCGCTACATGCGGGATACAAAGCCGGCGGCCATCCTAAGCACCAAGGAGCGCGAGAGCCAAGCACTGGTAATCGCTCGGCGCATGACCGGCAGCAGCGCGCGTGCCGTCATCCGCGTAGGTACCACGCATTCGGAGCTGCTGCGGTTTCGACACTGGTGGCAACGTATACCGACGCGTTACGCCATTAGGGCCACTTATCGGGCCGCGGACACTATCATTTGCATCTCCCAGGGGGTGGCGGACGATACCCGGCAATTCGCCGGGGTTCCGGCGCACAAAATCCGCCTGTTGCCCAATACCAGTATTGCGCCGGATATTGAGGACCAGGCCGCTAAGCCCGTCGCTCACCCTTGGCTGCAAGCAACGGACTCGCCGATCGTCCTCGCCGTCGGGCGACTGGTGAAGGTCAAGGATTACCCTACGCTCATGCGCGCGTTCGAGATTCTGCGCAGGACGCGCCTATGCCGCCTTGTGATCCTGGGAGAGGGTAAAGAGCGCACAATGTTGCAGCGGCTCGTGCGTGAGCTCCATATCGAGGCCGATGTCAGCATGCCGGGTTATGTGGGCAATCCCTATGCTTTCATGAAACGCGCGGCGCTACTCGTGCACTCCTCGCGCGTGGAAGGATTCGGCAATGTCATCGCGGAAGCATTGGCCGTGGGCACGCCGGTGGTCTCCACCGACTGTCGCCATGGCCCTCGCGAGATCCTCGACAATGGCCGTTTCGGACCCTTGGTGGCGGTAGGCGATGTCGAGGGGCTCGCCGAAGCCATGCGACAAACGCTCGATCAGCCGCATCCACCCGAGTTTTTGCGCCAGGCCGCCGATCCCTATCGAGTCGAGCGCATAGTCCATCGTTACCTGGATACTCTATTGGATCGGGAGCGATCTTCTTAAACTCTTTGGGGGGGTGATCAGTAAACCTGATTCCGCCGGTCCAGCCATACGTTCGCCGGCCTCGTGGCTCGCTCCACTAGCCGGCGATAGGCCATCAAGCTCAAGGATCGTTCTACCCAATCACGCTCGCGTTGACTGAAGACCTCGCTGAATTTTGACGCTGCGGGGCGCACGCTGCCGTCGACTGCATGCTTCCATCGCTCCTCCTCCGCATAGATTGCATAGTCGCCACCTGGCTCGCCGGCGCGACGCTCCGCCAGCCCAAGCTCGCGACCTAGGGCCTGGAGCAGAGCTTTTGGGTAATTCGCGAAATCCTCGTAAAGCACCACACTCGCCGCGTAGCGCCGAGCATCCCGCAGCGCCGCGCTCAGCGCGCGATTCCACAACCTGACGCCGTAGTGAAACTCGGCCTGGCGCTCGAACTTTGCATATCGAAGCGCCCTATCCCGAAGCGAGGCGACCACATCCGGGCCCCAGCGAATGACATGTACTACGCTCGCCCCCGGAACGAAGCGGCGAATGAGGGGCAGATGTCGATAGTGCCCCGGGGTCTTCTCCAGCCAGCCGACCTCCCCCGCCTCACTGGCGGCCTGGTCCAGCACGGTGGTAAAGCTCGCTACGAGCTTACCGAAACGCCGCGTAGTGGGGTTTCGATAGGCCAAGAGTGAGAACGGGCCCAACAGCTCTCGTAGCCGATCGAAGGCCGGTCCATATTTCGCCGGTGAGCGCGCGAGCCCGAGACGACAACCCACGGCTCCAAGTCCGCCGCCGGCCGCGGTTCCAAAGAAGTCCGTCTCCGCTAGCGAATAGAGCCTATAGGCGTTCACTAGCGCTCTCTGTACAGCGGTGGTGCCCGAGCGGGGACAGCCAACGACGAATATCCGTTTTGGGGCGGACCGGCAGGCTGCGGCCTCATCCGTATCGCGGAGCCTTCGGTCAGTTTGCTGCACGCTCATCAAGGCTCCCGCGCAACGCCGTAGCAAAGGCCATCCCGCCGAGCAATACCACAACCGCGGTGCCGGCCGGCTGGTTGTAGCGCAATTGCACCATGGTGACGATGCCAACGAACGCCCAAAGTGTCGTCGCCGCCCAATCAAACGCGTCCCGCCGGTCAAGCGCGCCCCGTAGGCTCGCCCGCGCCAAGAGGCCATAGAGCAGCGCGAAGCCCAACACGCCACCTACGCCAGTAGTCGCGCCCCATTGAATCCAGACATTGTGGAAATGGGGGGAATGGCGTATTTCCGTGTACTCTGAAGCCGACAGCAGCTTCGGCGCCGCGCCTGGTCCGTACCCAAGCAATGGCCGGCGCGCAAACGCCGAGATTCCCTCGCGCCAGAGCTTGATCCGAATGTCGAGAGTCTCCGGCTCTCCCGACGTTAGGCTGCCGGAGAGAAATTTGTCGAACATGGATGCGATGTGGAATCGATCCAGGACGACGCTGCGAACCGGTTTGGCCGCGTACGCCACAGTTCCGACCAGCACGACCAACACCAGGATCGTGATTGTCTGCCGGCGCATGCCGCCATCGCGACCGATCCACAGTCTCAGCCCCAGCGCCACTATTAAGGAACCGAGCACTCCCAGGTAGGCGCCCCGGGACTGCCCATTGAGGAGAAAGAAGGCGGCCACGAGCGACGCCGCGAGGCCAAATAGAACCAGCGGCCACCTGCGCCGGCTGCCTGCCGAGCCGGGCCGAAACGGTGCCAGTACGGCACCGAGGTTTATGGCCAGGAGGACGCCGGCGAGGAAGGAAAGGCTGTTGAAGTTGCCCCCGTGTATCAGCCCGCGACCCGCCAGTGGCGCGGACAAGGCGTGTTCCCACTCGATAAACTCCGCGCCCCCGGCGATGACTCCAATGGAGAACAGCACAAATAGAGCACGCCGCGAGAGTTTGCCGTGGCTAAGCCACCAGCCGGCGGCAAAGGCGGGCAGCCCCGCGATTCGTATTAGATCCCAGCCGTAATTCCGGTGCTCTGACGCGAGAGCCGGCTCTCTAACGCCCGCGATGAGAGTCACCACCACGAGGAACCCGGTCAATGCCAACGCCACGCGAAGCTCGGGGCAGCGCAGGGTTCCTTTCAACTCATCCACGACCAGGAGCGTAGCGAGACTCAGGAGTGCCATCCCGATATTGATGGCCGCCGTCGAGACGCCCACACCTAGGACCATCGTCCCTAGCCCGATGGTGCCCAGCCAGCAGGCAATCCGCCCTCGCATCGAGTCATGATTTGGGTGCATTTCCTCATCGATTCTGTGTTCACCCGCCGTTTGCGGCGAGTTGAGAGAGTATACGCAGAGCCTACGAACATCTACCGGCGCGGACATAAGAGCGGCACGGCTGTTCGCTGATTGGCGAGCGACGGCGACGGCTACATCAGGTCGAGGCAGGGCGTCGTGCCGCCGTGCTCCAGTTCCCAGCAGGCGCGCCAGCGCTCGGCGTGGCGTTCGAAGATCAGATAATTTCGCTGCGCCGTGTAGATGGCGCGCCGCCCAGAGCCGTAGGGTGCAATAGCGCAGTGTATTGCACCGCATGGTTTTGCTAGCGCGACTACGATGGCTACGATTCGGCGTGTTTCTCCGGCCGGCGGCCGGGCCGCTACACGATGGCTGACAGCAGGTGCGCACGCCCTAAGCGGTCGGGGCAGCCGCATGTGCACTTGTATTGACCGTCGAACATAAATGTACGATGCTCTCCCCGTGAACGGAGCGGAGTTCATCAAACGGGTACGCAAGCTAGGGAAGCAGCGCGGGGTGGAGGTGCGTTTCGACCCGCGTGTCGGCAAGGGAAGCCATGGGAAACTCTTCTATGGGAGGCGCTGGACCATGGTGAAGGATCGTAAGAA
>JAKDMQ010000262.1 GCA_030452265.1 Nitrococcus sp.
AGTGATCAATAAATCGTAATCGTCGGTGTCTCAAAGTCGTTGACAGGTTCCGCCGGGGCCGTTGCACACGATCTTCAAACTGGTTTTTACACTCCCTATGGAGCTCGCTACGCATACAGATCGTAATGGTTGACGGTTACAGAGTGCGGATAGCAACCCCTCGTTGAGTGTGGTGCCAGAAATTCGAATTGACTCCCTGCCGCGGACATTATGCGGCAGTCAAATCGCTGATCGAGCATCCAGCAGCCTCCCATGCTTTTATCCACTTCGGTTTACGGCCGCGACCGGTCCATGTCTTGCTCGGGTCATCAGGGTGGCGAAATTTATCCGGTTGCTTTCTTTGCGAGCTCCCTCTGGGCGTGGAAGTCCCGGCCACCAACTCATTCAGGGTGAACCCGTATTTCGCTGCCACCTCCTTGAGCTCGTCACGTGCCTGCTTTTCCTCATGCTTGCGACGCGAACCGATTTCTTTATCGATGTCCTTCTTGAGCCGCTCTAGATCCTTGATGGCATATTTCGACAGATTCATAACGTTCCTCAACTAACGAAGTTAGGCGAATTGAACACTCTTAAACATAGTATATAGGTCGTTCCCGTCTTTCTCAATTCCTCCACGCGGGGTTTGTAGCGGACCCTATAATTTGAACCATCGGCGTACAAGGAATGCCGCGGCAATGTTCGCCTAAGGAGGCAGACGTGGCGCGAAACGATTCAGAGGAGAGTTCTAGGCGTTAGCGCACCCACCCTTCTCTGATTTCGGTCTGAAGCGTCAGATGCGCCGTGCTGCCCCGGCGTACCCTGACATTGTCCCATATTGCCGTGGCGTATGACTGCCGGGGTCAGTCCGCGTAGGGCGCGTAGGGCGCGTAGGGCGCAATAGCGAAGCGCATTGCGCCGTATGCTCCTCGATTTTCGGAAATTTGCGCAGCTTTCGGAGCCGATGCTTCCTTTTGAATCCCGCGATACCGATCGAAAGTAGGCCAGCGGCCAAATACAAAGAGTGAAGGCTTGTGGGTCGAATCTCGTTCATATCTGTCCATCGCGAAGCAGCGCGGCGTTGCAACGCTACGCTTTTGACTTGACCGGCATTAGCGCAACTGGAACGATATCGCGTTCCGGTTGTAGATTTACTCGCAGTCTGTCTTACGGCCTGGGCTATTCGGCAGCACCTCGAGCGATGGCTGTGCCGCTGAACATCACCATGGGCACAACCTTTGCCGGGCGGCATATCACCGCACCATAATGCATTGAGAGCCTAACTTCGGGGGAAGTGCAAATGAGCGCGCCGAACACCGCGGAGCGGGGCGTGGACGAAGGGCGAGGCACAGAAATCGCCGACAAGCTCAATTGGTTGCGGGCGGGGGTAATGGGGGCGAATGACGGCATTATCTCTACGGCCGCCATGGTGATCGGTGTGGCGGGCGCGGCGGTGAGCAACGCAGCCCTACTGGCCGCGGGTGTGGCGGCGGTGATCGCTGGAGCGATGTCCATGGCTGTTGGTGAGTTCGTCTCGGTATCCAGCCAACGGGACTCGCAACGAGCGGAGCTGGAACATGAACGAACAGAGCTGGCCGAGGATCCAGCCTCCGAGCTCGAACAGCTCACCCAACTGATCCAGGCCCAGGGCATCGACCGGAGTCTCGCGCATCAGGTGGCCCTACAGCTTACAGAGAGAGATCCACTCACCGCTCACGCCCGGCTCGAGCTGGGCATCGATCCCAAGGCGCTCACCACCCCATGGCATGCCGCCCTGGCATCGATGCTGGCCTTCGTTTTAGGCGGAGTCATTCCATTGGCGGCTATTCTGTCGTCCCCGCGCGCGAGCGCGGTGGCAGTCACTGCGGTAGCTGTGATCGCCGCTTTGGCTATCACGGGAACGGCCTCAGCTCACCTTGGTAATGCGCCCAAGCTTAGGGCGGTATTTCGAGTCGTCGGTGGCGGCATCCTGGCCATGGCTATCACCTACGGCATCGGCTCCGTCATCGGGGCCCGAGTCTAACAGCGCCCGTAGCACCGCTCATGCCTTGCGTTCCTGGCGTTGGGACTTACCTAAATGCCATTCCAGTCTGACCCTTTGCCCGCGGCCTGATCTATGGGCCTGGGGGGTGTGGCAATTTGTCGCATTTCGCATGAGGCCAGGGTATCGCATCATAGGCGCCCAAAAGCACAGGGCTGGCCTGCGGTCTGCCCGGCCAAGGTCATGTCGCATACTTTCGATGCTGCGGAGTTAATTCGGCTGCATGCACGCGAGTTGCGGTATTTCCTGCGTCGTCGCTACGGTTCGCATGAGGACGAGGATTTACTGCAGGACGGTTTTGTTAGGTTGCTGCAAAATCAGCCGCCTCACCAGCCGCGTGCCTGGCTATATCGCACCTGCGCCAATCTGGCGGCGGACTCTTATGACCGGCAGCGGGTGCGCGACCGGCATGCGCCCAAGTTGGAGGTAGAGGAATCGTCTACAGAGCTTGACCCCGCACGCGCAGCGGAGGCGCGGGAGCGCCTGCAACGCGTGACGCAAGCCTTGCAGCAGCAGCCCGCTGCCGTGCGCCAGGTTTTCCTCCTCAACCGCGTCGACGGCCTCAGCCAGCGTGCAATCGCCAAGCGCCTGGGCATTTCGGAAAAGACCGTCGAACGCCACGTAGTGCGCGGGTTGACGGCGGCCTACGAGGCGCTGCGCAAGCGTGTGTTAACTAGCACGCTTTAGCATTGACGGAGGCAGAGTGCCTCAACCGACTTATACTGCGTCAAACCGACGCATCAGCATGAGCACAGAAAGCACTCCTCAGGAACAGGCCGCGCTCGCCTGGATGGCACGCCGTCATAGCGGGCGTTGGTCCGCGCGCGACGAGCAGGATTGGCAGGCCTGGATGGACGCCGACCCGGGACATGCCGCGGCGTGGCTGCGCGTGCAGCGCGTCTGGGATGAGCTGGGCGGGCTGGCGGGCGTGACGGAAACGAAATTGCGGCCCGCATGTCCGGCGCGGGCAGGGCATGGCTGGCGCTGGGCGGCCGTGCTGGCAGGCGCCGCCGCGTTACTGATGGTCTGGCTCGCCTTGCCACCGGGGAGTTTCGCGCCCGCGCACATCGTGCGCACGGCGCTCGGTGAGCAGCGCGAACTGATGCTGGCCGACAGGCTCTACGCTCGAGCTCAACACCGACAGCGTCGTGAAAGTCGATTACGGCCTGTCCTGCCGCTGCATCAGCGTGCTGTGGGGCGAGGCGTACTTCAGGGTGGCGCACGACGATCCTCGCACCTTTCGTGTCAGCGCCGGCAGCTGCAGGGTGTACGACATAGGCACCGCCTTCGTCGTGCGCGACGGCGGTAAGCTCACCCAGGTGGGCGTGCTCGAAGGCGCGGTGCAAGTGCGCACGGCGGAATTCCGCCGCATCGTACACGCCGGCGAATTGCTGGCATTCAACCGCCAGGGCGCCGAGCAGGACACCGGCGCGACTGGCAGGCGGCGGACCTAGCGGCCTGGGGGCACGGCGAGCTGGTTTTCCGCGATACGCCACTGCCCGAGGCGCTACGCGAATTTGCCCGCTACCAGCAACTGCCGCTAAAACTGGACCCGCGCTTGTACCGCATCCACATCAACGGCCGCTACTCGGCGCACGATCTGCCCCAATTCCTCAGCATGCTGAAAAAGGCCTATCCTCTGAAGGTAGAGCGGGGCGAAACCTTGCGCATCGCATTTCGGGAATAACGCCCATAGCGTTTGTTGCCACCCGCGCTGATGAAAGCCGGGACCGCTTGTGTCCTCGCCCGCATGCGGACAGGATGTCCGCGCTCCCAGGAGCGATGTTGCATTATTCTCCAGCAGTGGCCAATAAGCTACAATAATGCGCATTGAACTCGAGGAATACCTGACAGCGGAAGGCGTTGCGCCATTCTCTCAATGGCTGGCCGGGCTGCGCGATGGTAACGCTCGCGTTCGGATCGCTAGGCGGTTGACTCGGCTTCGGACTGGCTTGATGGGTAACACCAAGGCGGTAGGTGGTGGCGTTATCGAGCTGCGCGAGGACTATGGGCCGGGTTATCGCGTGTATTTCGCTTACCACGGTGCAACGCTCATCGTGCTGCTGGCAGGCGGCGACAAGCGGACACAACAGGAGGACATTGAACGTGCAAAAGGCTACTGGCAAGACTGGAAGCAGCGCAAAGCGCGCTAAATACCCCGCGTCCGTGCCTTTTCGCCCGACGGATCATCTCCAGAGCGACGCCGAGCGCGCGGCCTACCTGGAAGCCTTGCTGGAAGACGGCGACAGCCGCGTACTGACCATCGGCCTGCGCGACCTAGCCGAATCCGTTGGCGGCATGGCGGTGATTGCCGAGCGCACTGGCCTTTCACGCGAGACGC
>JAKDMQ010000056.1 GCA_030452265.1 Nitrococcus sp.
ATCACAAACCTTGAACTCGCTATGTAATATAGTATATAACGATGGCTGAAGGCAATCGTAATTCTTGAACTCCGGGAGTAAAGCGGGCAGGGCAGCTAGCTAGTTGTACGGACTCAATGTACGCGCCACAGGCAGGGCTCGTACATGGCCGATTCCGAGTGCAGCGGATCACCGCCCGGAGCGCCCGCCCCGGCTGCACAGCGGGCCTCAGAACCTGAACGTAGATGCGACAGCGCATGCCTCGGTGGGCGGAGGCTCCAATCCTGAATTTAACTGGGCAGGGATGACAGTGGGAGCTGGCGCGTGCGAGCGTGGCGCCGAGCGAGCGCCAAGCCGCCGAACAGCAATGTCGTATACCCAAGCGTGCCTGCGAGCGTGTAGTGAAAGAAAGGCAGGCCTGCCAGATAGCAGGCGAGCAGTCCACTTGCGTTATGGGGATAAAGTCCGCTCGTAAGCCAAGTGCCGAAGTTGGTCACAATGAAGAACAGGCTCGCGGCGCCGAGCGCGCAGGCGCCAATGCGGGGCGCCGTCGCGCGCCGCTGTAGCTGCCACATCCCCAGTGCGGTGATCAGCGCGACACTCGCATAAACGAAGGCCATTCCGCTATAGACAAGGCCGTAGCCGTAGACGATGAAACCCAGCAGCAAATCACTCAGCAGTAACGCGAGCAGCGGCAGCAGCAGCGCCAGCCGTCGGTCCGCCACGCAAGCGCCGCCGAATAGCGCCACCGCCTCGATCGGGGTGAAGTTGGGCAGATGGGGCAGTAAGCGTGCCGCCATGGTCGCGAGCATGATGCCGGCTAGCACTAGGGTCGTTCGCGGAACCATTACGTGATACCTCACTAGTTGCACTCATCGATTCTTATTCACTCGATCCTTATTCAATTATATCGGTTCGCATCTGGGTTTGCCCGCAAGATGCGTTTATCGGCGTCGCTGGCCGGGAAGAGCTCAGGGTGCACGAGCTTGGCCAAAATCTCCAGACTGTCAATCAAGCGCGGTCCCGGCCGGTTGAAGTAGGCATTGCCATCGACTAGGTAGACTTGGTCGTTGCGCACCGCCTGGAGCTCCTGAACTTCGCTTTGTCCACTTATGCGAGCCCAATCCTGTGCCGCGCGCTTGGCCGTTTGCCCGCAGCAGGCGATCACCAGCACCTCGGGTTGCGCTTGTCGTAGCGAGCGCCAATCCACCCGCGCCGAGGGTTCGCCGGACTCTCCTAGAACATTGATGCCCCCGGCGATAGTGATGAGCTCCGGGGTCCAGTGCCCGGCGCAGTATACTGGATCCAACCATTCCAACAGCGCAACCCGCGGGTAGCGCTCGGTGCGCGCCACGCGACGCACCACCGCGGCCACCCGCTGTTGCAGCTCGCCGATCAATCGCCCCCCTTGCCGGGTTACGCCGAGCGCCGTGGCGACCTGCTCGATCGTATCGAGCACACCGGCGAGCGTGGAGGCCTCCAAGTTCAGGATACGCGGCGGCCCCGGCAAGGTCGAGGCAATTTCGGCAACGCTCTCGGCGGCAGGGGCACAGACCCGGCACAGGCTCTGCGTGAGAATAAGCTCAGGGCGCAATGATTCGAGCAGGCGGCGATCAAGATGAAACAAGGGCTCGCCTTGTGCCAACCGCTCGCTCACCCAGCGGTCTATCAGCGCGCTTTCGGAATTCGTAGCCGGGAGCTCGCAGCGCGTCACGCGCGGCGTGGCCTCGAGCGCCGCGGGGAAATCGCAGTCATGCGAAACGCCCACCAGATCGTCCTGCCGGCCAATTGCATAGACGATTTCAGTGGCCGAGGGTAGGAGAGAGACGACTCGCATGCCCCGAACGGAACCCCGCCAAGCCGATTTATGAAATGATTGGGTTAAAACGGTATATCATCATCAAAGTCTTCTTGCGGCTCGGCCTGCCGCTCAACGTGCCGCTCGGGCTGACTCGGCTGCCGGTCGCCATCACCATCATCCCGGCTGTATGCGCTCGTAGTCGCCTCACCGCGGCTGTCGAGCATTTGCATCTCGTTCGCCACGATCTCGGTGGTGTAGCGATCCTGCCCATCCTGCCCCTGCCACTTGCGTGTCTGGAGACGGCCTTCGATGTAAACCTTGGAGCCCTTGCGCAGGTACTCACCGGCAATCTCGGCGCGGCGGCTGAAAAACACCACCCGATGCCACTCGGTGCGCTCCTGGCGCTCTCCGCTCTCGCGGTCGCGCCACTGGTCCGTGGTAGCGAGGCGGATATTGGTGACGGCGTTGCCGGATGGCATGTAACGTACATCCGGGTCGGCGCCGAGGTTGCCGATGAGGATGACCTTGTTGACTCCCCTGGCCATGCTGTTCCTCCGCTCAAGTGCAAATCGTGGCTGGAGCTGCCTCCAGGTTTTGCGCAGCCCGCGTCAGCCGGGACACTGTAGCGCTTCTTGCCCGCGCCCCCCGGGCTGACGATGCGTCTGCAACATCAGTAAACCCATGTGTCATCCGCTTGGGCCAAAACCATGCTCAACGGCGACCGCCTCCAAACGTCGGTGCAGAGCGGCTTTGTCCTCCGCGCCAAGGAAACTCGCGTCGATCGCGTTGCGCCCCAAAGTGAGCACCTGCGCCGCAACCAGATCTTGCGCTACGCGCACGGCGAGCAAATTCTCCGTGATATAGCCGCCGAAGTAGGCGGGATCATCCGAGTTGATGCAGACGTTAAGACCCAGCGCCAACATTCGGGCCAGGTTATACGACACCAAATTCTTGCTCACGCCCAGGCGCAGGTTCGACAGTGGGCAGAGTGTGAGCGGAGTCTGCTCATCGATCAGGCGGTGGACCAGCGCGCTATCCTCAAAGCAGCGTATGCCGTGGTCGATGCGATCGACCTGCAGGGTATCCAGGGTGCCCCGGATATAATCGGGCCCACCCTCCTCGCCGGCATGCGCCACGGCTTTTAGCCCCGCGGCGCGGGCCGCGGCGTAGACGCGCTGGAACTTCTCGGGCGGATGGCCCACTTCGCTGGAATCGAGCCCAACCGCCGTGATGTGGTCGAGGTGGGGTTGAGCCTGCGCCCAGGTGGCAAACGCATCCTCTTCGCTTAGATGACGCCAGAAGCAGAGAATGAGCCGAGAGCTGATCCCGAAGTGCTGCCGCCCAGCCTCCAGGGCGCGGGAGATGCCGGCGACCACGGTCGCAAAGGGAATCCCGCGGCGGGTGTGGCCCTGGGGATCGAAAAAGATCTCCGTGTGGACTACATTTTGCTCGGCAACCCGCGCCAGGTAATCCCAGGTGAGATCGAAAAAATCCTCTTCGGTGCAGAGCACGCTCATGGTCGCGTTGTACAGGTCCAAAAACGACTGCAGGTTCTCGAAGTCGTAGGCGCGGCGCAGCGCCTCGACATTTTCGAAGTCAAGCGACACGCCATTGCGTTGGGCGAAGCGAAAGGCACTTTCCGGCTCCAGCGTCCCCTCGATGTGCAGATGCAGCTCGACTTTCGGCATGGCCTTGATGAATTCATCGAGCGCCTGCTTCCGATCATGGCTCTCGGTCCGAGTCACGGGTTCGATCCTCCCCCTTGGAACAGGCCTTAGTACATAGTCTTATCGGCTTTCTCTTGCCAGGCTTGGAATACGGCCGCGGCCTCTTCACCAAGCAGGCGCCGTGCCGGTACGCTGCGCTCGGCCGGTGGCCGCGCGATCTCATCGTAGACAAAGCTATCGTCAAAGCCGATCGCCGCGGCATCGGCGCGCGCATTGGCGTAGTAGATAACCTGCAGCCGCGCCCAGTAGATCGCTCCCAGGCACATGGGGCAGGGCTCGCAGCTCGTATAGATCGAGCAGTCAGCCAGACAATAGGTCCCGAGCGCCCGACAGGCGCGGCGAATGGCTTCCACCTCCGCGTGGGCGGTCGGATCCATCGCGCTCCAGACCCGATTCCACCCCTCCGCGATCACGCAGCCATCATCGCGTACGATCACCGCCCCGAAAGGTCCGCCAACGCCGGCGTTCATTTTCTCATGCGAGAGCTCGATGGCGCGTCGCATGAAAGCGGCATGGTCCATTTGGCTATACCCGATTGCGCCCTGGCGAATCACCCACCCTAACGCGAGCATACCCCGGGAGCCGATCGGAGAGAAGCGCCACCCAGTCTCGGCATTACCGGCACGGGGCGCCTGCGGAGAGCGCTCAGCGCAACCTAATGTAGCCCATGTGCTCCAGCTTGAGGATGACCTGCTGTGCCGCCTCATCCGGCGTGCAATCGATGGTATCGATGCGCAGCTCCGGGTTCTCCGGTACCTCATAGGGATCGTCGATGCCGGTGAAGTTCTGAATCAGTCCAGCGCGAGCCTTGGCATACAGACCCTTGCGATCGCGGCGCTCGCATTCATCCAGGGGCGTCGCGATATGGACCTCGAGAAAGCCACCGCCGGTTTCCTCCACCATCTGACGCACGGCGTGGCGGGTTTCGGCATAGGGCGCGATCGGCGCGCACAGGGCAACCCCGCCGTTTTTGGTAATCTCGCCGGCGACAAAGCCGATGCGCCTGATATTGAGGTCGCGGTGCTCCTTGGAAAAACCGAGCTCGCTAGAGAGGTGCTTGCGCACGAGATCGCCGTCCAGCAACGTGACCCGGCGGCCGCCAAGCTCCATGAGCTTGACCATGACGGCGTTGGCAATGGTGGATTTTCCGGACCCGGACAGGCCGGTGAAGAAGATGGTGAAACCCTGTTTCGCCTTCGGCGGATAGGTTCGGCGCAGTTCCTCCACCACCTCCCGGTAACCAAACCACTCCGGGATCTCCAATCCCTCGCGCATGCGCCGGCGAAACTCGGTACCGGAAATGTTCAGCTCGGTTTCGTTGTCCCGCACTTCGTTGATCGGCGCATACTCGGCGCGTTCCTTCACAAAGACCATCATCCGAAACGGTATTACCTCAATACCGATCTCATCACGATAGCGCCCGACCAGCTCCTGCGCCTCGTACGGACCATAGAAGGGCTCGCCGTTGCTATCCTTGCCGGGACCGGCGTGATCGCGGCCGATAATGAAATGGGTGCAGCCGTGATTCTTGCGGATAAGCGCATGCCACAGCGCCTCGCGCGGACCTCCCATGCGCATGGCCAGCGGCAGCAGCGCGAGCGCGGTGGTCTGCTCCGGGTACTTCTTGATGACATGCTCATAGCAGCGCACGCGGGAGAAATGATCCACATCGCCGGGCTTGGTCATGCCGACCACCGGGTTGATCAGTAGATTCGCCTCCGCTTGTTTCGCCGCGCGAAACGTCAACTCCACGTGCGCTCGGTGCATGGGATTGCGGGTCTGGAAGGCCACCACCCGGCGCCAGCCCGCCTTGGCAAAGCGCTCGCGTACCTGCCGAGGGGTCACCCGCAGATGCGTGAAATCGTAATGCACCGGTTCACTGATGCCACGCAGCCGCCCTCCGAGGCAGACCGGATGGGCCTGCTGCAGGAGGTAATGCACTCCGGGATGAACGATATCATCCGTGCCGAACACCCCGCGGCTCTCGGTCCGTCGGTCGGGCTCCCAGATCTCATCCACGTCCAAAACGGCGATCAGCATACCCTCATCATCACGCAGGGCCACCTTGTCGCCCACCCCGAGGCCCTCGGCAAACTCGCGCGTGACATCAAGGGTGATGGGAATCGGCCACAGCGTGCCGTCGGCTAGCCGCATCTCCTCGACCACGTGCTCCCAGTCGGTACGGCCAAGAAAGCCCTGCAGGGGCGAGAAGCCACCGCTGAGCAGCAGCTCGATATCACAGAGCTGGCGCTGCCTGAGGTCCCAACTGACGTAATCAACGGCGCGCGCCTTCTCCGCGGCCGCCTCTTCAGACGAGAGATAAAGATTTATTAGCTCGCCCCCATGAGGCTGGATGAGATCGGTCATAGTCCTTTCCCTAAAAAATTGCACAAATTCGTTGACTAAAATGTGGCTTTCGACTGCAAAGCGGCGGCTTACAGCTCGCGCGCGGGCGCGTCGGCCGCCCTTGCAAGCTCAGGCGCTATTGTACTCGCTATCGCGTGCCTGATTCTGTCCAGGCGAATGCAGCCCCAATACCGCGAGAAACCACAAGCCGGCAATTGCGGCACAGAATTGGAACGTCCCTTCAACGCCGAAGCGCCCGTAGACGATTCCGCCCGATATGCCGCCGAGGAAAGCACCGGTAAACTGGCAGGTGGAGAACACGCCCAGCGCGGCCCCTTTGGCATCTTCCGGAGCGAAGCGCGAAACCAGTGAAGGCAGGCTCGATTCCAAAACATTGAAGGCGGTGAAATAGACGATCAACGCGACGACAACGGCCCAAGGCCCGATACCGATTGCGTCCGCGAGCGCGAATGAGCCAATGCCCAGCACGGCAACCATTGCCGCGATCAAGCGGTGCATCAATCCCTTGGACTCTCCCATACTGACCATTGGGAAGAGCAGGCCGGCGGAAATCAACATCACCGGTACATAGACCTTCCAGTGCTCGGGCGCCGCCAGGTGCATGCTGTTCTCCATGACCTTCGGCAACACTACGAAGCTCGCGGTGAGAATCATATGTAATGCAAGCACGCTCAGATCGAGCCGGATCAGATCCGGATGGTGCAGCACCCGGCCAAAGGAACCGGGGCGGATCTCGCGGTCATGGGAATGCTCGTAGTGGCCGGGAACGAACACGTAGAGCAGCGCCATGGATATCAACGCGAGTGCGCCCGTGGCCCAGAAGATACCCGTGAGCCCGACGTAATAAGCCACCGCGGGTGCGATGACAAGCGCCAACATGAAGGCGGCGCCCACGCTGATCCCGATGAGAGCCATGATCTTGGTGCGCTGGCTCTCGCGCGTCGCATCGGCCGCCAGCGCCATGACGGCCGCGGCAATCGCACCGCAACCTTGCAGGGCCCGGCCGATGATGACGCCGTAGATGCTCGTCGACAGCGCTGCTACCACGCTACCCAGCGCGAATGCTATCAACCCGCCTATGATGATGGGCTTGCGCCCAATCCGGTCCGAGGCCATGCCCATCGGCACCTGCAAAATGGCTTGGGTGAGGCCGTAGGCACCGAGCGCGAGCCCGATCAGCAGCGGCGTGGCTGAGGTGTACTCATCCGCATAAAGCGTGAAGACGGGCATAATAAAAAACAGCCCGAGCATGCGCAGGCCAAAGATCGAGGCGAGACCGAGCGATGCCCGGCGCTCGGCGCTCGTCATCGGATTGCTTGACCGAGGATTTTTGGAACTCAAGATTTTGGGTTCTATAAAGGCTGATGAGGCAAACGGCGCTGCTCGCGTATAGTAACAGGTCGCCGTTCGGACCCCAAGCGCCGTTACTCACGAGACCTGCCGTCTCACCACCCGGGCGACAAAATCAATAGGATTGAGCTTCGGTCCACCGTTGTGATAAAACCTCTGCACTTATCGGTAAAAGCATAGCACATGTCACCACAGACGAGGACACAGCGCGAGACGGCACGCAACCTCTTCCGCCAGAAGGGGCTCGTCCGCATGCGCGACCTGCGCGACCTGCGCGACGCCGAAGTTGGGGCCGAGACCGTTGCCCGCCTGGTTCGCGAAGGCGCCGTGACACGCGTGGCGCGCGGCCTCTATCATCTGACCGACGCCACTCCGGATACCCGGCGCAGCTTTGCCGAGGCCTCCGCTTTCGTGCCCAAGGGCGTGGTATGTCTCACATCCGCACTCCAGTTTCATGAGCTGACACTGCAGATGCCGTCCGCGGTATGGATCGCTATCCACCGTACGGGCTGGAAGCCCAAGGTTGGATATCCTGCGATCCGCTTCGTTCGGTTCAGCAGCCGCGCCCTCAAGGAAGGCGTGAAGCGGCACCTGATCGAGGGGATAGAGGTGCCGATTTTCGAACCCGCCAAGACGATCGTCGACTGCTTCCGGTATCGCAACAAGATCGGTCTCGACATCGCACTGGAGGGGCTGCGCGAAGGCCTGCGGACCAAACGGGCGACGCCGGATCAGCTATGGGCATTCGCGCGCACGTTTCGTGTCTGGTCGGTGATGCGGCCCTATGTGGAAGCGACAGTCGCCAATGGCGCGTGGGTCTCGCAATATCGGCGCCTCGGTTCGCGCTCGACTTCTCGACCGCGCCCGCGCAGAGGAGATTGATTTTCAGATACTCCTCACACGCTATGCACTGGAGCGACTACTCTACCGCCTCAGTATCTCCGACCAGCGCGAGCGATTCGTCCTCAATCGACTCCTTATCTCATGCAAATGGTGCCTGCCAATGCAAAGCCGCCGTCCGACCGATTTCTATGCTCTCGCAGTGAGCGCAAGTGCCAATGTTAGGGAAGCGCTGAAGTAATCGCCTCGCATTTGCATCGACGCCTTCCCTCTAGCCGAGGAGATATGACAAGCGTCCCGACACGGTATCGCCTTGCCGGGGGGGGTCAATCGGCCGCCGCCGGCTCCGGATGACGGCCGACCTCGTGCGGCACCTGGCCCTCGTCGCAGTAGAGCAGGCCCTCGAATTCGGCGCGCGACAACGTCCGGTGTTCTTCCGGATAACGGGCTAGTAGCTTCTCGATCTTGGTAAGGAATTTTGACGATAGCGCCGCGGGCTTGAGGCAGGACCAGACATGCAGGTTCTCTGGCAAGATCGTGTTGTCATCGCCGACCGTGAGTCGTAGCTGCTCTTGGGTGAGTGACTTTTCACGACAGCTAAGAACGGCCGAGTGCACGAGAGCGGCCCGAAAGTCAGCGTCTTTGCAGTTGGAACCCTGCATCCTCGCCCCGCGGAGATCCGCCGTCATCATCACCGCCCCGCTGAGGTCCGCCCCCTGCATCTGCGCGTCCTTCAACTGCGCGAAGTGGAAGTTCGCCCCCTGCATCCGCGCCCCGCGGAGGTTCGCCCCCTGCATCTGCGCGTTGTAGAAGCTCGCTCTCTGCATCCCCGCATAGCTGAGGTTCGCCCTCTGCATCTGTGCGTTCTCGAAGTTCGCTTTTTGCATCTCTGCTTGCTCGAATATTGCACCCTGCATTTGTGCACCGACGACGTTCGCCCCCTGCATCTGCGCAGAGCTAAGGTCCGCGCCCTGCATTTGCGCCCCGCGAAGGTCGGCGCTGGGCAAAAACGCTTCACGTAGTATGGCTTTTCTGAGGTCGCGCTTTGTCAGGTCCGGCGCGACGAGCGACTTGAGGTAGTTGCCATACTCTTGCCACGCCTCCGCCTTTAACGACGCCGCCTGCTGTTCGTCCAGCCGCTCTTCCGGCGCAAGCCCCTGTCGATCGCGGTAGGCTTCGTCGAAATCCTCGATCCAGACGTCGTACGTGCGCCAGCCGGGCGGGCGTGGGGTGAGCTCGGCCTCGCTGATATCGGCGGAGACGAGAAGCGGCGGCGGTTCGCCCTTTTCGTAGGGCAGAAGACCGCCCCTAGTCGTCTCCCAGGCGAGGGCGCAGAGGACGGCGATGATAGTGATGAGGCCGCCGACGCCGAGCGCGCGGTGGAATCTCGCGGGTGCGTGCACCTTCTCCCGTTCTTCTTTCGGCCGCGAGAGGCGGCCGCGGGAGATCCTCGCCCCGCGGAAGCCGACGAAGCCAACCGCGACGAGGCAGGCGCCGATCCACAGGGTCAGCGCCGGGCTGTGCAACGCCATCGAGCGCCAGAAGATGTAGGTGAGCAGCGCCGGGGTCGCGAGCCAGAGGAGGAGGAACATGATCGCGGCCATCGCGTCGCCGAAGGCGTGCGGCGGGGCCGATCCGTCCGGGCGCGCGCGGCTGCGGTAGAGAACCGCCGACTGCGCGATGATCCCCGGATGGACGCGCTCGAAGAGGCGGTTCGGGCCGATTCGCTCGGGGGCGTCACCGAGCTCGTCCCAAAGGCTAACCAGTTGAAGGTGCAGATACATGTAGAGCCCCGCTAGCAGCAGGGCCACGGTGATGAACAAGGGTTTCGTCGCTACCCTGACCCCGCCGAACGGCACCTCGGTGGTGAAGCCCGCGACGAAGAAAGCGACGTCCTTGTGCGCCAACATGGTGAAACCGACGAAGGCGAGCAGGGCTAGGAGCCAGAACAAACTGGCGCGCACGGTCTCGCTTATTTCCCTGATGTGGTCGATGAGGATTTCGGGGTCGCGCTCGCCTGCGGGCGTCGGCACGACGCCGGCGTCGTCCGGCGGGCGCGGGGCAAGAGTATCGTCGTTCGACGGCATGAGCGCATCCCCCCCGTAGCTTAGATCGAGTCTACCTCGACGAGATGGCGGGCGTATAGCCAGTACATGAGCCGCCGCGTCGGCTTATCTGGGGGACGGCGCCCATCCCCCGCGTCCATCAGCGCTTGCGCTCGCCGTCGTTCTGAGTCGCGATCCGCACGATATCTAGCCTAGGGGCAGGGCTAAGGAGGGAAGGTGGATTTTCTCGAACGCTGTGCTTGAATCAAATTAGGCGGTCCAGCGGAGAACTACCGAGGCGTTGGATGCGCGATGGCTGGCCGCCAAGGCTCGATCGCAAGGCCTATGGCCGAGGAGATGAAACAATGTGTCAAGAAGAGATAGAGAAAGGCGCCGATTCGGCCGCGGAGGTGCAGACGCCCACGGAGGAATACCGCAGCCCCCAGTTGTACGAGCTCGGCTCGCTTAAGAGTGTGCAAAGCTATTACGAAGGGAACGATTACGACGGGCCGGAAAGCGCCTACTGGTACATCTAATTGACAGGCTGCTGGGGAAGAGGTCGCGGGGCTCTAATTCGGCGACCTCTTCGAATATCCGCCTTGCTGGCGAGGACGGTAAGTGGGACGGCAACGCGCGCGCAGTTGGGTCGGAATCCAAACCAAAGCCGATGCTCGTGAGGGTGTGACTCATCGCTTAGCGGAGGGCGTCTTTATGGTGGCGCAGGAAGATGTCGCGCGCCTCCTCGACTTTGAACGGGGACGTTTCTACGCGCTCGATCGGATCGGCACTGCACTCCTCACGCTGGCCCTGGAACACGGCCCTGGGGCGGCTGCGGCACGCGTTGCAGCGCGCTACGCGGTATCTTTTGATCGGGTTCGCACGGACACCTTCGTGCTGCTAGGCGACCTCGAACGACGAAAGCTTATCGTCTCGGACACTGGTGGATTTCGTCACACCGGCCGGAGAAGGCTTGCGCGGCGTGCGCAGGCGCGATGTGGCGCACATGTGCGCTCTCCCGGTCGGGCCAACATCCTGATGCACTTGATGTCGGCCTGGCTTTGTCTGCGTCTGCTTGGCTGGCACCGCACGCTTCGGCTCTGGGAGCGCCTGCACCGGCCTGCGTTGAATAATCAGGTTACGCCGCCGCATGGACTGCTGGAAAGCGTGGACCAGGGCGTGCGCGCCGCGGCATCGCGGAGCCTTTTGCTGCCCATGGCGTGCAAGGAGCGCGCGCTCGTGGCATTTCAGCTCCTGCGTTGCCAAGGGGTACGCGCAACGTTGATAGTGGGAATCCAGCGCCACCCGTTCACGGCGCACGCGTGGGTCGAATGCGCCGGGCGAACGATCACGGACGACGCCGCCCGTTGTGACACTTTCACGCGCGTTGCCTGGTACGACTAAACTAGAGGTAGCTTTTGCAGTTCGGATTTGAGATCCGGCTCAACCGGGATGGACCGGCCGAATTTCGCATCTTTGCGCCCGAGCGGGAGGCGCCCGACGTCCCCATCCTGACCTTCGCCCGCGATGCGCGCACGGGCGCCGCGGTAGCCTTCGTCGGACAACTCTTCTATTGCGCTGAGCTCCCGCAGAGCGTGCGCGGGACAGGTTTAGAGAAGGCGTTGTCCAATGCCGAGCTGGTTCTCCAGATCTTCCGCGGCCATGGCACAAAGGGGCTTGAGCGCCTGGAGGGGGCCTTCGCCTTGGCGGTGTTTGATCCCGACGAGCGGCGCATCATTGTCCAGCGCGATCCCCTCGGCGTCTGGCCGCTCTACTATTGCTGCGCGTATCGGCGTGTGCGCGTTGGCACAAGCCTCCTTTCACTCGCGGCGCAGGTGCCGGGCGCTAATGTCGACCCCGGATTCGTGGGCCGCTTTCTGATGTTCACGTCCGCTTTTGTAGAGCGCCCTGAGGAAAAGACCGCCTTCACCGGCCTTCGTCGCGTGTTGCCCGGTACCCAGCTCGCGCTGTGCCCCGGCCGACAATCGGAGCAACTCTGGAGGTATTCTTGGCGATGGAACAACGAGCAGTGCCAGCCGACCAACATGACACTGGAGGAGGCGGGTACTTGTTACACCTCTTTGTTGCGTCAAGCCGTCGAGGAGCGCACACGCCATGGCCGCCCCGCGGCCCATCTCTCAGGGGGGATGGACAGCTCGTCCATCGTCTGCTTTGCGCGTGAGATCTTTTCCAAGCACCCTCAACGACGGCGACTTCCAACGCTGTCCCTGGTGTACGAGCTTGAGAGTCTTGCCTGCGAGCAGAGCTACATAGACTTGGTATTGCAGCAGGGCGGTCCCATTGAGCCTAAATTCCTAAGGGGCGATGATTTGTTAGCGTTCGGGTGGTTCGATCGTGAGATCCCCCCTCATGACGAACCTTACCCTGGCCTGTTCTATCTTGCCGCGGAGCGCGCTTTGGTGGACGCTGCCGCCGGCGTTGGTGCCACCAATGTGCTCTCTGGCGCCGGTGCCGAGCTGACAGCCGAAGGCAATCGCTTGCATATGGCTGATCTCTTGCGCCGGGGGCGCGTTTTGGCGACGCTGCGTGAGGCGCGCCGCTGGTCCCTTGTCCGCAACGAGAGCGCATGGTCCGTACTCAGACGAACCGCCATTGCTCCTAGTGTGCCGCCTATGCTGCGCGACGGCGTAAGGGTGTTCTTACGAGGCGGACACGGCCGCTGGCCGGCTCTTGGTCGCTATAGCATTCCGCCGTGGATCCGCCGCTCATTCGCTCGGGCTCACGGTTTGCGACGCGAAGGGCTGGACTGGGCTCGATTCGGGCGCCGCTTTCCAATCGAGCGCGCTGCCTACCGAATAGGCCTCGGTTGCGCGGCGGGTAGCTGGGCCGGCTGGTACCTTGCAGGGCCGGTCGGTATTCATGTATCCCGGCCTTTTCTAGATCCGCGCGTGATCGAGTTTGCCCTTGGCTTGCCGCGAGAGTTGCGCGAGGTGCCTGGAGTATCGAAACCACTGCTATCGGCCGGTATGCGCGGTGTACTGCCCCAGCCCATCCGTACGCGGATCTACAAGCGAGGCTTCAACGACGTTTTTTTCATGGGCTTGGCACGCCACTTGGCGCCGCTCGAGGATCTTGTCCGGCGCTCGCGCGTTGACGATCTGGGCTTGCTCGACAAGGCTCTACTGATTGACGCGATGCGCCAGCATGCGCATGGCATCGGGCAGACGGCTGCCGGCGATCGCATCTCGCGGACGCTGGCCCTGATAGCGTGGCTCGATCGGCTCTCGGCGTGGCAGCGGCCGCTCACCGGTGCCACCGCTGTGCACTGGTGCGATGCGGTCACAACGGCGGGCACGGGACAGGTGAAATTGAGTATGGCTTAGGGAAATGGCCGAAGCCGGTCACCTCCGCGAACGCGGGGCGGTATGTCCGCTGCCGGCCGAGCCTCGCCATTCCCGCACGCCTTTCGGGGCGGAGCTCCTATCAAACCGTTTCCCCTTTGCCGCCTATAATCGCGTGGCGTAACCAAGCGGCGTAACCCGCCTTGCTGGTCTACGCTGTGCTTGATTGCCGCCGTTACCCGGCGTGGATACGCAAACATCTGCAAAGGGTTAGCTGCCTAGTCAGCCCAGATATGGCACATGCAGAGCCAGGGTCGGCCGGCGCCTGTCAGGCGGATATCTGTGCCAGTCCGGACAGTCGGCGCTGAATCTGGTCCGCGCCGCCCTCGAACGTGGTAACCACTTGGCACGCGCCGGCCTCGGTGAGGCGGGCGCGCATCCGCTCCAGGTTATCGTGAACGTCCCATAGCCCGACGATGATCGGAACGCGGCTATTGTGGCTTGCGAGGCGCCGGCACAGATAACGCGCGTGGCTGACCGCTCGGGGTGGCAGCGCGGAGACGCAGACCAGTGCGGCGGCGGGTTCGTCGACGCGCGTGAGCGCCTCACCCACCAGCGTATGCTCGGACCCGGTTTCGGCCGCGACACCCGCCAAGCGCAACACTTGGGCGAACATCGCGGCGGCCAGCTCCTCGACCTCGTCCTGGTCGCCGGCTAGCAGGCGTTGATAAAAGCGCTCCGCAGGCAACAGTGCCGGGTCACGGCTCAGCAGGATGGTAAAGAACCGGAACTGCGGCAGGTGCCGGCCGGCAACCACGAGGCACACCGTCAGCGGAATGGCGAGCACCAGCCCCACCAGCCCCCAAAGCGCGCTCCAGAACACGACCGCCAGAATCACGCCGACAGGCGAAAGCCCGGTGCTGGAGCCATATAGCCAGGGTTCCATGACGTTGTTGGAGAACAACTCCAGCACCGCGAACAATCCGACTACCGCCAGCGGCAGATACCAACCGTCGAACACGGCCAGCGATAGCAGGATAGGCATGGCCGCGGCCAGCCACGGCCCGAGGAAGGGAATGAATCGCAACAGGGCCGCGAGCACGCCCCAGAGCAGTGCCCCCGGCAAACCCAGCAGCCAAAGCCCGAGCGCGACCGGCAGCCCGTAGGTCAGATTGATGGTCAATTGCGCCAGCAGATAGCGGCTGATGCGCGTGCCGGCGTCGTCGAAGGCGCGGGTGGTCACATCGAGTCGATCTTGGCCCAGCAGGCGGATCATGCGGTCACGCAGATCTTCGCGCTGCAACAACATGAAGACGACAAAGATCACCACCAGCCCGGCTTTCCCTAGCGGCCCGAGCACCGGCGCGGCGTAGGTTTTTAGCAGCTCCAGGCCGGTGGGTGGCGGGTGGCGAATTTGGACGGGCACTGGAGCGTCGTTTCGTTCCGCTTCCAGCACAGCGGAGGGCTGCTGTTGTGTGTTTTCTTGGGCGACATCCTTGCGAGCTTGCGTCACCATCCTGGCAGCCTTTCCAATTGCCCCTGGCTCCGCGCTCGTAAAGAAGCGCAGGCGCTCCTCGATGTTCTGGCGGTATTTGGGCAGGGAGTCGGCCAGGCTGTAGACCTGATTGCTGGCCAACAGGCCGACCCCGGCCACCAGCGTGAGCGTCAGCACCATAATCGCAATCAGACTGGCGATGCGCGGGAGATGAAAGCGTTCCAGTCGGTCCGCGACCGGTGCCAGGAGGAAGCTGAGCAGGATAGCAATCGCGATCGGCACCAGGACGCTTTTGGCCCAGTACAGGCCGGCGACGACTAACAGTACAGCGGCGATCTGGGTCACGGCCAGCCTAGCGCAAGTTGGTGGCGTTACCTAAGCCGGCGTAGCCGGCTTGGGTTGTTCAGCGATATCCAACTACTTTGACAAGGAGGCTGGTGCGCATATCCCTCGCCAAGCGCTTTTTTTCCGCCGAGCGGCGGTGTTGTCGTTGCTGAGTGTTAATCGGCAACCTTGCAAAATCGCTACGATCACGTGACTATGCAAGCCTGGTGCATGCCTATTCAGCAGATGGCTGCAGCCCGGCACTACATGGAAACACCCAAGATTGATATGCCGGGGCGCGTGCAAGCTCTAATTGACTTTTTTATTGTTCTAAATTTTCTCGATAAATACGTATGGATTTTCTCCTGCAGTGGGAAGAACAATTGCGTGTGATCGGTGCGGTCGCGATCGCCATGCTGTTGGGCGGGATAATCGGCTATGAACGGGAAATGGCTAGCAAACCCGCCGGCTTTCGTACCCACATGCTGCTCGCGGGTGCGGCGGCGCTAATCACCAGCTTGGCTGATCTCCTTGCGGAAGGTTTTGCGTCGGCAAATTACAGCGAGCTATTGCGCATAGATCCGCTGCGCGTTGTGGAAGCCGTGGTAACCGGCGTCGCCTTTCTGGGGGCAGGGACTATTTTCCGCTCCGGTGGCGGCAATGTTGTAGCAGGTCTGACGACGGCTACGTCATTATTGTTGGTTTCGGGTATCGGGATTGCGGTTACGATGGGTCAGTATGTGATAGCGGTAGGCGTCACGGCTTTAACCTACGCGGTTCTGAAACTGATTTTCGGTGTGGAGCGCTGGTTTGCGAAAAGGAAAGACGCGGAGGATTAAGCGCGACCGAGGCTCGTGCGTAACGCGATAACGAGGGCATTCTCGCTCATGGCCGGTGAGACCCGTCACGCCAGTCGAGGTCGCGCTCAGACGCCGGGCGTCGCTTGTTTGACGGACCTGGGCCGGCCGACGCGTCGATAGCCGGACTCGATAAAACTGTAGACGCTAAACGCCAGCAGGCCGACAGCAACGATCGCCAACAGCCATTTCCCGAACGGCTGGCCTTGCAGGGAGCTGAGCACGCCGCTCAGATCCTTGGCCTCTGAGGGATCCCGCTGCCAGGCGGCGAGGACCACGAACCCGCCGCTTATGCAAAACACCACGCCGCGCGCCATCAACCCGACACGGCAAGTGGGCACTGCCCAACCGCGCGTATTCGGCAGCATCTCCAGGTATTCGAGGAACCCCGCCCTATAGCCTTTGATGAACTGAGCGATCCCGGCGCCGATGATCAGCAGCCCGATCACGCCCACGATCCAACGGCCGTAGGGCGTAGACATGATCTGAGCGATCCAGCTCGACGATCCACCTCCGCTGGACGCCCTGCCTAGGAGGATGCTCAGAGCGAAAAACGCCAGCAGCAGGTGCACCACGGCGCTGACGATCAGCCCAATGCGGACCACCATGCCCTTACCGTCCGTGCCGTGGCCGTCGGCGTCGAGCAAGCCCTGGATTAGCCGCCACGCCGCGTAGCCGACCAACGCTGCCGCCACCACGCCGAGGATGAACTTACCGCTCGGCAGATCCACTAGTTGCCGCAGCGCTCCCTGCGCGCCGGTGGTCTGTCCGCTTCCACCGCCAAACGTGGCCAACAATGCCAACACGCCGACCAGCAGATAGACGACGCCACGTGCCGCATACCCGGCGTGGGCGACGATCTTCAGCCAGCTCGCTTGCTTGTGCTTAGCTAGTGCTTGGCCGAAAAATACCAACCCTCTGAAACAACACCACAAATAATGCCC
>JAKDMQ010000263.1 GCA_030452265.1 Nitrococcus sp.
CCCGACCCGACGGCCGAGGACACGTTTCTGTCCGCCAAACTCGCCTGGGAGGACCGCGCCCGCAGCCCGCACTCTCAGCGGCTCACCTGGTATCGCAACATTCTCCAGCTGCGCCGCGCCGAGATCGTGCCGAGGCTGGCGCGGGTGCCGGGTCGGGCGGGCGAATACGAGACCTTCGCCGACAGTTGCGTCCGTGTGCGCTGGCGACTCGGGGATAACAGCCGGCTGACGCTCACCGCCAATCTTTCCCGCGAGCGCGTGCGGACGGACGGCCCCATTGCCGGCCGCGTGCTGTGGCGCGAAGGAGAGCCCGCTGACGGATCGGGCCGATTAGGGCCTTGGTCGGTCATATGGTCGATCGAGGAAGCCACATCGACACGCGCTCCTAACGCGAGCCGATCATAAGCGCACTCGATCGCCTTGCCGAGCGGATGGGCATCGAGCCCTACTTTCAGAGCGCAACCGGCGAGATCCAACGCGCAACCGCCGATATGAAGCGCGGACTGCTGGCGGCCATGGGTTTCGAAGAAGCGGAGGGGCGTGATGCCGAAGCGGCGCTCGAGGATCTCGAGCACTCGCAGTGGCGCCAAACGCTGCCGCCAGTCGCGGTCGTGCGTAAGTCGCGTCTGCCTTTGGCGGTGCCGGTTAGGCTGCCTGTCGAAACCGGGCCATTGCGCTGGGCCATCCAAGAGGAAGAGGGCATTAACCACGAGGGTTCGGCCTCGTTCCCCGATCTCGAGCTGCTCCGCTCCGCTGAGCATGGCGGCCGTGCTTACGAGTGCCGGCGCCTCGTGATCGACGTTCCATTGCGGCTCGGCTATCACTGCCTGCGAATTGAGGATGCCGGAGCGGACACGGCCGAGATGCGGCTGATCATCACGCCCGATCGTTGCTATCTCCCCGCAGGGTTGAGCGGTGATCGGCGCCGCTGGGGCATCTCGGCGCAGCTTTATCTGCTGCGCTCCGAGCGCAACTGGGGCATCGGTGATTTCAGTGATCTGCAGCGCCTCATCGCGATCGCGGCTGAGCTGGGTGCTTCGGTCATCGGCCTCAACCCGCTGCACGCGATGTTCCCTGACGATCCGGAGCGCGCCAGTCCGTACTCGCCCGCCAGCCGCCTATTTCTGAACATCCTCTACATCGATGTCACGGCGGTGCCGGAGCTCGATTGCTCGCATAAGGTTCGCAGCCTGGTCGAGACGCCCGAGTTCCGGCGCGATCTGGCGGCTGTCCGACGCGCCTCGCGGGTCGATTACGCGGGCGTCGCACGGCTCAAGCTGCCGGTCCTGGAGTTGCTCTTCGCCACGTTCCAAGCACAAGCCGAGCCGGAGCGCCATGAGGCATTCGCAGCGTTTCGCCGCGAACAAGGCGCGGCGCTCGAGCGATTCTGCCTGTTTCAGGCCTTGCGCGAGCACTTCGCACTGCGATCGCCGGAGCAGGCCGACTGGCGCTGCTGGCCGGCGCAATACCACGAGCCGGACGCGACCGCTGTCACCCGCTTTGCCAGAGCGCACGCGCCAAGGATCGATTTTCTCGCCTGGACGCAATGGGTGGCCGATTGCCAATTGGCCGAGGCGGCGCGGACGGCGCGCGCGGCGGGCATGAGCATCGGCCTTTACCGCGATCTCGCCGTCGGCGCCGACAGTGCCGGCGCGGAAATCTGGTCGGCGCCGAATGTGGTCATAGCGAGCGCCCATGTGGGTGCCCCGCCCGATATTTTGAATCCCGCCGGCCAGGATTGGCACTTGCCGCCGTTCAACCCGCACGCGCTGCGGCGGCAAGGGTACGCCGAATTCGTCGATCTGATCCGCTCGAGCATGCGTCACGCGGGCGGCTTGAGGATCGATCATGTCATGGGGCTGCAGCACCTGTATTGGATTCCAACGGGGCAGTCGCCCGCGCAAGGCGCCTATGTCTCCTATCCACTCGATGACCTCCTCGGCATTCTCGCGCTCGAGAGTCAGCGCCAGCGCTGTATCGTGGTGGGCGAGGATCTAGGCACGGTACCGGAGGGATTTCGCGAGCGCATGAGCGCGGCCGGGGTGCTCTCTTATCGCGTGGTGCTTTTCGAGTGCCGCGAAGATGGCAGCTTTCTTGGACCTGAGGAATACCCAGCACTCGCGCTTGCGACCATCGGCAGTCACGACCTCGCCACCCTGCGCGGGTGGTGGGAGGAACGCGACATCGACCTCAAGGAAGAGAAAGCCCTCTATCCGAGCGCGGGAGAGGCCCGCAAGCAGCGCGAGCGGCGTTCGCAGGAGCGCACTCAACTGCTCAGAGCGCTTCGCAACGCCGGCCTGGCTCTGTCCGAGGGCTTCAACGGCAACAGTCGATACGATGCGCCGCTCGCGGCCGCCGTGCATGAATTTCTGGCCGGAACCCGCTCCGGGATTGCGGTGGCACAGCTCGATGAGCTGACCGATGAGCGGGATCAGGTCAACCTGCCGGCGACTACCGATCAGTATCCCAATTGGCGGCGCAAGCAGTCGCTACCCCTCGAGCTGATGGCGGCGGACCCGCGCGTGCAGACCCTCGCCGGAATTCTAAGCAAGGCACGCCCTGCCGAGCGAAGTCAATGAGCGATAAACCCATCCCGCGCGCCACTTATCGTCTTCAATTCAACAAGGACTTCGGGTTCAGCCAGGCCGCTCGGCTCGCGCCCTATCTCGCGCGGCTCGGTGTCAGTCATCTCTACGCCTCGCCGTACTTGAAGGCTCGACCCGAGAGTACCCACGGTTACGACATCGTCGATCACAATGCGCTCAACCCGGAGCTTGGCACGCAACAGGACTTCCAGGCCATGCTCGCCGCCTTGAAGGAAAACGGTCTCGGTCAGATTCTGGACTTCGTCCCTAATCACATGGGGGTGGGCGGCGCGGATAACATGTGGTGGCTCGACGTGCTGGAATGGGGGCAGGATTCACCTTACGCCGGTTACTTCGACATCGATTGGGAACCCGATCAGCGCTATCTGCAAGATAAGTTGTTGGTGCCGTTTCTCGGTGACCAATACGGCGCCGTGCTGGAATCCGGCGAGATCGAGCTGCGTTTCAATGCACAGGCGGGATCCTTCGCCGTCTGCGCCTATGGATCCCATAAGCTGCCGATCTGCCCATTGTACTATCACCGAATTCTCGGCCAAGAGCACCCCGAGCTCGAGCGGTTGGGCGATGCCTTTGCGGGGCTGCCGGCCTATCGCCCGCACGTGGCGCGCCGCGCCGGTGAGCTGAAAGCGGAGCTCGCGCAACTGGCCTCCACACGGGAGGACGTTGCCGCGGCGGTGGGTGGCGCGCTGGCCACGTTCAATGGCAAAGCCGGCGAGCCGGAGAGCTTCTGCCGCCTCCATGAGCTAATCCAACAGCAGCACTGGCGGGCCGCCTTCTGGCGCGTCGCGGCTGACGATATCAACTACCGGCGCTTTTTCAACATCAATGAGCTTGCCGGCTTGCGCATGGAACAACCGGAGCTCTTCGAGCTGACCCATCGCTTGGTGCTCGGCATGGTCGCCGCGGGCACGCTCGACGGCCTGCGCATCGATCACATCGACGGCTTACTCGATCCCAAAGGCTACTGCACACGGCTGCGCGAGAAGACCGAGCGGCCGGTTTACCTGGTCGTCGAGAAAATTCTGGCGCGACATGAGCACCTGCGCGAGGACTGGCCGATCGACGGCACCACCGGCTATGAGTTTGCCAATCTGCTCGGCGGCCTGTTCGTGGACCCAGAGGGTGAGGCCGCATTTACGAAGATTTATCGCGACGTCACGGGGCAGGACCTAGCGTTCGAGGAGGTCGTGCGCCAATGCAAACATCACATCATGGAGCATGAGATGGGCAGTGAGCTGAACGTGCTGGCGCGCGACGCCGCCCGTATCGCGCGCTCCAACTGGCGCACCTGCGACTTCACCAGTAACATCCTGCACGCGGGCTTGAAGGAGATCGTCGCCCGTTTCCCGGTCTACCGAACGTACATCGACGGCTCGGCGCCAACCGAGGCTGACCGGCGCGATATCGACTGGGCAATCGCCCAGGCGCGGCGCACCAAGAACGCCCCGGATGCCAGCGTGTTCGATTTCCTGCACGCCTTGCTCACGGCCGATCTGGTGGCGCAACCCGGGAGCGGCTACAGCCGGCAGGCCGTGGTCCGACTGGCGATGAAGGTGCAGCAATACAGCGGCCCGGTCATGGCGAAAGGCCTGGAGGATACGGCTTTTTATCGCTATAACCGGTTAGTTGCGCTGAACGAGGTGGGTGGCCACCCGGATCACTTCGGCGTCAGCGTCGCCGCTTTCCACCACGCCAACGCCGAGCGCGCGCGCCGCTGGCCGGA